>NZ_RAVZ01000526.1 GCF_003611635.1 Corallococcus terminator | reverse complement strand
TGCCACAGGCGCTGGCGCCGCCGCCGCGCGGGCCAGGGGCAGCGCACCCTTGCGACGTGCGCCCACCGAGGCCACCAGCGCGCGTCCCATGGTCGCGGGCGACTTGGCCGTTGAAGGCTCTGCCATCTCGCAGTCCCTCACGGCCGCGCTCCTGCTAGCGCAGCACGGCGGCCACCACGGTGGAGGTGGCGCAGCCCCATCACCGCGCTGCTGGCGCCCGCCTACTCTCCAGGCCGATCGGGAATCGCGCTCCGTCGTTTACAACGGTGCTCGTGGATGTTGATGGCGCGAAGCAAGGAGCGCAGCCCTGGCCTGGTCCAGCCCAGAGCGCAGGAGCGAGGTCGTTGGCTCCGGAGCCCATAAATTGGGGCGATGGGCGCTCCAATTTCGATGGACTTGAGGCAACGCATTCTCGGTGCGTACCTGGCGCACGAGGGGAGCTGGGAAGAAATCGCCAAGCGGTTTCGGGTAGGGGTCGCGACGGTTGATCGACTCGTCGGCCGCTGGAAGCGCACGCACTCCATCGCTCCACTGCGTCCCGGCCCTCGGCCCCACTTCCGAATTCCCGATTCGCAGTTGGCCAGGGTGAAGCGACTGCTGGACGCCAAACCCGACGGCACGACGCAGGAGATTGCGGATGCCTACGCAGAAGCGACGGGCGTACGCGTGAGCCGGCCTACCATGGGGCGCGCCTTCCGGCGCCTGGGCTACACCCGAAAAAAAAGTCACTCCTCGCCTCCGAGCGACGGCTGGCGAAGAGTCGCCAAGCGCGAAGGAGGTATCTGGGTAAAGCCGCCGGGCTGAAACCTTCGCACCTCCACTTCATTGATGAAACCGCTGCCACCCTCAACATGACTCGCCGCTATGGGCGTGCTCAGCGAGGGCAGCGAGCACGCGGCTACGTGCCAATGGGACGTCGGCAGGTCCTCACGATGATTGGGGCTCTGACGCTCCAAGGCGTAGGACCCGTGCTGACCTTCGAGGGTGCCACCAATGGAGAACGCTTCGAGACCTACGTCCGAGAGGGGCTGTTACCCGTCCTCAAGCCCCACGATGTCGTTGTCATGGACAATCTCAGCGCCCACCACCGGCCCGCTGTCGAGACGCTCATTCGCAGCCGCAAGGCCCACCTTCTTTTCCTGCCGCCCTACAGCCCCGACCTCAACCCCATCGAGTCGTGTTGGCTGAAGGTGAAGACGCGCCTGCAAGCCATCGGCGCACGAACACACGCCTCCCTCATTGAGGCCATGCGAGAGGCCCTCTCGGACGTGCGGCCGCAAGACGCAGCCGCTTGGTTCGCCTACTGCGGCTACCCGCCTCAACCGCCGTGATCACCGTGCTAGCCCACGCCGCACTCACAGCGCAGGGGCTGGTCGCTCACGCGGCCAGCCCCTTTTCATTCCACCTTGCCAAAAACGCCCGCCTGCACTAATTAGTGCAGAATCCGCATCATTTAGTGAATGTCGCTCGCAGGTCGTCGTCACAAGGCTACTCCCCGCCACTGACATAGGTGCCCGATGATGTTCTTCGCCATGCTGCCCATGATGCTGATGTCCCTCATGCTGAAGGCCGCGACGTGGAAGCCGAGCCTGACGGTGGGCCTCGTTCTCGGATTCGGGCTGACGAACTACATGCACGTGCGCCAGGTGGAGGCTCCTGCGAAGAAGGAGCCCACCGTGCAGACGGTGACGGCGCGAGGCCAGGCCAAGGCCCGGGCGCCTCAGGCGGCTCCGGCCGCGGACCTCTTCGGCGACTTCTAGGCCAGCACCTCCCCATCCCCTCTCCTTGAGCAGCGCCCGCCTGGAAGGGCGGGCGCTTTTTCTATGCCCTCACTCCTGCTGTTCCTCCTCCTGGCGTCGGCCCCAGCTTCTGACTTCTCGGCCCCCACGCCCTTCGAGGCGGAGATTCAGGCGGCCGTCGTCGCTGTCCGAGGCACCTTCGCGGTGCCCCCGGAGCTCATCAAGGCCGTCATCCGACAGGAGAGCGCCTTCAACCCCCGGGCCTTGTCGGCGGTGGGCGCAATCGGGCTCATGCAAATCATGCCCTTCAACGCCGCCCGCCTCGGCTTCACCGTCGAGGAGCTGTGGAAGCCGGCGCGCAACATCCTCGCCGGAGCGCGGCTCCTGGCCGTCCTCCTGCGCCACTACGAGGGGGACCTCATCAGCACGCTGGTGGCCTACAACGCGCGGCCAAGGCCGCAAGGCGCCGCTCTCCCCGACAACGGCGAGACGCCTGCCTACGTGGCGGCCGTGCTGAAGAACCTTGCCTCTTACAAGGCTGTAGCACCGCGCCCAGGCCCAATTTCCGGCCCGCAGACGTCTGCCGGCGCGCAAAAGGCACCGGCGACGATGATCCGCCACTTCCGATCAGGCGAGCGGTGATCAACGATGATCCGGCGGCCCGAGGACCTGCGCCCATGAGCGACTCCAACTTCAGAAGCCCCGACCTGTTCGACTCGGTTGGAATCTCGCTGCAGAGGCCGGCGCAGCACCAGGACACCCTACTGCGCCAGGCGCGGCTTCTCTCCGACGATGCGGACAGCGCCTCTGCCGGCACCAACAAGAAGAAGTACGACAACCGGAAGCTGGGAGCGAAGAATCTCCGGAAGGTCGTTCAGGTCGTCGAGGATGTGCGAAGCGTCGCGCCCTATGACGCTGGCGAGCTGGGCTTCTACTCGCAGATCCTCGTGCAGACGTCATTGCCCCACAAGAATCCGGGTGACGACCTCCCGGCATGGTCGAGGGTCAACCGGAATTTCACGCTGACCATCAACAACACGTCCTATTTCGACCCCGTCCGAAAGGAGCACGTCAAATACGGCCTGCCCTACGGCACGCTCGCCCGCCTCATCTTCGCGTGGATGGGCACGGAGGCGGTGCGCACGCGCAACCCCAAGCTGGAGCTGGGGGACACCTTCGGCAACTTCCTGCAGAAGCTGGACATCCAGCGCACCGGGGGCGCCCGCGGCACCTACCAGGCCGTGCAGAACCAACTGACGCGACTCATCCACTCTCCCATCAGTTGGAGCTTCAATCCGCCGCAGGACCGGGATGGGAGCTGGAAGCCGCGCCCGGCGGCCGACCAGGGGCAGAACATCTTCCCCATCGAGTCGCGCAACCTCCTGTGGGACCCGGCTCGGCCGGATGAACGCGGGCTGTGGACCAGCGAAATCACCCTGAACCAGATTTTCTACAACCACCTGCTGCGGCACAACGTGCCGGTGGACATGCGGGTGATTCGCGAGCTGGCCCGCCTCCACTCCTCGCTGGGCATCGACATCTACACCTGGGTGACTTTTCGCGTGCACGAGCTGGAGGCGCCCACACGGGCCATTCCGTGGCGCGCGCTCGCGGCCCAGATGGGGTCCTCTCACAAGGACATGAGCGAGTTTGCCAGGGACTTCAAACGCAACTGGCAGAAGGTGCACGCGCTCTACCCGCAGGCCAACCTGGAGTTCGTCCAGGGTGGCTTGCGCCTGCACCCGAGCCGCACGCACGTGCTCAGTCTGCCGGCGACCACCAAGAAGGACTGACGCGGCTCCAGCTCCTCCAGCCAGTCGCGTCGGCCGTGTTACGGCTGCACTCCTCTTGGCGGCCGTCGGGTAGGCCCTGCTCGATGCAGCAGTGTGTCGCAGGTCCACCGCGGGCATCCACATGCAGGCGGGCTTCCACCTACGCCGCTCCAGCGACCTGGTCCGGGATGAAGGACCGGCTCCCGGCCGGTGATGCCGCCGACTGGCGGCCACGTGGCGCCCACGAACGGGTGCGGCCGTCCCTTGGATGTTGACCTCTTCCGAGGAGCGCCTGCTCCGGATCCACCGAGTGCTGCTCGCCCAGGCGCGCTGCTCAGACTCCTGACGGGCGCTACGCCCCGCTCTTTCGCTCTGGCGTCGAGGGGCGGGAAAGCCCAAGGCAGTGCCCTCTCCGTCGTGCGTAGGGCCCGCTGAGCGCGTTCCTGGAGGACTTTCGGGGGACGGACGCTACCAGCCTCCCCGCCCGAGAGCTTTCGGAGCTGCTCCGTGCCCTCTCGGCCGCATCACCGACGCCGCTTCCGCCTCCAGTTGCCCACGCAGCATCACCCCGGAACAGCAGTTATCCACGCAGCGTCACCCCGGAACCCATCGCAGCGTCACCCCGGAGAGCGTCGCAGCATCACCCCGGAACGGCAGTTATCCACGCAGCATCACCCCGGAGCCCATCGCAGCATCACCCCGG
>NZ_RAVZ01000525.1 GCF_003611635.1 Corallococcus terminator | reverse complement strand
CCCGTGGCCCCGCCCACCGCGGGCTTCCCGGAGGCCTGCGGCGTTCCGCCCTCCTGCAACGCCTTCACGGACAACGCCAGACGCTTGCGCGCCAGGTCCACGGTCAGCACCTTCACCGTCAGCCTGTCGCCCACCTTCGCCGCCTCCGACGCGTCCTTGATGAAGCGCGTGGACAGTTGCGACACATGCACCAGCCCGTCCTGATGCACCCCCACGTCCACGAACGCGCCAAACGCCGTCACGTTCGTCACCGTGCCCTGCAACACCATCCCCTCCTTCACGTCCTCCAGCGAGCGCAGGTCATCCCGCGTCGCATGCGCCGTGAAGTCACCACGCGGGTCGCGGCTCGGCTTCTCCAGCTCCGCCAGGATGTCCTTCAGCGTCAGCTCGCCCAGTTCCGGCCCCAGGTAGCGCTTCGCTTCAATCTTGCGCACCAGCGTCGCGTTGCCCACCAGCGAGGCCACGTCCACGCCCAGGTCCTTCGCCATCCGCTCCACCACGGAGTAGCGCTCCGGGTGCACCGCGCTCGAATCCAGCGGCTCCGGCCCGCGCACGCGCAGGAAGCCCGCCGCCTGTTCGAACGTCTTCGGCCCCAGGCCACTCACCTTCAGCAGCTCCCGCCGCGTGGTGAAGCGCCCCTTCGCCGACCGGTGCGCCACCAGCTTCTTCGCCAACGACGGCCCCACGCCGGACACGTGCTCCAGCAACTGCGGTGACGCGGTGTTCACGTCCACGCCCACCGCGTTCACGCACGAGTCCACCACCTCGCCCAGCTTCTTCTTGAGCAGGCCCTGGTCCACGTCGTGCTGGTACTGCCCCACGCCAATGCTCTTCGGGTCGATCTTCACCAGCTCCGCCAGCGGGTCCTGCAACCGCCGGCCAATCGACACCGCGCCGCGCAGCGACACGTCCAGCTCCGGGAACTCCTCTCGCGCCACCTCCGACGCGGAGTAGATGGACGCGCCCTGCTCGCTCACCGACACCACCGGAATCTGGAGGCCCAGCGCCTTCAGCGTGTCCCGCGTGAAGAGCTCCGCCTCCCGGCTGCCCGTGCCGTTGCCCACGGCGATGAGCTCCGGCTTGTGCTTGCGCACCACCGCCTCCAACAACTTCGCCGCCCGCGCCCGCTCGTCCGCGCTGCGCTCCGAGTACAGCGTCGTCGTCTCCACCACCGTCCCCGTCACGTCCATCATCGCCAGCTTGATGCCCGTGCGCAGTCCCGGGTCCAATGCCAGCACCGCGCGCGCCCCGGCCGGAGCCGTCAGCAGCAGGTGCCGCAGGTTCTCACCGAAGACACCGATGGCACCCTTGTCCGCGCGCTCCTTCAGCTCCGTGCGCAGTTCGGACTCCAGCGACGGCCCCATCAGCCGCTCCCACCCATCCTCCACTGCCGCGCGCAGCTCCCCCGCGAACAGCGACTGCGGCCGGGTCACCACGCGCCCGGTGAAGAGCCCCTTCACCTCGTCGTCCGGCAGGCCGAGCTTCACCTTCAGCACGCCCTCCTCCTCCCCACGCAACAGCGCCAGCACGCGGTGGGACGGGGCCTGCGACAGCGGCTCCTCGTGGCCGTAGTAGTTCTCGAACTTGGTCGTCTCGCCCTTCTTCGCCGGCACCACGTCCGAGCGCAGCGAACCCCTCCGCGTGCACAGGTCACGGGCCTCACGCCGCAGCTTCGCGTCCTCCGCCACACGCTCGGCGCAGATGTCGCGCGCTCCCGCCAACGCGGCGGCCACGTCCGCGACGCCCTTCTCCGTGTCCACGTAGGGCTTCACGCGCGCGTCCACGTTCTCCCCGCGCTGCCCCTCCTGCTTCCACACGAGGTCCGCCAGCGGCTCCAGCCCCTTCTCCCGGGCGATGGCCGCGCGCGTGCGCCGCTTGGGCTTGTAGGGCAGGTACAGGTCCTCCAGCTCCGCGCGCGTGCGCGCCGCCTGGAGCGCCTTGGACAGCTCCGGCGTCAGCTTCCCCTGCTCCTCAATGCTGCGCAGGATGGTGTCGCGCCGCCCATCCAGCTCCGCGCGCTCCGAGGAACGGTCGAGGATGGCCTGGATTTGAACCTCATCCAGGCCCCCCGTGGCCTCCTTGCGGTAGCGTGCGATGAAGGGGACCGTGCCCCCCTCCTCGTGCAACGCGAGGGTCCGGTCCACCTGCTCCGGCTTGATGCCCAGCTCCTGGGCCAACGCGGCGGCATAGACGTGCATGGGCCCGTCTATACCCCGGTCCGCCCGCGCCTCCCAGAGGCGCGCCGCGCCCTACCGCCGGACGAGTCGGATGGCGTCCAATGCGACGTTGTAACCCGCACTCGCCGCGTTCTTCCCCACCACCGTGAAGGTGAACAGCTTGGGCTCCAGGTCGGTGAACGTCACCGTCCCCAGCTCCACCTCCGCGTACGCCGTGCCGCTGGAGTACTCGTCCCGCGTCCCGCCCACCGCCACGCCCCCCACGTCCAGTTGGTACTGCCCGCGCCCGTTGTTGCGCTTGGTCAGCACCCGCACCGCGAACGTGCCCACCGTGCGTGGCATGAGCGTGTACGTCACCTTCGCGCCCACCGCGTTCGTGTTGTGGTAGCGGATGCCGCCCATCTCCGCGCCCGTCTCCACGTTCGTGGACGACAGGTCCCCGGCGCTCGTCGGCTTCAGGTTCTCCGCCTGGTACACCAGCGCCCTCGCGTCGTGCTCCACCGCGCGCCCCAGGCGCCTCTGCGTCTGGTCCACGTAGAGCGACTGCGGCACCAGTTCATTCCCGGACGTCGCCACCTCCGCCAGGTCCGCGGGCGCCGTCTTCGTCGTCACCGCGACATCCACGGTCGTCGCGCTGCCGCGCATGCCAATCACGTAGCCCTGCCCGTACTGATGCGAGCGCACCATGCTGGAGCCCCCGTAGGCCGGCGGCTTCGCCCCGTTGGTGTTCCAGAACACGCTCTGCGTCGTGGTGACGCCGTGGCTGACGGTGCCGTAGGGCGTCCGGTCCGCCGCCTCGAAGCGCTCCAGGTAGAGCGTGGTGTTGTCCACCAGGTTCGCCGCGCTCAGGTGCATGTGGAAGTCAGACACCTTGTCCCCGTTGGACGCGCGGTTGTTGAACAGCACGTTGCCGGTGGTGTGCATGGAGCGGAAGTCGAAGTTGTGCCGCCCTCCGTACGCCACGCTGTCCTTGAAGAGGCTGTCACTGCCGCGAATCGAATACAGGTAGCCGTTTCCGCCACCGCCCATGTACTGGGGCTTCTCCATCTGGCTCGAGTCCACGGTGATGTTGCGCGAGTAATCCAGGTCGATGCCGTTGGACAGCAGGTGCACGTCCCGCGTGTTGGACGGCGGGCGGTAGGAGTTGACGCCGCGGATCCACCCGTCCACCACGTGGCTCATCCGCACCGCCACCGCATCGTGCATCTCGTACGCGCCCTTGCCCGGCACGCTGTAGTCCTCCTCACCCGTGCCCGGCGTGGCGTTCTCCCGCATGCCGATGGACAGGTGTTCGATGCCCACCTCCGTCAGGTGCGCGGGAATGCCATACACGCGCGCCCCGTCGCGCATCAGCAGCCCCTGGCGCAGCGGGATGTCCAGCGTCAGCGTCCGCGTGGCCGCATCCACCGCCACCACCCGCCGGTAGAAGGACGGCCCCGGCAGCGACGTCCACGTGGTGCCCATGTTGAGCTCCTCGCTGCGCGCCGCCGTCAGGTCCGCCCGCACCACCAGCCACGTGCCCACGGGGTAGCTGGCCACGCTCGCCACCTGGATGCGCGTCGCCAGATTGGCCGCGTCCTGCGTGAGCGCCACCGACGCCGTCGCCGCGGACGTCCAGGACACCGAAGACTCGCGCGGGCCCGCCAGGATGACCTTCTTCAGGCGCATGTTCGTCGCCGAGTTGTAGAGGAACGTCGCCGTCGCGCCCTGCCCGCGCAGCACCACGTTGCTCTTGCCGATGTACAGCGCGTACGCCTTGCCCGCCGGAGGCGCCACCTGGTACGTGCCCCGGGGCAGGTACACCACCCCGCCACCCGCCACCGCGCCCGCGTCGTTGATGGCCTGCTGCAACACCGCCGTCACGTCCGACGCGCCCGTGTTGTCCGCGAAGTACGGCGCCTGCGTCACATCCAGCACCCGGTCCATCCGCACCGGCGGCTCCGCCTGCCGCTGCCGGTAGCCCGCGTAGGAGAAGTCATGCAGGAACTGCGACGCGTTGCCCGGCCGCGTGTACCCCGGCTGCCACGTCTCCGGATACAGCACGCTCCGCCACGGCGC
>NZ_RAVZ01000524.1 GCF_003611635.1 Corallococcus terminator | reverse complement strand
GAGGGGGACGTGGCTGCGAGGCGATGAGCTCCAGCCGGGGCGGTGTGCCCGGATGCACGCGCACGGGGGGCAGAAGCGACAGGAAGCGCCGGGGCACGGGCGAGGCTCCTGCCTCCGCGCGCGAGGCGAGCACCAGCAGGTAGTCCTTCGCGCGGCTGGCGGCCACGTTGAGGATGGGCACCAGCGTGTGCGGCGGGAAGGGGCGGCCTCCGGCCACGGTGTCCACCATCACCACGTCGTACTGCGTGCCCTGCTGGCGGTGGATGGTGGAGGCGCTGAACATGTCGTGGCGCAGTCCCGCCGCGTTGCCCAGCTTGCGCAGCAGGGCCGCCTGCGCGCGGTAGGGCGTCACGCACAGCACGGTGAGGCCCAGGCGCACGGCCTGACGGGCCAGGGTGACGGCGAGTTCGGCGGACAGTTCGCGCTGGTAGCCGGAGCCCGTCTCGCCGCGGCCGTGCGTGAGGCGGCGGTTGTCGCGGCTCAAGCCGTCCAGCACCAGCCACATCGCTCGCGCCGGAAAGGCGGGCACGGGCGCGGGCCGTCGGGCCCGGTCCTTCACGAGGTCGCCGTCCTCCAGCGCGCCGCCGTAGCAGAAGTGGCTCACCACGCGGGCGATGTCCGGGTGCATGCGGTGCTGGGTGCGCAAGAGCAGCACGTCCGGCCGCTCCGCGTCCTTCACCGCGTCCTCCAGGTGGGACAGGGCGCTGGCGCGCAGCCATGTCTGCGCGCCGCCGCCCGCGCCTTCCGCCGCGCGGCTCACGGGGCCAATCTGCTTGGGGTCTCCCGCGAGCGTCACCTGCTTCGCCAACGGGGCGAGCAGCGCGGTCGCCGCGCGCGTCACCATGCCGGCCTCGTCCACGACGAGCCGCTGGAAGGTCTCCTCCCCTTCCAGCTCCGACACCAGCCGGAGCGCGCGGTGCACGGTGAGCACCATGAGGGGACTGTCGCCCTTCTCCGCCTCCTTCAGCGTGGGGTCCTTCACGCGGCCGCGCAGCGTGCGCAATTCCGCCTGCATCTTGGCGAGCTCCGGCGCGGCGCCGCCCCGGGAGCGCTCCAGGGTGAGCTCGCGTTCGCGCTCCTGGATGGTGCTGAGCAGCTTGCTCGTCTTGTTCTGCTCCAGGGCCACGGTGGGCAGCTTCGCCAGGGCCTCGCTCGCGCCGGTGCCGCCCCGGAAGATGCTGCGGGCCAGCGGGCGCAGCGGGATGGGGTCGCGCTCCAGGAGGGCACTGACACGCAACACCAGTTCGTCCGCGGCGCGGTTGGTGGGCGCCACCGCGAGGATGCGCTCGTTCGGGTACGCGCGCAGGGCCCGGGCGATGAGGTCCGCGACGGCGGTCGTCTTACCGGTGCCGGGAGGGCCCCAGACGCAGCCCCACGGCTGGCGCCAGAGCCGGTCCACCGGGATGAGTTCCGCGTCGCGAGGAGAAGGCGGGGACGCGGCGGATTCGCCACGGGCCCGGGCCAGCGCGGTGGTGAGCGCGGGGACGCGCTCCTCGTAGGCGGAGGCCGCGGCGCACAGGGCTTCGGCGAAGTCGTAGGGCCGGTAGCACCAGCGCTCGCAGGAGAGGACACGGCGGTCCAGGTCCTCTCCCGAATCCGAGGACGCGAAGACGCGGCCGGATTCGAAGTCCAGGTGGACGATGTCCCCGGCGAACACCAGCTCCTCGCCCACGAAGCCGAGCAGCGAGCCGCCGGACCAGTCCGGATCCGCGGCGGGCACCGGCACGAGTCCAAGCACCCCGGGACCGGCCAGCCCTACCTCGCGGGCCTCCTGGATCCGCTGCGCGCGGTACTGGCTGCGCTCCGCCACGAGCGCGTCGCGCAGTTCCTCGGGGAGATAGGTGGGCGCGACCCACTGCTCCCTGCGGCGACCGGAGGACACGGCGGCCTGCATGGCCTGGCGCTCGGCGGGGGTGACGTCCCCGGTGGTGGAGACGTCCCGGGCCGGGGCTTCTTCGGGAGGGCGGACGTCGGCGGCGTCGTCCACGCGCACGAACTCTGGCGCGGAGGCGGCACGGGCCGTGGCCTTCGAGGCGTCCTCCCGCGCGGGCTTCGGCGCGGAGAGCCGCAGGGCCGCGGTGCGGAGCAGGTCGAGCGTGGCGGGCCGGGTGGCGGCCGCGCGAGCGAGGTCCTGGGCAACGACCTTCGAGACTGCGTCGTCACGTCCGAGGTCGAGCGTGGCGGGCCGGGGTGCGGCCTCGTGCGCGAGGTTCGGAGCGGGAGGCTTCGAGGCTGCATCGTCACGCCCGAAGCCCACTTCGGCATCCCGAGAGGCAAGCTCACGAGCACGGTTCGGAGCAGGGAGCTTCGGCGCCCCGTCATCACGTACGAAGTTCGAACCCGCGCCCTTCGCTCCCCCTCCGTCACGAACGAGGTCAGGCGTGGAGTCCTCGCGCCCGCGATTCACGTCGCGAGCGACACCCGCCAGGGAGCCCTGCGCGTCCTCCCCGTCCTCTGGCGGCGGCCACGCCGGACGCACCCGGAGCACGGGGGCCACGTGACCACCGGCCTCGACGTCCGTGTCGTACTCCACGCGGAGCACGGGCATGAGGCCATCCGGCGCACGCTCGTCCCGCGGCGCCTCCCCCTGACCCGAATCCTCTTCCGTCCTGCGCATCATGAGGGGTGTTCGCGACACGGCCCTTCCTCACCCTCGGAAGCGGCGGCGCCGGGAAGCCGGCCAAGCTAGGGGAGGCTCCGATCTGCGTCAACGCACGCAGTGGCTCCCTCGCACGCCTGCACCGACGGTGAAGCGGCCCTCCCCCTTCACGCGACGACGGCCCGGGCCGCGCGAACCTCCGCGCCTCCCGGGCCGCCAGACAGTGCGTGCTGGGACTACAGCAGCGAGCAGAGCAGCCCGCTGCCCGTGCCCGCGGGGCAGGCCGTGCCCTGGCAGTACACCGGCCCCAGGCCCACGGAGAGGATGCCCTGGAGGCTGGGCACCTTCACCTTGCAGCTACCGGTGGTCGCGTTGCCGAACGCGTCCTTCACCTCATAGACCATCGTGTACACGCGGCCATTGCCCAGCAGACCGGACTCCGCGCGCAACTGCGCCGACTTGCGGTCCGCGCTCAGCTTGATGTCCTTGCACGCCAGCAGCCGCAGCCCGGACAGCGCGTCCTCCGTCTCGTCCGACACGATGCGGACGATGGAGCCCGACTGCTGCAGATCCAACGCCCCGCCGCAGCTATCCGTCGCCGGCTGCGCGCAGTCCGCCAGCGTCACCTGCTTGTACTCCGCCGCGGCGGAGAACGGCAGCACCAGGTCCTTGCTCGCCCCGGCCACCGGCGCGGACGGCTTCACCACCGTCACCGTCGCCGAGCACGTGTTCGAATCCATCCCGTCCGACACCGTCAACGTCACCGGCGTCGTGCCCATCGCGTAGGGACCCGCCGGGCTCTGCGAGAAGCTCAGCGCCTGGGGGAAGAGGTCCACGTCGTACGAACCGTTGTTGATGGACGCCTGGGCGGCGCACGCCGACACCGTCACGTCCTTGCAGAGCGCCACCGGCGCCTGGTTCACCACACAGCCGCCACCGGCCGCCAGCGTCACCGACGCGGTGTTGTTCAGCTCGTCGTCCTCCGGGTAGAAGCCGAAGTTGTCCGCGACCACGAACAGCTTCTGCGTCCCCTCCGGCACCTCCACCACCGCCTGGAAGGGATAGCGCTCCTTGCCCACCAGCCAGGGCACGTTCACCGTCGCCAGCAGCGTGCCGCCCTGGGTCGGGTCCCCCGCGTAGATGCCCGCGATCGACGGGTCGATGCCCGTGGGCGCCTCGTTGCGGATGGCCCCCGTCACCGTCAGGACCTGGCCCTCGCACGTCACGCCCAGCTCGGAGACGCTCAGGTCGATGCCCGTCAGTGCGGCCTCGGACTGACCGAGGGTCGGGCGCTCGTCAAAGGACTCGGTGCCACAGCCACCGAGCGTCACGAGGGCGGCGAAAAGGGAAAGCGGACGAAGGAGTGACATGTCTGTCTCCAGAGGGCGCGAAGCCTGCGGGTGGGTACGGGTCTGACGCCAGACATTGACAGCCAGGGCCCGTGAACATTCTTTGCCACAGATGTAATTTTCTAGCAATACCCGAAAGACTGTACTGAAGGATGAAGTACCCAGACACCCACTTGGAGCCCAAATGACCCATGGACTGTCTTTGCGAGGAATTGAGAATTCCTCCACGGACTGTCTGGTGTTGGGTGTCACTCCGGGTGCGATGGCCCCCCAGGGAGGGGCCGGGGGGGCGGGGAGGCAGGCG
>NZ_RAVZ01000523.1 GCF_003611635.1 Corallococcus terminator | reverse complement strand
CCCCAAGCCCCAGGCCCCGGAGCCCGGCGCCACCCCGCTGACGCTGGAGCGCGCCGTGGCGCTCGCGTCGGAGCGCAACGAGGCCGTCCTCGCCGCGGGACAGCTCGCGGAGGCCGCCGGGGCCCGCGTCGCCCGCGCCCGGGCCTTCTTCCTGCCCAGCCTCACCGCCACCGGCACCTACACGCGCCGCCTGCGCGAATCCACCCGTGAGGTGGGCGGACAGACCGTCGTCCTCCAGCAGTTCAACGCCCTGGGCGCCAACTTCAACGGGCGGATGGCGCTCTTCGACGCGCGCGGCATCCCCTTGTACCGGGCCGCGAAGCTGGAGAGCGAGGCGGCGCAGTTGGACGCGGTGGAGTCGCGCCGGCAGGTCTCCTTCTCGGCGGCCAACGCGTTCCTCGTCACCCTGGCCAACCAGCAGGTGTATCAGGCCGCCGAACAGCGGCTCGCCTATGCGCGCCAGGGGCTCGCGGACGCGCAGGCCCGGGCCGCCGCGGGGCTCGCCAGCACCAACGACGTCACCCGCGCGGAGCTGGAGGTCGCCACCGCGGAGGCCAACCTCGCCGCGGCGCTGGGCACTGCGGAGACGAGCCGGTTGGAGCTGGGCTTCCTGCTCGTCGAGCCCGTCCAGGGGGAGCTTGCCCCGCCTGAGCCGCTGCTTTTGGATGCCTCGCGTCCCGCGCCCGCGCTGGACGTGCTCACGGCAGGGGCGACGGACCGGCGGCCGGACATCCTCTCCGCGCGCCTGCGGGTGCGCTCGCTGCGTGAGAGCGCGAAGGAGCCCCTGGCCCGCCTGCTGCCCACGCTGGGAGCGACCGCGCAGTTCCGCCTCACCAACGAGGCGGGTCTCAACGGCAACGTCGGTGATGGTTTCCTCACGGTGGATCTCACCTGGAACCTCTTCGACGGCGGCGCGCGCTACGCGGATCGCCGCGAACGCGTGGCCAACGCCAACGCGGCGGAGCTGAACACGCAGGCGGCCACGCGGCGCGTGTCGGTGGACATCGAACAGGCGCGGGTGAATCTGGAGACGGCCCGCGCGGCGCTCGCGCAGACGGAGCAGGCGGCCCGCGCGGCACGCAAGAACGCCGCGGAGACGGGCATCCTGTACCGCCAGGGCCTGTCCACCGCGCTCACCGTGGCGGACGCGTCACTCAGTCTCTTCGAGGCGGAGGTCGCGCTGGCCCGGAATCGCTATGGGCTGGGCGTGGCGCTGCTGGGCCTCCGGGCCGCTGTTGGACTCAATCCATTGGGGAAGGAACCGTGAAGGCAATGCGACGCACTGGAGTGCTGGCCCTGTCCCTGGCCGTGCTGTCCCTGGCCCCGGGCTGCAAGAAGGAAGAGGCGGCTGCCGCGGGCGGCGGCAAGGGCGGCAAGGGCGGTGTGTCCGGCCGGGGCCCCATCCAGTTCCCGGTGGAGGTCGCGCCGGTGGAGACGCGCGACGTGGAGTACGCGGTCAGCGCCGTGGGCGCGGTGGAGGCCTTCGAGCGCGTGCAGATCACCGCGCGTGTGCCGGGCGCGCTGGAGAAGGTGAACTTCAGCGAGGGCCAGGCGGTGAAGAAGGGCGACACGCTCGCGGAGATCGAACCCGCGCGCTACGCCATCGCCGTGCGCTCCGCGGAGGCCATGCTTCAGAAGGCCCAGGCCGCGCTGGTGGAGGCGAAGGCCGGGGCCCAGCGCCGCGCGGAGGTCAACGCGCAGAGCCCGGGCCTGCTGCCCGCCGAACAACTGGAGACGTTCCAGGCCCGCGCCGCCACCGCGCAGGCGGACGTGGCCTCCGCGAAGGCGATGTTGGATCAGGCGCAGCTCAACCAGCGCGACGCCTACGTGCGCGCGCCCATGGACGGCGTCCTCCAGACGCGCACGGTGCAGACCGGCCAGTACGTGCAGCCGGGCGTGGTGCTGGCCACGCTCCTGCGGCGGGAGCCGCTGCTCCTGCGCTTCAACGTGCCCGCGGCGGACGTGACGCGCATCACGCCGGGCATGCCCGCGAAGTTCACGGTGCGCTCGGAGGGCGGGACGTTCACCGCGAAGATCACCTACGTGGCCGCGAGCGCGGACGACCAGAGCCGCATGGTGGCGGTGACGGCGGAGGTGACGGGGGAGGCGGCCCAGAAGCTGCGCCCCGGCGCGTTCGCCTCGGTGAGCGTGCCGGTGGAGACGCGCGGCGGCAGCCCGGTGATTCCGCAGACGGCCATCCGCCCCAGCGAGCGCGGCTTCCTCGCGTTCGTGGTGACGGACAACAAGGCGCGCGAGCGCATCCTGGAGTTGGGCCTTCGCACGTCGGACGGACGGGTGGAGGTGAAGGAGGGCCTGAAGCCCGGTGAGACGCTGGTGGTGCGCGGCGCCGAGGCCCTGCGTGACGGCGTCGCCGTGCGCGTGTCGGAGAGCCCCAAGCCGAAGGTCACCGGCGAGCAGCCCGCTCCCGAGGCCCGCACGGACACGGCCCAGGGCACGGAGGGTCGGCCATGAGCATCACCGACGTCTGCATCAAGAAGCCCGTGTTCGCCTGGATGATCATGGCGGCCACGATCATCTTCGGACTGGTGGCGGCCCAGCGCATCGGCATCAGCCAGTTCCCGGACGTCGACTTCCCCACCATCAACATCTCCGTGTCGTGGGATGGCGCCAACCCGGAGGCGGTGGAGACGGACGTCGTCGAGTTCATCGAGGAGGCCGTGACGCAGGTGGAGGGCGTCAAGAGCATCACCTCGTCGGCGCGCCAGGGCAGCGCGAACATCACGGTGGAGCTGGACCTGTCGCGCAACGTGGACCTGGCGCTCCAGGACGTGCAGACCAAGGTGAGCCAGGCCCAGCGCCGGCTGCCCCTGGACATCGATCCTCCCGTCGTCTCCAAGTCCAACCCGGAGGATCAGCCCATCATGTGGCTGGGCGTGTCCGGGCCCTTCTCCCAGCAGGTGGTGAGCGACTTCGCCCGCTACCGCGTGAAGGAGCGCCTGCAGACGGTGCCCGGCGTGGGCGAGGTGATGCTGGGCGGCCTGCTGGAGCGCAACGTGCGCATCTGGGTGGACGCGCAGAAGCTGGACGCGCACGGGCTCACCGTCACGGACCTGGTCGCGGCGCTCCAGCGCGAGCACGTGGAGCTGCCCGCCGGCCGCATCGAGACGGAGGGCCGCGAGGTCAACGTGCGCTTCATGGGCGAGGCGTTGGACCTGGAGACGCTGCGCGACGTGGTGGTGCGCGAGGATGCCGGCCGCGCGGTGTACCTGCACGACGTGGCCATCGTGGAGGATGGCTTCGAGGACGAGCGGCGGCTGGCGCGCGTCAACGGTGAGCCCGCGCAGGCCCTGGGCATCAAGAAGCAGCGCGGCGCCAACGCGGTGGCCGTGGCCAAGGAGGTGCGCCAGGTGCTGGCGGACCTCCAGAAGGACCTGCCGGAGGGCATGAACGCGAGCATCAACTTCGACTCGACGCAGTTCATCGAGGAGAGCGTGCACGAGATTGAGTTCGAGCTGCTGCTCGCGTGCATCCTCACCGCGTTCGTGTGCTGGGTGTTCCTGGGGTCGCTGTCGAGCACGCTCAACGTCGTGCTGGCCATCCCCATGTCGCTTCTGGGCACGGTGGCGGTCATCTACTTCCTGGGCTTCACGCTCAACACGTTCACGCTGCTGGGCCTGGCACTGGCGGTGGGCATCGTGGTGGACGACGCCATCATGGTGCTGGAGAACATCTTCCGGCACGCGGAGGAGGGAAAGGACCGGGTGCGCGCCGCGCGCGAGGGCACCGCGGAGATCACCTTCGCGGCGCTGGCGGCGACGCTGGCGGTGGTGGCCATCTTCCTGCCCGTCGTGTTCATGAAGGGCATCATCGGCCGGTTCTTCCTCCAGTTCGGCGTCACGCTGTGCGTGGCGGTGCTGCTGTCCTACGTGGAGGCCATCACCCTGGCGCCCGCTCGGTGCGCGCAACTGCTCAAGACGTCGCGCGAGCACCGCAGCCGCGTGGGCGTGGTGGTGGACAAGGCCTTCACGAAGCTGGAGAACCTGTACGCGCGCGTGCTGGCCTGGGGGCTGGTGCGGCCGTACCGGGTGCTGCTGGTGGCCGTGGCGATGCTGGTGCTGAGCGCGTTCGCGTTCAAGGCGCTGCCGGGCGAGTTCGTCCCGTCGCAGGACCAGGGCCGCATGTCGGTGCGCTTGCAGACGGCGGTGGGCAGCAGCCTGGAGGAGACCAACCGCCTGTTCAAGCGGGCGGAGGACTTCGTCGCCAGCCGGCCAGAGGTGACGCGCGTATTCGCGGT
>NZ_RAVZ01000522.1 GCF_003611635.1 Corallococcus terminator | reverse complement strand
GCCCCATGCACCGCCTCCTCGCCCCCCTGCTCCTGCTCATCCTCGCCCTGGCCCTCGTGACGGGCGGGGCCGTGAGGTTCATCCAGCGCGACCGGCAGGCGCTCGTGGATCAATTCGCGAGGGACCGACAGGCCCAGTTGGAGGAGGCCGCCAGTGGCGTCGCCCGCTCCCTGGAGGACCTGGGGGACAACCTGCGCTTCGCGAGCGAGCTGCTCGCCCAGCCGGGCTCCACCGGGGACCACCACAACGAGCTGCGTGCCCTGCTGGAGTCGGTGGGCCAGTACCGGGCCATCGCGGTCCACGGCCCGGATGGCGCCGAGCGCCTCTTCCTGGTGGACCGCAAATCGCGCCACCTGCCGAGGGAGTCCGTCCATCCTCCGGCCCTGGCGGACACCGCGCGACAGGCGCGCGAGGCCCCCGCGGGCTACGTCATCCCCTCGTACCCCATCGAGGGCGCACCCTCCGGCTCCGGATGGATGCGCGTCTTCGCGACCCGCATCGACTCCGAGGCGCCCGAGGGCGGAGGTACCGTCGCCATCCTCGTGGACACCGAGCCGCTCTTCGCGCCGCTGCGCATGGTGACGGTGGACGGGAACACCCGGCTTCTGTTGCTGGGGGCCCACGGCATGCCCGCCCCCATGAGCGACCCGGGTCTGGTGGCGTGGCACCGGCGCATGAAGGAGTCCTCGGGAGCGCTCGTGCCGGGCCTGCTCGCACTGGAGGAACGCATGCGCGCGGGCGCCTCCGGAACGCTGCGGATCCCCGAAGCCGAGGCGCAGCGGCTGGGCCTGGGGCCGGCGGACGCGGTGGCCACCTTCCGGCCGCTGCGCATGCGCGGCGAGGCCTCCTGGTCCGTGGCGACGTTGTCCTCGACCAGCGCGCTGCGCTCCCATGAGCGCACCCTGGTGCTGCGCCTGTCGCTGGCGGCGCTGCTCATCGCGGTGTTCCTGGTGGCGTTCGGAACCTACGTGGTGCTGGCCAACCGCCGGGCCGTGGCGCTCAGCGAGAGCCGCCGCCACGCCGCCCGCTTCGCCCACCTGCATGAGAAGACGCAGAAGATCCTCGACCACATCCCCACGGGCATCCTCGCCCTGAGCCACGAGGGTCGCATCAGTGGGGTGAACCAGGCCCTGCGCTCCCGCCTGCCGCCCAGCGCGGTGGGCAGCACCCTCCTGGAGGCCTTCCCCACGGCCCCCGCCGCCGCGGTGCAACGGCTGGTCGCGCTGGTGGCCTCCGCGCGCGGCCTGGGCGTCGTGCGCAGCCTGCACGGTGAGCCGCTCAGCCTCTTCACGGAGAAGGACCAGTACAACGTCCACTCCGTTCCGTTGGAGCATGGGGACGGTGAGGTCAGCACGCTGCTGGTGCTGGAGGACCTGAGCAACGTGCGCATGCTGGAGGACCAGCTCCTGCGGGCGGAGAAGCTGGCCACGGTGGGCGTGCTCGCGGCGGGCGTGGCCCACGAGATTGGCACCCCGCTGGGCATCATCCGCGGCCATGCGGAATACATGCTCCAGAAGGTGGGCGGCGTGGAGCACCCGCAGGGCAGGGGCCTCAACGCCATCGTCACGCAGATCGACCGGGTGAGCCGCATCATCCGCCAGTTGTTGGACCTTTCGCGGCTCCAGCCCGCCCGCGCCGCGGCCGTCCCGCTCGTCCCCGTGGTGCGGGGCCTCCAGGAACTGCTCGACGTGGAGGCCGAGCGACGGCACCTCGACTTCGAACTGGACGTGCCCGAACGGCTGCCTTGCTTGGCGGCGGACGCGGATCAACTCCAGCAGGTGCTGCTCAACCTCACCCTCAACGCCTGTGACGCGTGCAGCGCCGGAGGCCGGGTGAAGCTGAGCGCGGCGGCCTTCGCGGGGTCGGGCGCCCAGGCGCTGGAGATGGTGGAGATCCGCATCCAGGACGACGGCCGGGGCATCGCGCCGGAGCATCTGCACCAGGTGTTCGACCCGTTCTTCACCACCAAGAAGCGGGGCCAGGGCACGGGCCTGGGCTTGAGCGTGGTGGCGCAGATCGTCCGCAACCACGGTGGCCAGATCGGGGTCGACAGCGAGCCCGGCCGGGGCACCGTCGTCACGCTGCGGTGGCCGGTGGCCGCCGCCCCCAATTGGGAGGAACGACATGCCGTCTAGCGCGCACATCCTCGTGGTGGATGACCATGAAGAGATGGGACAGATGTTGAAGGAGCCGCTCACGGACGCCGGCTATCGCGTGGACCTCTCCTCGAGCGGCGCGGACGCCATCGCCCAGCTCCGCTCGCGCCTCTACGACGTCGTCCTGTGCGACCTGCGCATGGAGGACGTGGACGGAATGGACGTGCTCGCGGCGGCGAGGAAGCACGACCCGGAGCTGCCCGTCCTGCTGATGACCGCGTTCGGAGCGGTGGAGAGCGCGGTGGAGGCCATGAAGCGCGGCGCCTACCACTACCTCACCAAGCCCTTCCGGCTGGACGAGGTGTTGCTCCACGTGGGACGGGCGCTGGAGGCCCGGCGTCTGCGCGCCGAACACCGCGACCTCAAGCGCCAGGTGGCGCAGCGCAGCGGCCTGGGGTCCCTGTTGGGCCACAGCATGCCCATGCGCACGCTGTACGAGCTCATCGACCGCGTGGCCTGTTCGGAGGCCCCGGTGTTGATCCGGGGGGAGAGCGGCAGCGGCAAGGAGCTGGTGGCGCGGGCGCTCCACTCCGAGGGGGCGCGCAGCCAGCAGCCCTTCGTGGCGGTCAACTGCACCGCGCTGCCCCACGCGCTGCTGGAGAGCGAATTGTTTGGCCACCTCAAGGGGGCCTTCAGCGGCGCCACCACCACGCGCCGGGGCCTCTTCGTCGAGGCGGATGGCGGCACGCTCTTCCTGGATGAAATCGGGGACATGCCTCCGGAGCTCCAGGCGAAGCTGCTGCGGGTCCTGCAGGACGGCGAGGTGCGGGCCGTGGGGGCGGACGGTTCCCGCCGGGTGGACGTGCGCATCCTCGCCGCCACGCACCAGGACCTGGAGGCACGGGTGAAGGAGGGCCGCTTCCGGGCGGACCTCTTCTACCGGCTCAATGTCGTCTCGCTGCGCATTCCGCCGCTGCGTGAGCGCACGGAGGACATCCCGAAGCTCGCGGAGCACTTCGTGGCGCAGGCGCGCCTGCGCAATCCGCGCTCGCCGGTGGGCGCGCTGGCCCCGGAGGTCGTGGCCGCGCTCACGCGCATGCCCTGGCCCGGCAACGTCCGCGAATTGGAGAACCTGATGGAGCGTCTGGTGGTGCTGGGCGCGCAGCCCACGGTGGACCTGTCCATGCTGCGGCTGAACTGCGCGGACGTCGCGGCACCGGAGGTCCACCCGCTGGCCGCGGCCCACGGGCAGGTGGTGCCGTTGCGGCAACTCGAAGGTGAATACATCGCCTGGGTGGTCGCACGCTGTGGAGGCAACAAGACGCGCGCCGCGGAGCTGCTGGGGATTGATGTCTCCACCATCCACCGCAGGGAGCGGACCGACAGCGGCATTTCGCAACGTTAGAACGGCGCGCTTTGCCAGCCGTGGCGCCGCACGGTGCGCGGCTCCAGACGAGAAGACAGCGGCACAGCCCTTGCTCATGTGCAAGGGCATGAACCGAACCCTCCTCTTCCTTCTGCTGACGGCTGTTGGACTCACGGGTTGCGCGAGGCGCGCCGCCAATCCGAGCACCGCTGACGCTGTGACCCGGCCGCCACCGGCCGCCGCGAGGGAGCGCGACGCCACCGCACCGCCCGCGTCCGATGACACGGAGCAGGCACTGGCGGCGCTCAGGGCCGCGCCCATCTACTTCACGCTCGACTCGTCCAGCCTCCCACCCGAAGCAGGCGATGAGCTGACGCGGGTTGCACAGGCATTGCGCCAGCGCTCCGTCGCGAAGGTGACCGTGTCAGGCCATACGTGTGAGCTGGGAACCACGGAATACAACATCGCCCTGGGACAGCGTCGCGCCGCCAGCGTGCGCGCGTACCTGATGCGGCTGGGGGTCGAACCCGAGCGCGTCTCCGTCGTCTCCTACGGTGAGGAGCGGCCCGCGGACGTGGACGCTCCGGCGAAGAACCGGCGCGCCGAGTTCTCCTTCCGCCTGCCCGAACAGGCCCATGCGGGCGAGCTGTAGTTCCTTCTCCACGGACTGGATTTTCTCCCCATGAGCCCCACCGACAACGCCCCCGTCCCGCCGTCCTCTCCTCGTTCCCTGCGCTGGCCCCTGGGCATCGCCGTCCTGGTTTCGCTCCTGGGCGGGGCTGGCATCTTCTTCTTCCTGCGCACGCCGGAGCCGCCGCCCGCGCCCACGCCCGCCTTCGCGG
>NZ_RAVZ01000521.1 GCF_003611635.1 Corallococcus terminator | reverse complement strand
CCCTCGGCATTCCTGCCCCCTCCCCATCCAGGCAAGGCATCGCCCGGGCCCGGGGAGTGTCGGGTGGCGTGGACTCGCCCCGTCACGGGACGGCCCGACGTGTTACGAGCATCCGCATGGCGATCTCCACCCTCCCTGAACGTCCGCGTGCAGTCCTCGTCGGTGTCCAGCTTCCGGGCGTCTCTGACGAAGAGCACGCCGCGGACTTCGCGGAGCTGCGCCGGCTGGTGCACACGCTGGGGTACGACTCGGTGGCGACCGTGTCCCAGAAGCGGGAGCGGCTGGCCACGGGCACGGTGCTGGGGACGGGCAAGCTCAAGGAGCTGGCCGCCCTCACCGGAGGCACGGGCGTGATTGCGTCCGGGGCGCAGGACCGGACGACGAAGGCCCGCGAGAAGTGGGAGGCCGCCGCCAACACGGAGCCCGACCCCGAGGACGAGGTCGTCGAAGAGGACGCCGACGACGTGGAGCCGGAGGAGGCCGCATTGCCTCCGCCCTCGGAGGAGGACGACAAGGCGGAGCCCCGGCCCACCGTGGTGGTCGTGGACCACGAGCTGTCCCCGGGCCAGTTGCGCAACCTGGAGAAGGCCACCGGGGCGACGGTGCTGGACCGCGCGGGCGTGATTGTCGACATCTTCCACCGGCACGCGAAGAGCCACGAAGCGCGGATGCAGGTGGAGATCGCCCGGCTCAACTACCTGGCCCCCCGGCTGCGGGAGTCCTCCGGAGGCCGCGAGCGGCAACAGGGCCGTGGCTCGGGTGACTCGGCGGTGGAGCTGGACCGCCGCAAGATTCGCGACCGGCTGGCGGAGCTGCGCGAGGGACTGGCGGCCATCCAGAAGGACCAGGACCACCGCCGCTACGCGCGAAGGGACCAGTTGCGGGTGGCGCTCGTCGGCTACACGAACGCGGGCAAGTCCTCGCTGATGCGCGCGTTGACGGGCAGCACGGTGCTGGTCGCGGACCAGCTCTTCGCGACGCTCGACACCACGGTGCGCGCGATGCAGCCGGAGACCCGTCCGCGCATCCTCGTCTCCGACACGGTGGGCTTCATCCAGAAGCTGCCGCACGACCTGGTCGCGTCCTTCCGCTCCACGCTGGACGAGGCGCTGGAAGCGTCGCTGCTGCTCTACGTGGTGGATGCGTCGGACCCCACGTGGGCCGCGCAGTTGGAGGTCACCCGCACGGTGCTCCGGGACATTGGCGCGAACGCCGTGCCGAGCAAGCTGCTCTTCAACAAGGCGGACCGGCTGGACGCGGCGGCCAGGGAAGCGCTGCTGGCGAAGCACCCGGACGCGCTCATGCTCTCCGCGCACCAGCCGGACGACGTGGCGATGCTGCGCAAGAACATCATCGCCTTCTTCGAGTCCTCCATGGTGGAGGCGGACCTGGTGATTCCCTACGCCCGGCAGGGACGCATCAGCGAGGTGTACGAACACACCACGGTGGTGTCCCAGGCCTACGACGAGGTCGGCAGCCGGCTGCGCGTGCGCGGACTGCCGGGGGCCATCGCGAAGCTCACCCAGTCGTTCCAGGAGTGAGCGTCCGCGCCAGGGGGACTGGCGCGGAAGGGGCCGTGCGGCGACTCAGCGGATCACAGGCACTGTCACGGGCTCCTTCTCATCCACGGTGATCTCCGCCTTGCCCACGCGCCAGAGCACGGGCTGGAAGGCAATCTTCAGGGTGCGTCCCTCCGCCGTCTCCAGCAGGGCCGTGCCCTCCTTGGGCAGGTAGTTGCCGACTTCGTACTCCAGCCCCGTGAGGGTGATGCGGTCGGTGCCCGCGGGGCCCGTCAGTTCACCCGGGCCGTCGAAGATGAGCGACGTGCCCCCGATGATGGGCAGGCCCTCGCGCTTGCCCACCTGACTGTTCACGTGGAAGGTGTGGCCCGCGCGGCCCGGCACGTCGCCCTCCACGTCCGCGAACAGGCGCGTCTCGTCGCCGCAGGTGCCGTAGCCCACCTTCGCCTGGAGCGGCTGGCCGTCCACCATCATGCCGCGCAGGTCCGCGTGCATCTCCATCAGGTCCTCGCCGCCCCGGTACTCCAGTTGCGCTTGTCCCTTGAAGGTCAGGCCATGCACCAGACAGCCCGCGTCCGCGAACTTCAGCAGCACCGCGTCCGTGACGTCATCCACCGCGATCACCGTGGCCGACGCGCACGACACCCTGGCGGACAGTCCTTCCACGGCGTGGTTCACGAACGAGCGGCGCGGCTCACCGCACGTGTACACCGGCATGAGGCCCAGCACTTCCAGCGCCCCGCGCACCAGATGGGCCGAGGCTGCGACGCGCTCCACGCGCGCCGTCGCATCGTTGATCTCTCCCTGGGTGGGCGTGTTGTCGCCACAGGCGGTGGCGAGGATGGCAAGGGCGGCGATGCAGGTGGCGCGACGCATGAATGTCTCCAGGGAGGTGTGGGGTTCAGCCGCTTCCCGGCGGCCGACCGTGCCCCAGTCTCTCAGCAACGGCCGTGCCTCCGCTCAACCCCGCGAATCCCCAGGGAAAGGGTAGCCAGGACCCCACCTCGCGTGTGCAGCGCGCTGCGCACTCACGGGCGAGGCCGTCAGGACGTGTCGGTCATGGGGAGGAGGCATGCCGCGTCATCGAGCACTCCCCGATGGAGGGCTCATGAAGCGCATGACCCCGGCCCCCACGTTTCGGCCACAGGCGCGTGGAGTGGACCCGTGCTTCAGGGCTCGGAACCGTCCTCCTCTTCGTGCGGCGCCTCGGTCCCGGCCTCCGCGTCATCCTCCGGAAGCTCCTCATCCACGGGCTCCGGTTCGGAGGTCTCCGCCACGCCCGTGCCCGCCGGGTAGATGACCAGGTGGCGCTTGGGTTCACTGCCCAGGCTCACCGCCTCCAATCGGTTCCGGATGATGAGCGTGTGCTGCACCCGCCGCAACCGGGAAGGGCGGGGCGCCAGCGCGACGGGCTGCCCTTCCGCGAGCACGCGCCGGATGGCGTCCTGCGCATCGGCGACGGCGGCGCGGACCTCCTCCGGATCCACCCCCTCCAGGAGGTTGAGCTCGGAGCGGAGCGCCCGGCGCATCTCCGTGGCGCTGTTGCGCTTGATGATCAGCACGCGCGCCCCTCCCCGTTCAGCGGCCCGACGCAGGCGCGGAGAGTTGGCGCGGCTGCGCGCCGTGAGCACCAGCTCCGCGTTCTCCGGACGGCCCACCACCACGGCCTCCACGGGCAGGTCGCGGAGCACGCGCTCCAGCAGCTCGCGGCTCACCGCGTGCACCGCGATGCGAAGCGGCCCGGCCCGGGGGGCGCCCAGGGCCGGCGTGCCCGGCGGCACGTGCCCACCCGGAGCCGTGGCCTCCACGACCTCGGGCGTCGCCTCCACGAGTACCGTGTCCCCCTGCTGCCGGCGGCGCTCGCCTCCCACCTCCGTGCCCGCGAGCAGCCGGTCCACGGCGGCGCCGGTATCGCGGTGCACGCGCACCTCCTCGCGGTTCACCATCTCCACCACGATGTCGAAGGTGGGCGTCCCCTTGCGCTCGGTCACCGTCTTCTGCGTGCGTCGCCGCCGCGCCTCCTCGTCGCTCAGGGTGACGGTGTGCACGCCGCCCACGAGGTCGGAGAGCGTGGGGTTCAGCACCAGGTTCTCCAGCGTGTTGCCGTGCGCGGTCGCCACCAACTGCACGCCCCGTTCGGCGATGGTGCGCGCGGCGGCGGCCTCCGCGGAGGTGCCAATCTCATCCACCACGATGGCTTCGGGCATGTGGTTCTCCACCGCCTCGATCATCACGTCGTGCTGGCGGTCCGGCCGGCTCACCTGCATGCGCCGCGCACCCCCGATGCCCGGATGCGGGATGTCCCCGTCGCCGCCAATCTCGTTGGACGTGTCCACCACCATCACGCGCTTGCCCAGCGCGTCCGCGAGCACGCGCGCCACCTCGCGCAGCTTCGTCGTCTTGCCCACGCCCGGCCGCCCCAGCAGCAGCAGGTTCTTCCCTGAATCCACCAGGTCGCGAAGCATGTCGATGGTGCCCACGATGGCGCGGCCCACGCGCAGCGTGAGCCCCACCACGCGGCCCTGCCGGTTGCGGATCGCCGACACACGGTGCAGCGTCCGCTCGATGCCGGCGCGGTTGTCCCCGCCCGGCTCCCCCACCCGCGACAGCACCGCCTGCAACGCGTCCGCGTCCACGGCCACGTCGGAGAGGCGCGCCACGCCGCCCACCAGCCGGGCCTCGGGAGGCCGTCCCAGGTCCATCACCACCTCCAACAGCTCCGCTTCCGGCAGGCGCCGCACCGCCTCCTGGAGCGCGGGGGGCAGCACCGCGACCAGTAGGGCGAAGTCGTCCGGAGGGGCAGGGGACTCGGGGGC
>NZ_RAVZ01000520.1 GCF_003611635.1 Corallococcus terminator | reverse complement strand
GCCCTCGCCCCCTTCGCCCTCGTCCTGATCCTCGCGGTGGATGAACATCACCACGTCGGCGTCCTGCTCGATGGAGCCGGACTCACGCAGGTCGGACAGCATGGGCTTGCCACCCTTGCGCTCCTCCACCTTTCGGTTGAGCTGGCTGAGCGCGATGATGGGCACCGACAGCTCCTTGGCCAGTTGCTTGAGCGCGCGGGAGATTTCCGCCACTTCCAACTGGCGGCTCTCCACCTTGCCCTTCTGGTGCATGAGCTGGAGGTAGTCGATGACGAGCAGCGACAGGCGCGGATCCTTCTGCTTCACGCGCCGCGCCTTGGCGCGCAGGTCGAACGGGGACAGGCCGCCGGAGTCGTCGATGTAGATGGGCGCGTTGTAGAGCGCGCCCGCCATCTCCTGGAACTTCTCCTCGTCGTGCGGAGACAGCCGGCCGCCTCGCAGCTTCTTCATGTCCACGCGCGCGGTGGACGCAAGCAGACGCATCAGGAGCTGATCCGCGGGCATTTCCAGGCTGAAGATGCCGACCGCCTTGTTCTCCTTGAGCGCGGCGTGCACCGCGATGTTCATCGCGAGCGACGTCTTGCCGATGCCAGGACGCGCCGCGAGGATGATGAGTTCGCCCGCGTGCAGGCCGGTCAACTGCATGTCCAGGTCGATGAAGCCCGTGGACAAACCGGTCACGCCCGTGGACGCGGCCTTCATCTTGTCCAGCAGGTCGAGCGTCTGCTCCATCAGCTCGCTGACCGGCCGCAGGTCGCCTTCGCGCTTCTTCTCCGCGAGGAGGAAGACCTTGCGCTCCGCCTCGTCGAGCAGGACCTCCAGTTCGCCCGTCTCCTGGCTGGCCAGGTCCTGGATCTCCCGGCCCACGTTGGCCAGGCGCCGGCGCAGCGCCTGATCCTTGACGATGTGGGCGTACTGCACGGCGTTGGCCGCCAGCGGGACGACCTGGTCCAACCCCATCAGGTACGCCGGGCCCCCCACCGCGACGAGCTGCCCGAGGATCTTCAGCTCCTCCGCGAGCGTCAGGTGGTCCACCTGCTTGCTCTGCGCGTCCAGCCGCATCATCGCGCCGAAGATCTGCGCGTGCGAGGGACTGGAGAAGTCGTCCGCGTGGATGACCTCCGCCACGGGCGTAATCAGCCCGTTGTCCGCCAGCACGGCGCCGAGCACCGCACGCTCCGCGGCGAGATCCTCATGGACCCGCCGACCTTCCCTACCGTCCAGGACGTTCTGCATGGCTGCTTGGAACCTCTACTGCCAGCGTCTGACACGTTCGACGGAACGTCCAGTTTCCCTTCAACAGACCTGTAGCAAGGGGTGGGACCCGGACGCCCGGTGAAGGGTACCTCCCGGGGCACCTCACTCGGCCGCGCCCCACTGCTGGAGGAAGGACTCGCGGTAGGTCCGACTCAGGATCACCGTGGAGCCATCCTTCAGGACCAGGATGCCATCGCCGTGGGTCCAGGGCTCCAGCCGGGCGACAGCCTCCAGGTTCACCAGGTCCCCCCGGTGGACCCGCACGAAGCGGGCGGGATCCAGGCGCTCCTCCAGGGCCCGCAGCGTCTGGCGCACCAGGTGCTCCCCCTGGGCGGTGTGCAGCCGCACGTACTTGTCCTCCGACGACAGTCGCCACACCGTGTCCAGCTTGAGCGGCACCCAGCCCTCGCCGGCCTTCACCACCAGCCGCTCCAGGGGCCGCTCCGGCCGGGCCCGCGCCACCGTCGTCAGCAGGGCCCCCAGGGAGGCCGTGTCCCGCGCCCCGGCACCCAGCAGCGCATGGGCCTTGTCGAGCGCCCGGGCGAAGCGCGCGGCGTCATAGGGCTTGAGCAGGTAGTCCGCCGCGTGGGCCTCGAAGGCCTGGAGCGCGAAGCGCTCATAGGCGGTGGAGAAGATGACCGCCGGGCACGCCTCCGGCCCGAGCGCCTCCAACACCTCGAAGCCGGTGAGGCCGGGCATCTGCACGTCCAGCACCACCAGGTCCGGCCGCAGCGTTTCAATGCGCGCGAGCGCCTCCGTTCCATCCACGGCCTCGCCCACGGCCGTGAAGCGCGCATCGGCCGCCAGCAGGCGCAGCACCTTGGTGCGCGCGGGGGCTTCGTCGTCCACCACCAGCACGCGGAACACCGTCATGAGGCCTCCCGGGGCAGCCACACCGTCACCCGGGCGCCGCCCTCCGGTCCCGTGCCGCGCTTCAGCCCGGCCCGGTCCCCGTACAGGAGCGCCAGCACCCGTTCCATCTGCGCGAGCCCCACGCCCGGCCCCTTCGAAGGGGACAGGCCGCCGAAGCCGCGCCCGGTGTCCTCCACCTCCAGCGCCCACCGCTCACCGTCGACGCGCCCTCGGATGCGCACCTCCAGCGGGGTGCGCAGGTCCTGGTTGTGCTTCACCGCGTTCTCCACCAGCGTCTGCAGGGCGAAGCACGGCACGCGTCGGGCCTCCAGCCCCGGCTCCACGCTCCAGCGCACGTCCAGCCGGTCCCCGAAGCGCGCCGCCAGGAGCGCGATGAAGCGCTCGGTGTGACCCCGCTCCTCGCCCAGGGTCCAGGTGGGCTCGGTGCGCTCCAGGCTGGCCCGCAGCAACTGTCCCAGGTCGCTCAGGAGCCGATCCGTGCGTGACAGGTCCTCGTACATCACGGAGCTGATGGTGTTCAGCGCGTTGAAGAGGAAGTGCGGGTGCAACTGGCCGGTGAGCGACTGGAGCTGCGCGGCCTTGAGCTCGCCTTCCAGTGACGCCGCCCGTAGAGCCCGCCGTTGGCGCTCCCGCGACGCGGCCCCAAGCGAGATGACGGCGCAGATCAACCCGTAGCTGATGAGGTCCTTCTGGGCCTCCATCGGGAGCTTGTAGCCGAGCTGGCCGAAGTCGTACGGCCCCAGTCCCAGGAGCGCGTAGGTGGCATGGCGCAGGCCCGCCATCACCGCGATGTGCAGGGATGTGAAGAGCAGGAAGGCAACTCCGTGGACGCCCAGGAATCGGGCCCAGCCCACGCGGGGGCCCGGCGCGTTGAGGACCGCCGTCATCAACAGGGGAAACGCCAGCGCGACGGCCAGCGTGCTCGTGACCTCCCAGATGAACGCGGGGGCCCAGGGGCCGTGGTTCCGGTAGGAGAGCTGCTCCAAACGCACCGCGCTGCCCTGCCATACGCCCAGGGCCAGGCAGAACAGCAGCACCTTCAGCGCGGGCCGGGCCCGAAGGCGGGGCCAGTACCAGCGGAGGGGCGCGGGCTGGGACTCGGCGGACACGGAGCTCACCCCACCGCCCCGGGGGCCAGGGTGGTGGTCCGCGAGGTCCCGGCCTTGAGGCCGAACCAGGGTCTGAGCCAAAAGACGCGGGAGACCCCCACGGTCAGGGCGCACGTGAGGACGAAGGACGCGGTGAGCACCAGGCCCAGCAGCACCCAGGGGCCCACGGGAAGGCGCAACAGGAGGTAGCCCACGCAGACGATGACCGTCTGGTGGAGGATGTAGAACGGGTACGACAGCGCCTGCGCCCGGCCCAGCCACGACGGCGCCGTGCGCACGTGGTGACGCGCATACCCCAGCGCCGCCAGCAGCGTGCCCCAGAGGGCGATGCTCCCCGCCACCATGTGCGCCGCGGCCGGCAGCGACGACTCCGCCATCGCTGGAACGAACGCCGCCACGGCGATGGCCAGCATCGCGTGTCGCAGCGTCACCAGCCGCGTCCAGACCCCGGGGCAGCGGCCGAGCAGGTGCCCGTACAGGAACAGCAACCCGTAGTGGATGAGGGTGCGCGGATCATCCAGGAGGGCGTGCGTCTCCGACCAGTCCCGCAGCAGGTACCGGTTGAGCGCGAGCGGCACCACCAGCCACGCTACGTTCCACCCGCGCGACAGCCACGCGTCCGCGCGCGAGAGCCACCGTTCGCCCCGGGCCGTGCGCAGCGCCGCGAAGAGGGGCAGGGCCAGCAGGCAGTAGAGGAACAGGTAGGCCACGAACCACAGATGGTGCCAGCTGAAGCTGCCGGCGGGGTAGGGCACGAGGTCGAACACCGTCGGGTAGAAGGCGGCGTAGCTGCCCTGGAACCGCCCCTGGAACAACCGCTCCACGTAGATCTGCGGCGGCACCACCACGAACATGCCGAGCACCAGCGGCCCCAAGAGCCGCCGCGTCCGGTCCTTCGCGAAGGCCCCCAGCGTGCGCCGGCGCAGCGCGAACGCGGTGCCCATGCCGGAGATGAGCATCAAGAGCGGCATGCGCACCAGGTGCAGCACCTCCATGGTGGGCTCCAGCACCGGGAGCGCCTGGGGGCTCTTCACGTGCCACTCCCAGGTGTTGAACATCATCCCGGTGTGGAACAGGTGCAGCAGCACGATGGCCATCACCCGGAGCCAGTCCAGGTCGGGGCGGTGCACGTC
>NZ_RAVZ01000051.1 GCF_003611635.1 Corallococcus terminator | reverse complement strand
CCCTTCCCGCGCCCCGGCCCAGGTGAACGGCGGCCCTTTTCTGGATCTCCACCGGATTTCCAGATGTCCACCAACGGACACCCGGGCCCCGACCCGCCGCCAGGAACTTTTCTTCTCTGACGGCAAGGCGCATCCTGCCCAGGTATTCCGGGAAAGCATGGGTTAATGACTACCCTGCCCGGGAGTGCGATGTCATTCGCCCTACTTTTTCAGTGATGCTGCGGGTCCTTCTGCACAGAAGCGCTCGGTGCCGTCGGGGGGGAGTGCCACATGCTGCGTCGCTGGACCTTCGCTCAGCAGGTCGGGGCGGGTCTGTCCGTGTGCCTTCTGGCCGGACTCATCCTGCTGGCCATCATGGTTTCCGCGGCCCACACGCTGGTGGCCGGTGACGCCCTCGCCTCGCACCAGGACTCCAACCTGCGCACGCTGCTCGCCGCGCTGCTGGGCCTGGGCTGCGTGGCCGCGCTGGGCATGGTGCTGAGAAACGCCCTGGGCCCCATGCACGCGGAGCGGCTGCAGAGTGAACAGCGGTTGCACCTGTTCATGGATGGCGTGTCCGACTACGCGCTGTGCTTCCTGGAGTCGGACGGCAAGGTGTCCTGCTGGAGCACCGGCGCGGAGCGGCTCACCGGCTGGACGTCCGAGGACATCGTGGGCCAGGACGTGGAGCTGCTGCACGTGCCGGACGCGGTGGCCCGGTGCGTGCCGGCCAGCTACCGCGAGCGCGCCGCCCGCGAGCGGCGGTTGCAGTCCGAAGGCTGGCGGATGCGCAAGGACGGCTCTCGCTTCTGGGCGGAGACGCTGCTCACCGCGCTGTACGACGACGCGGGCCACCTCCAGGGCTTCGCGGAGGTGACGCGCGACATCACCGAGCGCAAGCGCACCGAACGCATGCAGGCGCTGCTCGCCGAGGCCGGCCGCGTGCTCCAGCCCCAGGCCGGCGCGGAGGCCCTGGGCGCCGACCTCACCCGCCTGTGCGTGCCGGAGGTGGCGGACGCGTGCGTGCTCTACCTCCCGGACGAGGACGGCCACGTGCGCCCCGGCGCGGTGACGTGCGCGGACGCGGCCACCCAGACGCGGCTGTGGGAGCCCCTCTTGCGCCGGCCCGCGCGCGACGAGCCCGGCCCCGCCCGCGTCGTCTACACCGGCCGCGCGGAACGCTTCGCGGAGGTGGATCCGGAGCGGCTGCCCGCGTCCGTCAACGACAGCACCTACGGCGAATTGTGGCGCGCGCTGGGCGTGCGCTCCGCCCTGAGCGTGCCGCTCATCGTGGACAACCGCGTGCTGGGCGCGCTGTGCCTGCTGTCCACCCGCCCGCACCGTCATTACGGCGCCGCCGACCAGGCCTTCCTGGAGGAACTGTCGTCCCGCGCCGCGCTGGCGCTGGACAACGCCCGCCTGCTCGCCGCCACGCAGGGCGCCCTGGAGCTCATCGGCGTCGCGGCGCACGACCTGGGCAACCCGCTGAGCTCGCTCCAGCTTCGCCTGCGCCGCCTGCGCCTGCAGTGCGCCCCCGCGAACGCGGAGGACCCCCGCCTGCGCGAAGGGCTGCTGCTGGCCGAGGACGAGACGAAGCGCCTGGGCCGGCTGGTGCACAACCTGCTGGACCTGTCGCGCCTGTCCGGCGGCCGGCTGGAGCTGGAGGCGCGGCCCATGGACCTGGTGGAGCTGGCGCGCGAGGTGGTGGCCCGCCATGAGGACCAGGCCACCGCCGCCGGCTGCGCCCTCACCGTCCATGCCCGGGGCGCCGCTTCCGGCCGCTGGGACCGCCAGCGGCTGGACCGCGTCCTCACCAACCTGGTCAGCAACGCCCTCAAGTTCGGCCGGGGCCAGCCGGTGGAGGTGCGCGTGGAGCACGACGCCCACAAGGCCCGGCTCATCGTGCGAGACCACGGCGCCGGCATCCCCGTGGAGGACCAGCAGCGCCTCTTCGCCCGCTTCGAGCGGGTGACCACCGACAGCCACGCCCCCGGCTTCGGCCTGGGCCTCTACATCGTCCGGCAGCTCGTGGAGGCCCACGGCGGCACCATCCGCGTCCACAGCCGCCAGGGTGAGGGCGCCGAGTTCACCGTCGAACTCCCGTTCTCCTCGGAAGTCCCGGCGAGTGTCGTCGCGGCGATTCGCGCCTGACCCGTCCGGGTGGGTTGTGCCCCAGGTACCCCTCCCATCCAGTCCCAAACAGTCCAGTTCCCCTCTGAGCGGAATTATTCTCAGAAGTTGAATCGATCTGTTCGTTGTGGATATTCTTCGTACGGCTAAAACTACTCACTCCCGGTAAAAGCCGGTTCTGAGTCGGACCTCATCCGCCACCGTCCCCCCGACGGAAGGGCTACCCGGTCCACGAAACGCGACGCTGTGACTGTAAGCGTCCGCCAATCAAGCCTTCGAGGAGTCCCCCATGGTGGCAGTTGGAGCTTTCAGGGCGCGGTGTACTCGCACTTCCCCCCGCGTGGGTTCCGCGGGCCGCGCGAGCTTGCTGGCAGCGATGACGGGCCTGGCGCTGGCGTGCGGTGGACAGGACACTTCGGGTTTTGAGGCCTCCGCCTCCCTGGAGCAGGACGCCCCGCTGGAGCTTTCGTCCCAGTCCCAGGCGGTGATGGACGAGGAGGCTCGCTGGGGTGGCGGCAACAAAGCGACGCCGGTGGGCCTGGCCCTGGAAGTGGACAACGGCAAGGGCGTGCCCCTGAAGGTGAAGGCCGGGCAGACCTTCTGGGTGAACCAGATCGACCTGCGCGCCTCCATCAACGCCACCGTGGACGAAGGCGTGAACGGCCTGCGCCAGAACAGCGACTTCCTGGCCGCCGGGTGGGCCGGTGTGCGCCTGGAGGACGAGGAGTTTGTCGGCCTCTCCAACGCGGACGGCACCTTCACCCGCCGCCGGTTCTACCGCGACGCGGCCTGGATGAAGGTGACCAGCCTCTTCACCGTGGAGCCGGTCGACGCGCGCGGCATCCTCACCGGGCCGCCGGTGCTCCTGAACATCGGCAGCGAGGAGTCGCGCCGCACGGAGCGTGACGACTTCTTCATCCGCCGTCTGCGCGCCATCCAGTGGGCGCGCGACTGTCGCAGCCTCACGGACTGTACGGGTGCCAGGGCCTTCGAGGAGGAGGCGCTGGTGGAGCTGCGCAACGCGTACGACCACGCGAAGAAGCAGACGCTCACCTTCACGTCCCAGACGAAGGGCCTGCGCCTGCGCTGGAGCCTGCGTCCGTTCGCGCCCTACTACATCCCCGTCACGCAGGTGAACTCGCCCGCGTACGACTATGGGTTCGGCATCGACATCAAGGCGCTGACGGCGCCCCGCAAGGACGGCACGTACGCCCCCGGGTCGGATGTCACCTTCCAGATGACCCTGAAGGACGGGAAGGGCAAGCCGCTGCACCCCGCCGGCAGCCTTCCACTCTACAGTGAGGTCGCACTGCCGGGCGCTCCCGGCAACCCCGCCGGGATCCAGTACTATCAGGCCTTCTTCGACCCGACCGCCACGTACTACCGCCGCAAGCACCGTGAACGGATGATGATGACGCAGCTCATCGGGCCTGCGCAGGACATCAAGCCCATCCGGACCATCATCGACCTGGAGGCGTTCCTCGACGACTCCCAGGACGTGCAGACCCTCGCCACCCCGGCGCGAGACGGCGTGTACGCGCAGTTCAAGATCTTCCCCTCCGCCAACAAGCTCTTCGGCGGCGCCTTCTTCCCCAATGAAGGCCGCTGGGACGCGCCCGTCAGCGACACCTGGACCTACAAGCTGCCCGCGGACGCGAAGCCGGGCACCTACCTGGTCACGGCCAAGAGCCGCCGCGTGTTCCTGGGTGAGGACATCCCCGGTTCGCGCACCATTGAAATCCAGGTGGGTACCAAGACCCACACCGAGGCCAGGCTGACCACCGGGCCCTGCAATAGCTGCCACAGCAAGGGCGGCGAGCTGGGCACCGTGCTGCATGGAAACGACAACCGCGCCGCGTGCGCGTCGTGCCATGCTCCGCTGGGCTTCGAACTGGAAGGCCCCATCTTCGTGCGCACGCACTTCATCCACTCGCGCTCCAACCGCTTCGACGCGCCCCTGGAGAAGTGCTCCTCCTGCCACCTGGACAAGGAGACCACGCAGCGCACCAGCAAGGCCGCCTGCCTGTCGTGCCACAAGAGCTATCCTGAGAGCCACGTGAAGTCCTTCGGCCCCATCGAAAGCATGTACGTCGGCGGCGGTCGCGAATCGTTCCAGCAGTGCACCGGCAGTTGTCACAAGACACACCCGGGCAGCGGCCTCTAGCCGCCCAAGCCCGGGGCGCAAGGGAAGGTCCTCCATGGCCAACGTGAAGATGCAGACGGCTCGCTCCACGCTCACGGATCCAGTCGCTGCGGCGGAGGACCTCCTAAGACAGCTCCACGGCCCCCCGCCGAAGCTGGTCACGCTCTTCGCCTCCCGTCAGCGTGACCAGCGCGCGCTCAACCGCGCGGTGCGTGAGCGGCTCCCCAAGGACACCCGGCTGGTGGGCGCCACCACCGCCGGGGAGCTGGACAACAACGGCATCCACACCAACAGCGTGGTGCTGGGCGCTCTCTCCGGCGACTTCGAGGTGGGCCTGGGCCTGGGCAGCGGCCTGACCGGCGACGCCATCGCCGCGGGCGCCCAGGCCATCAAGCGCGCGTGCGAGGAGCTGGGCGTGCGCCAGCAGGACCTGGACGCGCGCCGGTACGTGGGCCTCGTCATCGACGACGGCTTCCGCTACAAAAAAGAAGAGCTGCTGCTGGGCATCCTGGAGAAGAACCAGACGCTGGTGCTGGTGGGCGGCGGCGCCAGCGACTCGGAGCCGGACCCCTCGCGCCAGTCCGCGCTCATCCACGTGGATGGCGAAGTGGCCGGCGACGGCGTGCTCGTGGCCCTCTTCAAGACGAACGCACCCTGGGCCGCGCTGCGCTCGCATTGGTACGTGCCCACCGGCCAGCGGCTCACCATCACCAAGGTGGATGAGACGCACACGCGCGCGCTCGAAATCGACGGTTTCCCGGCCGCCAAGCGCTACGCCGAAATCCTGGGCGTCACCCCGGACGAGCTGGAGTTCGGCAAGCCCAAGGGCTTCGCCGTGCGCCCCACCGCGCTGAAGGTGGGCCGCGAGTACTTCATCCGCGCCGCGTGGCGGCCCCTGGAGGACGGCTCCATCCTGTTCGCCAACCTGCTGGAGGAGGGAAGCGAGCTGGATTTGATGAAGGCAGGCGACCTGGCGGGTATGACGCGCGACTTCTTCGCCGACGAGCTGCCCAGGCGGGTCCAGAACCCCCAGGCCGCCCTCCTGTTCCACTGCAGCGGACGCATGTGGTACGCGAACGCGACAGGCGTGGTGCCCCAGCTCTCCGAAGCCCTGAAGCTCGCACCGTCCGCTGCTGGGATGAACGTGCAGTTCGAGATCTACTCAGGCTTCCACATCAACACCACGCTGACCGTGCTGGCGTTCGGTTCCAACTAGACACATGGCCAACCAACCGTTCGATGTGGCGCTCGCGGAAGCTCCGCTGGGGTACACCCTTTCGCTGCTCCTGGTGGGCAGCGAGCGCGAAACGCGCGCGATGCGCGATGCACTGGAGCGCGAGGACATCCTCTCCATGCTCACGCTGGAGCAGGCGTGCACGCAGGACGCCCTGGAGAAGGCGCTGGCGCGGCCCTACGCGCTGGTGCTCCTGGGCTCGGAGCTGCCGGGGCTGTCCTGGGACGCCGTCCACGCGGCGTGGCAGCAGCGCGGGCTGTCGCTCGCGTTCGTGGTGAGCTCTCCCGCCTGGAACCCGGACACGCTGGATGCCGCCATGCGGCTCGGGGCGCTCGACTACGTCACCGAGGACCGCTACGGCCACCTGCCCTTCATCGTCGCGCGCGAGCTGCGCCTGCACGCCGAGCGCGCCCAGCACCAGGCGACGGGCGTGGAGCTCAAGCGGACCAACTACCTGCTGAGCAACATCATCGACGCGCTGCCCTTCGTGCTGTTCGTGAAGGACGCCCAGACGCGCCGGCTGGTGGTGGCCAACAAGACGTTCGCGGACGCCTTCAAGGTCACCAAGGAATGGCTGCTGGGGAAGCTGGACCACGACTACTTCCCGCATGACCAGGCGGACTCGTTCGTCGCCATCGACACGGAGATCCTCGAGACCCGGAAGATGAAGACGTTCGAGGAGGTGGCCCGCGCCGACGGCGAGGACCGCATCTTCGCCACGCGCAAGATTCCGCTGGTGGACGACCACGGCATCGCGCGCTTCGTGATGGGCGTCACCGACGACATCACCGAGCGCAAGCAGAACGAGGCCATGCTGCGCGCCTCCAAGGAGGAGCTGGAGGCCGCCAACCTCCAGTTGGCCGCCAGCCTGGAGGAGATCAAGAAGACACGCGCGGTGTCCGCCCGCTCCCTGGCGAGCTACCAGCAGCGCGCGCTGCAGATGGAGATCATCCGTCAGCAGAACGAGGACCTGGACCGGCTGGCCCAGGAGCTCTCCGTCGCCAAGCGCAACGAGGAGGAGCGCGCGCGCGAGGCCGAAGGCGCCGTGCGGCTCAAGAGCGAGTTCCTGGCGAACTTCAGCCATGAGATCCGCACCCCGCTCAACGGCATCATCGGCTACTGCGACCTGCTGATGCGCGAGGAGGGCAACCGCCTGACGCCGCACGGCCGGCGCGACCTCAACGTGGTGAAGTCCAACGCCAAGACGCTGCTGGCGCTCATCAACGACATCCTGGACCTGTCCAAGATTGAAGCGGGCCGCGTGGAGGTCGTCACCGAACCGGTGGACGTGCAGGAGCTGGCCGACGAGTGCATGGCCACGGTGAAGGAGTACCTGAAGGGCAAGGACGTCGCCCTCACCGTGCACGTGGACGCGGAGGCGGCCGAGGTGCGCACGGACGCGCTGAAGCTGCGGCAGATCATGCTCAACCTCTTGAGCAACGCGGCCAAGTTCACCGACACGGGCGAGGTCGCCCTCACGGTGGTGCCCGCGGGCTCCGGTGAGATGCTGATGACGGTGGAGGACACCGGCGTGGGCATCCCCTCCGACCAGCTTCCCTTCATCTTCGAGAAGTTCCGCCAGGTGGACGGCTCCACCACGCGCAAGGTGGGCGGCACGGGGCTGGGGCTCGCCATCGTGCGCGAGCTGACGCGGGTGCTGGGCGGCACCGTGGACGTGACGAGCACGCTGGGCCGGGGCTCCACCTTCACCGTGCGGCTGCCGGACGTGCTGGCCACCACGGTGGGCGCCAACAGCCCGCATGCGACGGAGCGGCTGGTCCCCATCCAGGACGTGGCGCAGAAGCTCGCGCCCATGGCGCGGCCGGGCAGCACGGTGCTGGTGGTGGATGATGATCCGCTCATCCAGCAGCTCGTCACCGGCCAGCTCGAGCCCGCGGGCTTCAAGGTCGTGACGGCGGATGACGGCATCGCCGCGCTGAAGCTGGCGCGCGAGCTCAAGCCACAGGCCATCCTGCTGGACATCCACCTGCCCCGGATGGACGGCTGGTCGGTGTTGAGCCAGCTCAAGAGCGAGCCGAGCCTCGCCGCCATCCCGGTCATCCTCGTGTCGGTGGAGGAGCAGCGCGCGCGCGGCTTCAGCCTGGGCGCGTGTGAGTACCTGGTGAAGCCGGTGGAGCCGGAGCGGTTGGTGGAGGTGGTGCAGAAGAGCCTCGCCTCCGCGGGCGCCACCTCCGCCACGGGCGACGTGCTGGTGGTGGACGACGACGCGGCCACGCGCGAGCTGGTCAGCCGCAACCTGCGCCGCGCGGGCTTCTCCACCAACGAGGCGCGCAACGGCGAGGACGCGCTGCTCAAGGCGCGCGTGTCGCCGCCGTCCCTGGTGGTGCTAGACCTGATGATGCCGAACCTGGACGGCTTCGAAGTGCTGCGCCGGCTGCGCGCGGAGAAGCTGTCAGTGCCGGTGGTGGTGCTCACCGGCAAGACGCTCACCCCGGAAGAAGAGACGCTCCTGCGCGACGGCTTCGCCGGCTTCGTGCGCAAGGGCGGCACGGCCCTGGAGGACGTCATCTCCCAGGCCAAGGGCCTGCTCATGTCCCAGCGCGCCGCGAGCGCCGGCAAGCTGCCCCGCGTGCTGTACGTGGAGGACAGCGAGCAGAACCGCGACATCGTCCGCCGCTACCTGGGCGGGCTGTATGACCTCATCGAGGCGGAGGACGGCGAGCAGGGGTTGGAGCGCGCGCGCGCCGACGTGCCGGACCTCATCCTCATGGATTTGTCCCTGCCGAGACTCGACGGCTGGGAAGTCACCCGCAGGCTCCGGGCGTTGCCGGATGGGCAGAACGTGCCCGTCATCGCCGTCACCGCCCACGCGGGGCGCGAATACCAGGACAAGGCGCAGGCGGCCGGTTGCACGGCCTACCTCACCAAGCCCCTGGATCGCGATCAGTTGATCGAGACGATTCGTCAGTACCTAGGGAGAAGCCATGGCTGAACCAAAACCGCGCGTCCTTGTGGTGGACGACGACCCGGACCTGCTCGACCTCGTACAGCGCTCGCTGAGCGCGTACGGGTTCGAAGTGCAGACCCATACGTCCGCGTTGGGTGTGTCCAACATCGTGCGCGCGTCCGAGCCGGACTTCGTGCTCATCGACGTGAACTTCCCCGCCCTCAAGGGGGACAAGGTCGTGGGGCTGGCGCGCCAGTACGCGCCCCCCGGCACCCGCTTCATCCTCTACTCCGCGTCGGATGAGGCGAAGCTGCGCTCGCTGGCCATCGCCTCCGGCGCGGACGGCTACATCTCCAAGAGCGTGCAGGGCGCTGACCTGGCCCAGAAGCTCAACGCGATGCGTCTGAAGCCCCGGCCCGCTACGCCGGGCCGGAATCCCTCACCTGTTGAGGGGTGAGCAGTACCCTGGGTGCGCCCGACCCCTCGGGCCACCCTGCCTCCGGGTGCGAGAAAAATCTCGGAAAGTGATAACCAAGTAGGGCTGACATCTTGAACTCTACAGAAAGCCCTGTAAGGTAGTCGCTTCTAGAGTTTTCCGCGCTCACTGTTCCCCCCGAACCGGGGCGCATTCCACCCAGCACTCATACGTTCCTGCACCCCGGAGGGAGCTATGTTCATGTCCACTGATTACAGCCACGCGGAAAAACTGAAGCACGAGCTGACTCAGCCGCTCTTCAACCCGATGCTGAAGAAGTGGGTGGGCAAGGGAGAGCTGGACTACGAGCGTTACCTGCACACGGGGACGCTGCTGGGCCTGCAGTCCGCGGAAGCGGAGCGCGTGTCGCACGACGAGCTGATGTTCCAGATCGTCCACCAGTCCCAGGAGCTGTACCTGAAGCTGGCGTCGCGGGAGATCGTGGAAGTGGTGGCGGAGCTGGACCGGGACGCCCTGTGGGCCGTGGTTGCTCGGCTGGCGCGGGTGCAGCGCATCCTCCAGTGCATCAGCTCCGAGATGGCCATCCTGGAGACGATGACGCCGGAGGCGTACCAGGTCATCCGCCGCAGCCTGGGCAACGGCAGCGGGCAGGAGTCGCCGGGCTACAACACGTTCCGGCTGGCGGCCACGGGACTGGAGTCCTCCCTGGAGCGCATGCTGGAGCGCCGGGGTGTGACGCTGATGCAGATCTACACGGCCGGGGGGCACGAGGATCTGAAGCACGTCTGTGAGAACCTGGTCAGCATGGATGAGGCCTTCCAGGGCTGGCTGTTCGCGCACTTCCAGTTGGTGCGCCGCACCATCGGCGTGGACCGTTCGGTGAAGGCGCTGGATGGCCTGCCCACGCAGGTGCTGGCCGGGCGCATGACCCTGCCGCTGTTCCGCGCGCTGTGGGACGTGCGCGTGGAGATGACCAACGGCTGGAAGCGCGAGGGCGGCTACGCGACGGGTGCGTCGCGAGGGACGGACGCGCACGCGGCGCCTCGCGGGGGCGGGTGCCCGATGATGCACGGCCACACCATGCCGACCGCGATGCACGCCCACGACGCGGCGGCCGCGATGCACGCCCACGCCGCGGCGGCCGCGATGCACGCCCACGCCGCGCCGGCCGCGATGCACGCCCATGCCGCGCCGGCCGCGATGCACGCCCACGCCGCACCGACCGCGATGCACGCCCACGGCGCGCCGGCGGCGTATCCCCATCCCCACGAGCTGAGGAGCCAGACGTGATCGAGGGGGTACTCCCGGGGGCCCTGCGCGCGGAGTATCCCCTGCTTGAGACCTGCACGTACCTCAACAGCAACTCCACCGGGGCGATGCCCCGGGCCGTGGAGGGAGTGCTCGCGCAGTACTGGACCACGATGCGCACGTGGCGCGACGCCGTCTGGGATGGATGGCTTTCCCAGATGCAGGGCTACGCGGATGCGGTGGCGGGCCTCATCGGCGCTCCGCCCGCGTCCGTGGCGTTGGACGTGAACCTGAGCGCGCACCTGTCGCGCCTGGGCACCTGCCTGGACTTCAGCGGCGAGCGCCGCCGCGTCATCGTCACCGACCTGGAGTTCCCCACGGTGCCCTTCATCTGGAAGGGCTTCGCGCGCTATGGGGCGGAGCTGGTGGTGGTGCCGTCGCGCGACGGCCGCGTGGATGAGGCGGCGCTGGAGGCGGCCATCGACGAGCGCACGCGGCTGGTCTGCGTGTCGCACGCCGCGTTCTCCACCGGCGCGCTGCTGGATGTCGCGCGCGTGGCGAAGGCGGCGCACGCGGCCGGGGCGCTCATCGCCACGGATGCGTACCAGACGGTGGGCACGGTGCCGGTGGACGTGCGCGCGCTGGACGTGGACTTCCTCATGGGCGGCGCGCACAAGTGGCTGGGCGGCTCCGAGTACGCGTTCATGTACGTGCGTCCGGAGCTGCTGCCCACGCTGCGGCCCGCGGACACCGGGTGGCTTGCCGGGGCGTCGCCGCTGGCCTTCCAGTCGGCGGAGGCCTGGGCACCGGATGCGCGGCGGATGATGGGCGGCACGCCCGCGCCGCTGATGGTGCTGCTGTCGCGGCCGGGGCTGGACCTCTTGAAGGGCGTGGGCATCACGGCGGTGCGCGAGCATTCGCTGAAGCTCACGTCGCGGCTGATGGCGCGCGCGGATGAAGCGGGCCTGCGCGTGGTGACACCGCGCGAGCCGCACCAGCGCGGCGGCATCGTGGCGCTGAGCTTCCCTGGCGACGTGAGCGTGATGCAGCGGCTGGTGGCGCGCGGCTTCATCTGCAGCCACCGGGGCTTCCTGCGCGCGGCGCCGCACTTCTACAACACGCCGGAAGAGGTGGATGGCTTCATGGACGCGCTCATCGAAGAGCAGCGCAAGGAGGCCGCATGAGCGCGGCACTGTCTGCTCCGCCCGTCGCTCCGGCACCCGCATCGCCTCCGCGTGAGGCCGCATCACCGCGCGCCCTGCTGCACCTGCTGTTCAACGGCGCTCGCGCGCTGGACGTGGTGGAGACGGCGCTCGGGCTGGGACTGCTGGACGCGCTGGAGCCCGGGCCGGTGACGCTGGGGGAGTTGTCCACGCGCCACGGCTTCGTGCCGCAGCGGCTGTACAAGTTCCTCGACTGCCTGGAGAGCCTGGGGCTCGTGCAGCGCGAGCAGCCCTCCGACGCGCTGGCGGACACGCGCTACCGGGGCGTGCAGGGCCTGCGCGCGGCGGCGGAGGCGGTGCTGGGGCCGCGCGCGCTGGAGCGCGACCGGGAGAAGTACGACTGGAAGGCGCTGCATGGCCGGCTGCCAGAGGTGCTGCGCGGCCAGCACTCCATGTCCGCCGCCTCCTTCGACTGGCCTCCGCGCACGCCCGAACAGGTGGAGGGCTTCGAGGCGAGCATGGCCGCGGGCCTGGGCCCCATCCTGGAGACGTTCCGCGCGCACGCGGGCGCGCTGTGGCCTTCCGGGGCCCGGCTGCTCGACGTGGGCGGCGGGGACGGGACGCTCGCGGAGCACCTGCTGCGCGAACACGCGAAGCTGGACGTGGACGTCTACAACCTGCCTGCCACCGAGGCGCTCGTCACCCGCACGCGCGAGCGTGCGGGCCTGACGCCAAAGCGGCTGGGCTTCGTGGGCGGGGACTTCCTGCGCGAGGCGCTTCCCCAGGGCTACGACGCGCTGTCGTTCGTGCGCGTGCTGCACGACTGGCCCGCGGAGGTGGCGCGCCAGTTGATGCAGGCCGCCTTCGCCGCGCTGCCTTCGGGCGGACGGGTGCTCATCTGCGAGGAGTTCCGCACGCCGGAGCGACTGGCGGCGCAGTTCTTCTGGTCCTACTTCCTCATCGGCGTGGACGCGTGCTCCAGCCGGCTGCGCGAGGTGGAGTTCTACCTGGACGCGCTCACCACCGCGGGCTTCCGGGACGCGCACGTGCTGCCCGGCCCCTTCGAGCTCGTGGTGGCCACGAAGCCCTGAAATCCGACAGGGGTCCCACCCTCCAGGGTGGGTCGTTTCCCTCGGGCCTCCTCCCTCCCTACAATGCGGTGTCGGACGCCGGACAGCCCGGACCTTCCGACAGGTCACAGCGGCTGGGGGGGTGCTCAACTTACCCTCGGTCGCAGGTCAGCCAAACGCAGACGGGAGGAGCCTGTATGACAGGTCCCCGGTCACGAACGGGGTTGAGGGCAGCACGGCAGGACCACGGGTCGTCGGAGCAGCCGCGGGAAGCCCCCGCGACGCGTGGAGGAACACCGGCGGCGCGCACGCACCTGGAGCGCGAGGTGATGGTGCCGGTGGATGACGCCGTCCTCCTCCGAGGGCGGTTGGCGGTGCCCGCGGGCGCGCGGGGCGTGGTGGTGCTGGCGCGAGGCAGCGACAGCAGCCGCCAGAGTCCCCGGCTCGCGCAGACCTCTCGCCTGTTCCAGGCGATGGGACTGGGCACCTTGCTGTTGGACCTGCTCACCAGCGAGGAGATGGAAGAGCGCCGCACGCGGCAGCTTCGCTTCAACATGGGCCTGCTGGGCCTGCGCATGGCGGGCGCGGCGCGGTGGCTGCAACGCGAACCCCACACCACCGGCCTGCGCGTGGGCTACTTCGGCTCGCACACCGGCGCGGGCGCGGCGCTGTCCGCCGCGGCCAACCGTCCGGAGCTGGTGGACGCCGTCGTCTCCCGGGGCGGCCGGCCCGACCTGGCCGGCGCGGTGCTCCCCAAGGTGCGGGCTCCCACGCTGCTGCTCGTGGGCGGCGCGGACGCGCTGGGCCTGGACATCAACCGCCGGGCCTACGCCGACCTCCAGGCGCCCAAGCACATGGAGATCATCCCGGGCGCGACCCACCACTTCCAGGAGGACGCGGAGCTGGAACGGGTGGCCGAGCTCGCCGGGGAATGGTTCCTCCAGCACCTGGGAGCGCCCCGGTACGAACTGGAAGGGGACCCCGCGCCGACGCCCTGAGCGACGCGCTTGGGGGTGCGGCGAGGACTCCACCCGGAGGCCCTCTGGGACGAACGCCCAGGGGGCTTCCGGATGTCTGTCATTGCGAGGACATCACCGGACGCGTCACGCCCAGCTCGCACGCCATCACGGCGAGCTGCGCGCGGTTCTCCGGGCCCAGCTTGCGGTAGATATTCGTCAGGTGGGCCTTCACCGTGCGCTCGGTGATGCCCAGGTGCGCGGCGATCTTCAGGTTGTCCGCGCCCGCCGCCACGTAGCCCAGGACCTCGCGCTCGCGCAGGGTGAGGGCGGTCAGCGCGGAGGCCGGCGCGCCGATATCCTCCTGGCTCAGGGTCTGGGGGTTGAGCATCTTCATGGGGATCAGCCGTTCGCCCCGGGCCAACCGGGTCACCGCCTCCACCACCTCGTGGACGCTCACGTTCAGCTTGCACAGGTAGCCGGCCGCACCGGCCTGGACGCAGCGCTCCACCACCTCCTGCTCATGGTGGCCGGACAACACCAACGGGCGCACGCGGGGATGGAAATCGTGCAGGTGCTTGAGCACGATGACGCCGTCCTCCACCGAGCCACGGCCGACCTGCTCCAGCCGCAGATCCACCAGGGCGACGTCAGGCGCGGCGGCGCGCATGTTGGAGAGGAACGTACGGGTCTCCGCGCAGCGGGCCACCACCTTCATGCCCGCGCCCTCCAGCAGCGCCACCAGGGTCTCCCGGAAGAGCAACTGGTCTTCCAACACCGCGACGCGGATCCCGCTCCCCGTCAGCTTCATTTCCACAGCCACGCAGCCACCCCTGCTTCCGCCTGCGAGTCACGACACTCCTCGGAGACGATGCCACAGGCGTCCCCGCGTTTCGCTTCGCGAGGCCGTGCCTCCGGCAGGAGACACTGGGTCGGCGAACATGTTCAGGAAGGGAGAGGTCGGGAAGCGGATGTTGCTGGAGTCCGGGGGCTGCGCTAGGCCGTCCGCATGGCGACCCGCCCCCCTCGCGACAGTGAACTCGAAGCCATCCTGGAGAAGGTGAGGCAGGTCCGTAACTTCGACTTCCGCAACTACAAGCGCGCCACGTTGCAGCGCCGCATCGAGCGGCGGATGCAGGCCACGCGCTGCCGCACCCGCGCCGCCTACCTGGCGCTGCTGGAGCGGGAGCCCGCGGAGGTCAGCACGCTCGTCTCCTCCATGCTCATCAAGCTGACCACCTTCTTTCGCGACCGCGAGGTGTGGCAGACGCTGGAGGAGTCCCTGGCGGAGCTCATCCGCCAGCGCCCGGACAAGGAGCTGCGCATCTGGAGCGCGGGCTGCGCCACCGGCGAGGAGGCGTATTCGCTCGCCATCGCCGCGGCGGAGGCCCTGGGGCCGGGCCACCCCGGCCCGGAGCTGAAGGTGTTCGGCACGGACGTGGACGAGGACGCCATCGCCGGGGCCCGCCGGGGCATCTACACGCCGGCGCAGTTGGAGAACGTCTCCAAGGAGCGGCTGGCGCGCTGGTTCGTGCGCACCGGCAACACCTTCACGGTGCGCAAGGAGATCCGCCGCGCGGTGGTGTTCGGGGTGAACAACCTGGTGTCGGACGCGCCCGTGTCGCGCATCGACCTCATCCTGTGCCGCAACGTCTTCATCTACCTGGACTCGGATCTGCAGAAGCGGGTGCTGGCGCGCTTCCAGTTCGCCCTCCGGCGCAACGGCCTGCTGATGCTGGGCCGCTCGGAGCTCATCCCCTTCGCGGCCCGCATCTTCCGGCCCGTGGACCTGGCGCGGCGCATCTACCGCAAGGACGCCCACGTGGAGGTGGTCACCACGACGCAAGACCGGCTGCCACCGGAGCCCACCCTTCCGCCCCGCCTCATCGCGGCGGCCATCGAACCCGAGCGCTCCCTCCTGCGCGACCTGCTGGACTCCCAGCCCTGCCCCACCATCACCACCGACAACGACGGCACGGTGACGTTCTGGAACCGCGCGGCGGCGCGGATGTGGAACCGCAACGAAGGCGACGTGCTGGGCAAGAAGCTGTCCGCGCTGGGTCTGAGCGGGCTCATCGGCGACCTGCTCATCGAACAGACCGGACGGGTGCGCAACGGCCGCACCGAGCGCGAGTTCTCCGACGGCCTGCTGGAGAACGCTGGCGGCGACTCCATCACCGTGCGCACGCAGGTGGTCCCCCTGCGCGACCGCACGGGCGCGCGACAGGGCCTGCTGTACGTCACCCACGACGTGACCACTGCCCGGGGGGTGGAGCAGGCGCTGCAGTCGGTGCAGGAGGAATTGCAGTCCATCAACCTGCGGATGCAGTCCTCCAACGAGGAGCTGCGGGCCTCCAACGAGGAACTGGAGACGACGAACGAGGAGCTCCAGTCCGCCAACGAGGAGCTGCAGACGACGAACGAGGAGCTCCAGTCCACCAACGAGGAGCTGGAGACGACGAACGAGGAGCTCCAGTCCGCCAACGCGGAGCTGGACGCCACCAACCGCGAGCTGGCGCACCGCACGCTGGAGATGGATTCGCTGGCCTTCACCCAGCGCACCATCATCCGCACGCTCTCCGCCGCGGTGCTGGTGCTGGAGGGCGACGGCCGCATCACCACCTGGAACCTGGCCGCCGAACGCCTCCTGGGCGTCACCGAGCGCGAGGCGGTGGGCCAGAAGCTGTGGTCCCTGCACGTGCCCGCCCTCAAGCGCCCCCTCATCCAGAAGCTGCGCCGACACCTCCAGGAGAACCGCTCGCTGCGCCTGGAAGGGGTGCCCTACCAGCTTCCGCACGGGGGCACGGGCAGCGCCACCCTGGTCGCGACCCCGCTCGTCACGGAGACGAACGTGCTGGGCTCCATCGTGCTCTTCGAGGACACCACCCGGGCGGCTGCGCTGCTGGAGGAGAACCGCCTCCTCAAGACGAAGAGGAAGGCATGAGCGCGCGGCGCTCGCCTCCGCCGCCCCACCCCGTCCCCGCGCCAGAGGAGAAGCCGGGCCTGCTGCGAAAATACCGCGAGCTGCTGGCCAAGCACGAACAGTTGGTGCGCAGGCTGGAGGAGCGCACCACGCTGCACGTCAGCACCTTCCGGCTGTCCAGTTGGGCACTGGAGACGAGCGACAGCGCGCTGGCGGTGCTGAGCGCGGGCAGCGTGGTGCTGGCCAACTCGCGCTGGCATGCGCTCAACAGGAACCGGGGTCCCTGGCAACGCATGGCCGAGCCCGGCCTCGGCGTGCGGACGGGTGCCGCGCCGACGCATGCTTCACTGCGGGAGATGGCCCAGGTGGAGAGGGATGCGGCGCTGGCTCTGGAGTCGGTGGGGTCGCGCGTCGCGCGCTACCGCCAGACCCACGAAGCGCATCCCCAGGTGCTGGAGGTGCGCTCGGAGCGCGTCGCCGGGCCCCTGGAAGGTCACGTGCTGGTGCTCGCGCGCGACATCACCGAGCAGGCGCGCGACGAGGAGGAGTTGCTCTGCGCGCGCGCCACCATGTTGGAGCGCGCGCAGATCCGCGCCCTGGGGGAGCTGTCGGCGGGCATGGCGCACGACCTGCGCAACACGCTCAACGCCATGCGGATGCGGCTGGAGATGCTCCAGCACGACGTGGCCCCCACGGGCCAGCACCAGCCGCACCTGGAAGCCCTGGCGCGCATCGTGTCCGACGCGGATGCGCGCGTGAGCCGGCTCCAGGACTTCACGCGCCAGAAGGCCAGGGCCTTCCGGGAGCGCGTCCAGCTCACCGAGGTGGTCCGGGACGCGGTGGACATCGCCCGGGGCGGCATCGAGCATCGCCCCCTGCCGCGGGGCCACTTCCTGCGCCTGAACGTGGTGATGCCTCCGCGACTGCCGCTCGTCGCGGGTTCGGCGATGGAGCTGAGGTACGTCCTCATCAACCTGCTCATCAACGCCCGCGACGCCATGTCCCGGGGCGGCACCATCCACGTGCGGGCCGTCCACAAGGGCGCGACGGTGCGGCTCACGGTGGAGGACGAGGGCACCGGCATCGCGCCGGAGCACCTGCCCCACCTCTTCCAGTCCTTCTTCACCACCAAGGGCAACGACGGCACCGGCCTGGGCCTGTCCATGGCCCACGGCGTGGTGACGCGCGCGGGCGGCACGCTCACCGGCGCCAACCGGAAGCAGGGAGGCGCGGTGTTCACGCTCACCTTCCCAGCCCTCGCGGCCGACCGGAAATCTCCGAAGAAGGCCCTGGCGAAGAAGGCGACCGCGCGCCGCAAGCCGCGCTGAGCCCGTGGGACGCGCTCAGCCCGTCTGTCCGGGTTCGTCCCCGACCTCGTTGTCACCAGCCGCCGCGGCGGGAGACGGCCCCGACAGCAACGCGCGGCGCAGCAGCTCCACCTGGGACTCGGCCGTGAGGGCCCGCTCCTCGAAGCGCTCCGCCGAATGGCCGTGGTTGCGCTCCCGGGCCTTGGCGGCCATGCGGCGCGACAGGGACGCACTCTCCTCCAGCGCGCGCAGGGCGGCCCACAGCGCCGCGTCCAGGTGGTGCTGCTGACTGCTGGACAGCGCCTCCGCCGTGTAGCCGTGGCCGGTGCGGCAGCGGAAGCGCAGCAGCCCTTCCTCATCCAGTTCGAAGAGCACGCCACCGCAATCCGGACAGGAGAAGTGGGACGCCTTCGCGTACTGCGAGGCCGCGGGCGGCTCTTCCATGGAGGGGACATCCACCGTCATCGCCTTCACTTCCGACGCCACCTGCCGTGAATGCCGGTGCGCCCGGGAGGACACGGGCGTGGACGCCAATCGACGCAGCAGCGGTGCCAGCTCCACCAGCGGCACGCAGTGGTCCGCCTTCACGAACTCCAAGGCGCTGCGGGGCATGTCCGGGCAGAACGCATCCTGGGGATCCTGCACCACGGCGAGCCCGCCTTCCCGCTTCACCGCGAGGAGCCCCGCGGTGCCGCAGTCGAGCGCGCCCGTGAGCACCACCCCCACCACGCGCGGCCCGTACGCGACCGCCGCCGAACGGAACAGCGGATCCACCGCCGGCCGGTGTCCGTTCTCCCGGGGCCCCTTCACCACCTTCACGTGGCCGCGCTCCACCAGCAGGTGTCTGTCATTGGGCGCCACGTAGATGTGGCCGGGTTCCAGGGCCTCTCCATCCTGGGGATGGCGGGCAGGCAGGGGCCCGGAGCGCGTGAGGATCTCCGGCAGGTAGCTGCGGTGCTGGGCCGCGACGTGGAGCACCACCAGCACCGTGGCGGGGAGGTCCGAGGGCAGTTGCTGGACCAGCCGGGTCAGGGCCTCCACCCCCCCAGTGGAGGCGCCGATGACGATGATGTCGTGGTTGGCCATGGACCCTCGTTCCCGGAAGTCGCGCCCTTCAAGCTAGGCAAGGACGGGGCCACCCGGCAGCGCGGGCGCGACCTGCCAGCCAGACGCCAGGCAGAAGGCCGCGGGCCCGGGGAGGCTGCCATGGGTTGCCCGGCCCCATGGGAGCCGGCGGGTTGTGTCGCCCATCCGGGGCTACGGGGCAGGTCGCATTCCACTGGGAGACACTCCAGAAAATTCCAGGGAGGCTGGCCAGCCGGGAGACGCTTGGGCGATACTCCGGGGGTGCTCGGCACGCTGGTCCCTGGGGCAGCGTGATCGGGAACATCCCAACTGTCGGTTCCAGGGGGAGCCACCATGTCGTCGGAGTCCAAGATTCGCGTCCTCATCGTGGACGATGACCCGGACCAGCTCGCGCTGGCCGAGCGGACGCTGTCTTCCTACAACTTCGAGGTGCGCACGCACCGCTCGTCGTTGGGGGTCTCCAACCTGGTGCGCACCACGGCGCCGGACCTGGTGCTCCTGGATGTGAACATCCCGGCGCTCAGCGGCGACAAGGTGCTGGCGCTGGCGCGGCAGCAGGCCCCTGAGCACACGCGCTTCGTCCTCTACTCCGCCTCCGACGAGGCCAAGCTGCGCGCCCTGGCGCTGGCGGCGGGCGCAGACGGCTACCTGTCCAAGAGCACGCAGGGCGCGGACCTGGCGCGCAAGCTGGAGCGGCTGCACAAGCGCCCGCGCGCCATCGAAGCCCCCGCGAAGTAGCGCCTCGCGGCGCCCTCACGTCACTGTTCGACGAGGGCGCCGACCTCCAGGAACACCTGCCGGAAGTCTCCGTTCGCGCCCAGCATCCGCAGGTTCTGCGCGAGCCCACCGGTGGCGCGAAAGAACATCATCGCTTCCGGCGGCGGCTTGATGCGCAGGAAGCGCGCGGCGTTGCGCGTGAAGTGGTTGCGCAGGTCGCGGTTGATGTCGCAGGTGGCGTAGTCGTACGGCGCCGCGCGCATGGACCGCCCGGCGATGTGCAGCACCTCGCGCAAGAGCGCCTCCGCCTCCGCCTCCGGTATGTCCACCGTGAAGCCGACCTCCCGGCACAGGGCCAGCACGTCCAGCGTCTCCAGGCGCAGCGCCTGGTGGAACATGCGGCGGTTGGCGGCGACGAAGCCCGGGCTGAAGCGCTTGATGGAGCCGAAGTCCAAGAGGCCCATGCGCCCGTCCGGCATCACCATGAAGTTGCCGGGGTGCGGGTCCGCGTGGATCTCCCCCGCGTCCAGGAAGGGCCCGTAGGTGGCGCGGATGAGCTGGCGCGCGACGCGGAAGCGCGCGTCGTTGTCCGGGGACGTCGTCACCCAGTCCTTGAGCGTCAGGCCCTCCAGCAACTCCAGCGTGAGGACGCGCCGGGCGCTCCGGTCCACGATGACTTGCGGCACGTAGAGGTCCGGCAGCTTCGCCACGCTCTGGGAGAACCCCGCGGCGAGCATCGCCTCGCGACGGTAGTCCAGCTCCAGCATGAGCTCGTCGCGGAACTCCTGGAAGTACGCGGTGCCGTCCATCATCTTCGACGTCTTCGACACCGTCTTCACGACGAGGCCCAGGTTGTCCATGTCGTGGCCCATGGACGCGTCGATGCCCGGGTACTGCACCTTCACCGCCACCTTGCGGCCGTCGTGCAGCACCGCCCGGTGCACCTGGCCCAGGGACGCGGCGGCCAGCGCCTCACGGGAGAACTCGCGGAACAGCTCCTCCGGCGGCGCGCCCAGCTCCTCCTTCACCACGCGCGACACCTGCGCGTAGGACATGGCGGGCGCCTGGTTCTGGAGCTTCGCCAGCATCTGCCGCACTTCGGGCGTGAGCAGGTCCTGGTCCATGGAGAGCGCCTGGCCCAGCTTCATGGCCGCGCCCTTCATCTCCCCCAGCGTGGCCACCAGCTTCTCCGCGGTGCCCAGGCTGAGCAGCTCCGACGGACTGGAACCCGCGAGGTGTTTGGCGCCCGTCTTGAGCACCTCCGAACCCACGTGCATGGAGAGGCCCGCCAGCTTGCGCAGGCGGTTGAACCGCCCCTGGGGCGGAAGCTTGTCGTCGGGTTCGGAAGCCATGGGAGAGCAGAGGATTAACGAGGACTCCCCTCCCATACGCAAGGCGCCCCCGGTCCAGATGCGTGGCCGGCCCCCTTACCGGGGAGCAGCCGAGCCCCGGACCCGGGCCCGGAGGAAGCGCCAGCGCTTGAGGCCCTCCAGGTCCAGGGGGTCCGCGCGGACGGCCTGCTCATAGGCAGCGAGCGCCTCTTCCAGCCGGCCCACCGACGCCAGCGCGTCACCGGACAGCCGGTGCACGGCGGCGCGGCCTTCCCGGCCGGTGTTGCCCGCGAGGAAGCGGCGGCGGCACTGCTCCAGCATGGTGGCGGTGAGGCCCGCGGCGAGGCACCGCTCGATGCCCTCCACGTTGCCCAGCGTCGCGTCGTACTCCACGCGGCGCTCCACGTTGCCCAGCGTGTGGAGCGCCCCGGCGACGCGCTCCAGGGCGCGCTCCACCTGGGCTCGCTGGGCGTCCGACAGCGGGCGGGCCTTGAGCAATTCCAGGGCGCCGCGCGCGCGCTGGGCGGCGGTGCGCACCGATTCCAGGGTGGCGTCGCGCGGCAGCTCCAGCACCGCGTACGGGTCCCCGGCGAGCCGGCGGCGGAAGGCCTGGAGGACGGTCTCCGCCTGGGTGTCCTCCGGCGTGGGGATGGCGGCGGACGCCACCGCCTGCCCGGGCATGGGACGCGTGGCGTGGCGCAACTGGGCGAGCGTGGCCTGGAAGCCAGGGCCGCTGTCGCGCAACTGCACGCCGAAGCCCGGAGCCATGTGCCACGCCTGGGCCTGTTCGACCGTCACGTGGCGCACCACCTGGGCCATGCAGGGCAGCTCGCCGCCGGGCAGCCGGAGCAACAGCGACACGTCCGACAGGAGCGCGGGCGGCGGGGAGGCCAGCGGGAAGAAGAGGCCGGTGCGCCCCACCCATTCGCCCTGGAGTTCGAGCGACGCCTGCGCGCCCGTGCCACGCAGGAGCGCGGACAGCTTCGGCGCCTGCGGCGCGGGCGCCGGGGCCAGCGAGGCTTCCAGCGCGGCCTTCAGCTCCGCGGCGGAGGCGAAGCGGTGTTCGGGGCGCTTGGCCAGGGCGCGCAGCAGCACCTTGGAGAGGGCCTGCGGCACGGCGGCGCACACCTCGTGCGGCGGCACCGGCTCCTTCTGCAGGTGGCCGACGAGGATCTCCGCCGCGGTGCGCCCGAAGAAGGGCACCTGTCCGGTGAGCAGCAGGTACGCCAGCACGCCCGCCGCGTAGATGTCGCTGCGGGCATCCACCAGCCCGTCGCCGCACTGCTCGGGGGCCATGAACTCCGGGGTGCCCAGCAGGACCCCCACTTCGGTGGTCATCTCACCGGCGGGCCGGGACAGCAGCTTCGCGATGCCGAAGTCGAGCAGCTTCACGCGCTGCTTGCCACCGGGGCCGGGGACCAGGAAGACGTTGGCGGGCTTCAGGTCGCGGTGGACGATGCCGTGCGAGTGCGCGGCGCCGAGCGCGTCACACACCTGCGTCATCAGGTCCACCACCAGCGCCGGGGCCATGGGGCCGCGGGCGAACTGGGCGAGGCTGTCCCCCTCCAGGTACTCCATGACCAGGTACGGGCGCCCCTCGCGCGAGTCCAGGTCGTAGAGCGTGACGACATTCTCATGCTGCACCAGCGTGAGCGTGCGCGCTTCGGACAGGAAACGCGCTACGAGATCCGGCGCCTGCGCCAGGTGCGCGTGCAGCACCTTGATGGCCACGCGCTTCTGGATGAGCGTGTGCTCCGCGAGGAACACGGTGCCCATGCCGCCGCGCCCCAGCTCGCGCACGACACGGAAACGGCCGAACTCCTGGCCCACCAACGACGGGACGATGGGCGTGGGCGATGACATGGGCGAAGGCGTCAGTGGAATCGCCGCGACCGGTCCCGGAGGTGGCGTGCCCGCGTACAGCAGGGTGCCACCGGTATCGAGCCCCCGCATCAGCGTGGGACACGCCTCCGCATCGGAGTGGGGCTGACCGCAGGAACAGGTGAAGGACGGCGAAGCGAGCACGGAGGGGGACCGGGGCCTGGAGAAGCGAGGGGGTTGCGGACAGCGTCAGGAACGGATGCCAGCGGTGTGCCAGGACCCGGGATTTTCGGGCTTGCGCGGACGGTCGCGCCAAACGGTTGATCCGCTTCGCCTTTCCGACACTGCGTCGCGACCCGTGTTCCAGCGCATCCGGAGACACCCTTCGGTTTCGGGGAGTTTTTACAGCCCCGGGACGGAACTCTTTTCCGTCCTGCTACCCAATACGTTCAATCCGCCCAACCTTGACCGACTTCCGCCTTCACGACCCTTCAACGTCGCTGCCGCGCCGCGCAGTCCCAGCAAGATGACAGGCGTTCGTGCGGGTTTCCAGTGTTCGTCAACATGACCAACGAGGGCGGAAAAACAACTCGTTCACTCTCGAAGAAAGCCGCGTTTGCGAGTCTCCCGGCGGACACCTGGAAGCCCCTGAGGGCGTGTGAGTGACGCGCGGATCCGCGCCCACGCCGAGGCGCGACAAAGCCACCGGGGCTGAAGTGTTCTGCACGGATGACGGGGGTTGCGGGGCTGCGGCGTGAGCGGCGGGGCGCGGCATCGTCGGTGCTAAAAGGACGGGCATGACGGGCACCTGGGCCGACGTGAGGCGGCTGTGCGTTGCGGGACACTTCCGAGAGCTCGTTCACGGCTCGCCGGAGGACCCGTCCCTGGAAGCGTCGCGGGGAGCGCTTCCCGAGGAAGAGGCGATGCGGGTGGCGGCGTACCTTCGGAAGGCTTCGGTGTTCGCGGTCAGCAGCGGGACGCTGGACGACTGGTTCACTGGCAGGAAGCACGTGGCCCGTCACCACACACAGACAGACGGTGTCTGGATTTGGTCCGCGGACCTCCCCTACTACGTCGCGAACTACCGGGTGGCGATTCCCGAGGAGCTGCTGCAGCGCATGCGGGACCTGGACTGGCGTTGCCCCGTCCTGTCCCAGCAGGAGCTGATCGCCTTCTCGAATCTGCTCCAGGGCCTCCTGAAGCATCGGCGGAAGCAGTATCAGAAGCAGCATCGCAAGAAGCAGCGGTGAGCAGGGCATCCTCGGGCCGCGGAAGGCACAGCCCTGCCCTTCCCCGCGAGAAACATTGTTCTGCGATTGGGATGACACCCGCGCGGGGCCTTGATTCTCGAATCAATCTGCTCATACCCTGAGTACGCCTCTGTCTCAATTCGGAGGCATTCCCCTCTTCTCAAGGCTTCCCCCTCTTGAGGTGTCCCATGTCGCAACGTGTCTCCTCGCGGCTCTTCCGGCTGCCATTCCTCCTGCTGGGGCTGCTCACCCCGCTCGCGGCGGTCGCCCTTCCCGTCCAGGCCACGGTCGCGCGTGCCGCCGTGGCGGCGGTGCCGACCACGGGCTTCAAGTTCGTCGACATCACCGCGGGCGACGGCACCGTGCTCAAGGCGAACTACATCGCGCCGACGACGCCGGGTCCGCACCCGGCCGTCGTCTTCATCTCGAGCTGGGGGCTCAACGACCTGGAGTATCTGGCCCAGGCCCAGGCGCTGGCGCAGCGGGGCTACGTCGCGCTGTCCTATACGCCGCGCGGTTTCTGGGCTTCGGGCGGTGGCATCGACACGGCCGGTCCGGCGGACATCGCGGACACGTCGCGCGTCATCGACTGGCTGCTCGCGAACACGTCCGCGGACCGCTCGCGCATTGGACTCGCGGGGGTCTCGTATGGCGCCGGCATCTCGCTCATCGCGGCGGGGTTCGACCCGCGCGTGAAGGCCGTGGCCGCGCTGTCCGGCTGGACGGACCTGGTGGCCTCGCTGTTCGGTGGGGAGACCCGGCGCCCGCAGGCGGTGGGCCTGCTGGACTTCACCTCGCGGCTGCTGGGCAGGCCGAGCCCGGAGCTGCGCACGACCATCGACAACTACTACGCCAACCGCGACATCGCGGGCATCAAGGCCTGGGGCCGCGTGCGCTCGGCGAGCACCTATCTGTCCCGCATCAACGCGAACGCGCCCGCCATCCTCATCGCCAACTCCTATGGCGACAGCCTCTTCCCGCCCAACCAGTTGGTGGAGTTCTACGGCCAGCTCACGGGGCCCAAGCGCCTGGAGCTCGCGCCGGGTGACCACGCCGTCGTGGAGGCCACCGGCCTGTTCGGGCTGCCGAACCACGTCTGGAGCAGCGTCACGCGCTGGATGGACGCGCACGTCGCGGGCGTGGACACGAGCATCACCCAGGAGGCGCCCATCGTGCTGCGCACGTACAACGGCGCGGTGGAGGGCTACACGTCGTGGAGCGCCGTCGCCTCCAGCACGCAGCGCTATGGACTGGGCGCCATCCGCATCCTCGACGGCACGGGCACGCTGGGCGGCACGCCCTCCTCGAGCGCCGCGCGCACCATCTGGGCGTTCGACACCACCGCCGACGCGGGCGTGGCGCTCTTGACCAACGGGCTCCAGGCGCTGACCGGCATTCCGCCCATCGTCTGGCTGCCGGGCGTCAACCGCCTCAACGCGGGGGTCTGGACCTCGTCCATCTCGACGCGCGCCCTCTCCATCCGAGGCACGGCCACCCTGCGCCTGCGCATCACGCCGTCCGCCTCGTCCGGCACCGTGGTCGCGTACCTGTATGACGTCACCGGCGACTTCGGCGGCCTCATCACCCATGTGCCGCTCACCTGGACGGGCGCCACGCCCGGCACTCCGGTGGACCTGGACCTGAAGTTCCCCGCCACGGCCTATGACGTCGCGGCGTTCCACCAGCTCGCGCTCGTCGTGGACACCCAGGACCCGCTCTACCTGGGCGCCAACAACACCGGCGCGCAGTTGTCGCTCCGCGGCCCCTCCTGGCTGGACCTGCCGCTGCGCTGACCTGGGGCCCATGCCGGCGCGCTGGAGCTGAAACCGCGCGCGCCGGACTTCACGCCTGGGCAAGGGAGCGGGTCTTCCTACGCTCCCCTGTCCCGGCAAGGCATCTGGCGCTCCCGCACTTCGCGTGGGGCCCGGACTTGAAGTGGGCACGCCAGAAACGGAGTCCGGGGGCGCCCTGCCAGCGGCGGCTCGCCAGAACCTGTCCGACAGTCGGACAGGTTCGCGCAATGCGCCCCCATCGGTAAGCCTCTTTCAGGTCGGGCACGCGGCACGGCGAGTGCGCGGGGGCGGGCCGCTCGCCGTGCAGTCGCAGGACCGAGGCGGGGACCACGCTCCTCATTCGCCGGTGGGGCAGGACCCACGCCCTCCGGATGCGTGCGGAAGGCGTTCGACGCGCCGCTCCCAGAAAGAAAAGCGACCGCGGAACCCGCTCGTTATGCGCACCCACGCCTCACGTAGGGGCGTACCGACGCGGCCGGATGTGTGCCCTCCCGGCACCTGTCCTTGCATCCACGTTGATCACTATCGGACGACGGCAGGCCCCCTGTTTCGCATGACGCGGAGCGTCGGGTGCCTATCGTCCGTTCGTCTTCAAAACCCACCGCAGGAGTCGTGCATGTCGACGGTCTACGAAGCACCGGGTCAGAAGGGCAGCAAGGTCCAGTTCCTGAGCCGCTACGGCAACTACATCGGCGGGAAGTTCGTGCCCCCCGTGAAGGGCCAGTACTTCGAGAACATCAGCCCCGTGAACGGGCGCCCCTTCTGCGAGATCCCGCGCTCCACCGCGGAGGACATCGAGAAGGCGCTGGACGCAGCGCACGCGGCCAAGGATGCGTGGGGCAAGACACCCGCCGCCGAGCGCGCGAACATCCTCAATCAGATCGCCGACCGCATGCAGCAGAACCTGGAGATGCTGGCGGTCTCCGAATCCTGGGACAACGGCAAACCCATCCGTGAGTGTCTGGCCGCCGACCTGCCGCTCGCCATCGACCACTTCCGCTACTTCGCGGGTTGTATCCGCGCCCAGGAAGGGTCGCTCAGCCAGTTGGATGACAACACGGTCGCCTACCACTTCAACGAGCCGCTCGGCGTCGTGGGGCAGATCATCCCGTGGAACTTCCCGCTGCTGATGGCCGCGTGGAAGATGGCGCCCGCGCTCGCCGCCGGTAACTGCATCGTCCTCAAGCCCGCGGAGCAGACGCCCGTCACCATCCTGAAGTTCGTGGAGCTGGTGGGCGACCTGCTCCCCCCCGGCGTCCTCAACATCGTGAACGGCTTCGGCATCGAGGCCGGCAAGCCGCTCGCGAGCAACAAGCGCATCGCGAAGATCGCCTTCACGGGTGAGACGACCACCGGCCGCCTCATCATGCAGTACGCCTCCGAGAACCTCATCCCGGTGACGCTGGAGCTGGGCGGCAAGTCCCCCAACATCTTCTTCGAGGACGTCTTCGCCAAGGACGACGACTTCGCCCAGAAGGCGCTGGAAGGCTTCGCCATGTTCGCCCTCAACCAGGGCGAGGTCTGCACGTGCCCGTCGCGCTCGCTGGTCGCGGAGCGCTTCTACGACGACTTCATGCAGAAGGCCGTGGAGCGCACCAAGCGCATCGTGCAGGGCAACCCGCTGGACACCGCGACGCAGATTGGCGCCCAGGCGAGCAATGATCAGTTGGAGAAGATCCTCTCCTACCTGGACATCGGCAAGAAGGAGGGCGCGAAGGTGCTCACCGGTGGCGGACGCAAGACGCTGTCCGGCGCGCTGTCGGAGGGCTTCTACGTGGAGCCCACCATCTTCGAAGGCAACAACAAGATGCGCGTCTTCCAGGAGGAGATCTTCGGCCCCGTCGTCGCGGTGGCGAAGTTCAAGGACGCCGCCGACGCGCTCGCGCAGGCCAACGAGACGCTCTACGGCCTGGGCGCTGGCGTGTGGACGCGCGACACCAACACCGCCTACCGCATGGGCCGCGGCATCCAGGCCGGCCGCGTCTGGGTGAACTGCTACCACCTGTACCCCGCGCACGCGGCGTTCGGCGGCTACAAGCAGTCCGGCATCGGCCGCGAGAACCACAAGATGATGCTCAACCACTACCAGCAGACGAAGAACATGCTCGTCAGCTACGACGCCAAGCCCATGGGCTTCTTCTAGGGATGCCTGTTCCGCGCGTCGAAGTGACGCCGGCCGCCGAGGCCCTGCTCCACAAGATGCAGGGCCTCCACGGTCCGCTGCTCTTCCACCAGTCCGGCGGCTGCTGCGACGGCAGCGCGCCCATGTGCTTCCCGCGCGGCGACTTCCGCGTGGGCCAGGAGGACGTGTACCTGGGTGAGATTGTCGGCACGCCCTTCTACATGTCCGGGTCGCAGTTCGAGTACTGGCGCCACACCCACCTCACGGTGGACGTGGTGCCCGGTCGCGGCAGTGGCTTCTCCGTCGAAGCCCCCGAAGGCGTGCGCTTCCTCATCCGTTCGCGCCTGTTCACCGACGACGAGTACCGGGCGATGGAAGCCGAAGGGCCTCCGCTCAAGGGCGTTCAGCACTGACGACGCCCCGCGCTCCCCTTCCCCTCCTACGAATCCTGGGGGGGAGGGGTCCGTGTGTCGGGCACGCCCTGGCGGGGCAGCCGCAAGGTGAAGGTCGCGCCCTGCCCCGGCTGGCTGTCCAGGTCGATGCGGCCCCCCAGCGCTTCGACAATCTGCCGGCTGATGTAGAGCCCCAGCCCCATGCCGCCGTAGTGCCGGTCGGACACGGCGCGCTCGAAGCGGCCGAAGAGCCGGGGCAGCGCGTCCGCGTCGATGCCGATGCCCTGGTCGCGCACCTCCACCCAGGCTTCGTCGTCCGCGCCGGTGCCCGCGCGCACCGACACCGGGTGGCCCGCGCCATACTTCGCCGCGTTGGTGAGCAGGTTCACCAGCACCTGATCCAACCGGAGCGCGTCCCACTGGCCCTTCAGCGTGCGCGGCAGGTCCACCTGGAGGGGACAGCAGGCCTGGGCGAACACCTCCTCCAGCCGCTCCACCGCGTCGCGCGTCACCTGGACCAGGTCCACCTCCGCGCGCTCCAGCGCCAGCTTGCCCAATGACAGACGGCTGACGTCCAGCAGGTTGTCCACGAGCGCCGTCAGCCGCAGCACCTGCCGCTGCGCGGTGGTCAGCCGGCCCATCACCGGCCCCGCCTGGCCCGCCACCTCCAGCGACCGGCCAATCAGGTTGTGCTGGAGGATGAGGCTGGTGAGGGGTGTCTTCAGCTCGTGGCTCGCCACGGAGAGGAACTCGTCGCGCAGACGCACCGCGGACTGGGCGTCATGGAAGAGCCGGGCGTTCTCCAGCGCCACGCCGATGCGCAACGCCAGCTCCTCCACCATCGTCACGTCGGCGGCCACCAGCGTGCGCTGCGGCGCGGCGGTGAACAGCGTGATGACGCCCAGCGTGCGCCCCCGCGCACGCAGCGGCACCGACAGCACCGACGTGGGCGACAGGCTGTCCATCAGGGACCGCGGCGCCTCGGGGGTGGAGCCCGCGTCGCGCCGCTTGAAGTCCATGCGCGACAGGAAGCAGACCTCGCCGGACGCGAAGCACTGGAGCGCCGGATGCTCGGGCCGGAGGTCCGGCTCCGACAGGGCGGCCTTCAGCCGTGCGTCGTCTTCGGAGGCGCGGTGGGCCGCCGTCACCCGGCGCAGGGTTCCGTCCGGCGCCGTCAGGTCCACCAGACAACCGGTGGCCACGTGGTTCGCGACCAGCTTCGCCACCTCTGGCAGGGCCTGCTCCACGTCGTCCAGGCGGAGCGCCAGCACGCGGCTCGCGTCCAGCAGCAGTTGCAGCCGCTCCTCGGCCTCCTTGCGCCGCGTGACGTCCGCCATCGCGCCGGTGAGATACGCGACCTCCCCGTCCGGTCCGGGGAAGGACTGCCCCACGCTGTGCAACCAACGGACGCCGCCGTCGCGGCGCACCACGCGGAACTCCAGCTCGAAGAAGCTGGGCGCCTGACGCTGGTGCCGCAGGAACTCCGCCTCCACGTGCGGCCGGTCCTCCGCGTGCAGGCGGGAGAGGAAGTCCCCCACGCCCGTCGACGAATCCACCGCGGGCAAGCCCAGCATGTGGTTGAGCGCCGCGTCCCGCGTCTCCTTCGCGCGCCCCAGGTCCACCCGCCACGTGCCCATGTCGCCGGTGACCAGCGCCTGCCGCAGCCGTTCGGTGCGCTCGCGCAGCGCCTCATAGAGCGCGGCCCGCTCCAGCGCCTGCGCGCACTGGTGCGCCAGGGCTTCCAGGAAGGAGCGCTCCGACGCGGAGAAGGCCCGCGACTCCGGCCACCCGAGCAGCAACAACCCCTGCATCCGCGTCTCGCCCCACAGCGGCACCACCGCGCGGGCCCCAGGCCCCAGGCTGCGCGCGAACTCCGCGACCTGGGGATGCTGGCGGCTGAGTTCCTCCAGCGAGCTGAACCACCACGCCTCGCGCTGACAGTCGTGGCGCCCGCTCGGGAAGGTGTCCCCGGACGGGGGACGGAGGATGCGGGCCAGCGATTCCTCGGAGTACCCCAGCATCCTCAGGGGCCGCAGGCCACCGTTCTCCTCCAGGGCCAGCACCGCGACGCGCGTGGCGCCGCTGGCCTCCCACACTTCGCGGGCCAGCACCTGCGCCACCGCGTCCTCGGTGGCCGCGCGGGACAGCGCCGCCGTCACCGCCTGGAGTCGCGCCGTGCGCGCCTGGGCCTGACGGGATTCGCCATACAGCAGGGCGTTGTCCAACGACAGCGCGGCCCGCCGGGCCAGCTCGCGCGCCAGCGCCAGGTCGCGCTCGTCATAGCGGCGTTCGGTCTCGCCGGACATCAATGACAGACATCCCAGCACCCGGCCGCGCGCCTCCAGCGGCACCAGCATCACGGAGCGGCAGCCCAGGCGCCAGGCCTCCGCGAGCCGCGCATCGCCCTGCGCCACGGCCGCCTGGACATGGGCTTCGGGCACGTCCGGCACGAGGCAGGGCTGACCGGTGCGCAGCACTCCGGACAGGCCCGTGGAGCCGTCCACCCGTTCGGGCCAGCGCTCCGCGAAGGCATAGGCGGCGGGCACAAGCGCGGGCTCCCGGTGCGCCGCGGCCCGGCGCACCACCGTGCCCGCCGACGTGACGAAGTCCACCACGCACCAGTCCGCCAGCCCCGGCACCACCAGGTCCACGAGCTGGCGCAGCACCGTGGGCTCATCCAACGACGACGACAGCACCTCGCCCGCGCGGGCCAGGAAGGCGAAGCGGCCCTCCTCCACGAACGCACGCGACGGCACGCCCGCGTCCGGCAGACTCCCCCGCATCGGAGCATCCGCGAAGGCTGACTTCACGTCCTGGGTACGGCCCGGAGGCGAATCATTCACGGCCACCGGGTCCGCCCTGGAGGAGGTGTCCGCGGCCGAGACCTCTTCGCCCGGAGGCAGGGACCCCAACGCCAACGCCAGACCGGACGACACGTCCGCATCCGCCAGCCGGGGCACGTTCGCCGCGCCCGGGAGCGGCGGCTCACCGGGCAGTTCGGCGGAGGGCTCAACGGATGGTTCGGGCATGGAGGAAGGTCGGCGGGAGGCGCCGATAATGACGGTCCCGGCCCTTCAACAAATCCCGAGGGGATCCAGATTCGGAGCGAGTGTCTTGCAGGCAACCCGTCCGAGCTCGCCTGCTCGCGCGCGCGGGCTCAGCGCGTGGGCACTTCAGGTGAAGGCGGGTTCCACCACACCGCGCCCTTGCCCTCGATGGCGGCGCGCGCCCGCTCCCGCACCGTCCGCAGCGCCCCGGCCTCCAGGGGACGGAAGGCCGCGGCCGCGTGCAGCGCGGCGTCCTGTTCGTTCGGAAAGCCCATCCCCATCAACATCACGTCCGGATCCAACGTGAGCGTGTAGTGCACGCACTCCGCCACCGACAGGTGCGGCAACACCGGCGTGTCCCGCGCCTCGCCCCCGGAGCCGACCTTGCCGCGCGGGCGCGCCTGGAGCGGCCGGCCATAGCCCTCCGTGTCCCCCAACAGCTTGCCCGCGCCGAACGTCTTGAAGGACACCACGCCCACGCCCCGCTCGCGCGCCAGGGGCAGCACCTGCTCCAGGTAGCGCGCGTCCACGAACGGGCCCAGCGGGAACATCACCACGTCACACCGCCCCGAACGCACGGCCGCCAGCAGCGCGTCCGGGTGGTGACAGGAGATGCCCCGGAAGCGCGCCTGCCCCTTCGCCACGCACGCCTCCAACTGCTCCAGCGCCCCGCCCGGCCGCGCCACCTCCTCCCACTGCGCCAGCGACTTCACCGCGTGCAGCGCGAACAGGTCCACCGACGGCAGGCCCAGGCGCGCCAGGCTCTGGGCCACCTGCGGCGCCACCGGGGCCTCCAGCACGTCCACCTTGTCGATGACGAACACGCCCTCGCGCCGGCCGCGCAGGGCCTCGCCCACGACCTTCTCGCTCAGGCCGTCCTCGTACCCGGGCGCGGTGTCGATGACGTTGAGCCCCGCGTCCAGCGCCCGGCGCAGCGTGGCGACCAGGTCCTCGCGCGGCACCGTGCGGTCCGCCACGTCACCAATGCCCACCGCCGTCGCGGTGAAGCCCGTGCGCCCCAGTTCGCGGCGCGGCGTGAAGCGGGGAAGCGATGCGTCGGCCATGGATGACACCTCCATCCCGCCCACCATCGCACCGGGCCCGGTGCTTGCGCGCGCACGGAAAACAACCTTGCGCCCGCCCGCTCGCCCTAGACGCCCCGCACGCGGTCCATCGGGCGGGAGAAGATGAACGCAATCACACTCACCCGGCGCGCCGCGTACGCGGTGGACAGCTCCGCGGCGGCCTTCACGTCGTCTGACTGGCTGGGGCTGAAGCGGAAGGCCTCGCCCGACACGCCATCCTCGAGCAACAGCCCTCCCGACTTCAGCTCCGCCAGACGGCGGGCCGCGGAGGCTTCGGTGATGCGCAGCTCCAGGGCCACCGCCGGCGCCGTCCACGCCCGGTCCGTCCGGGCACGAAGCAGGAGGAGCACCTCCAGCTTCTCGATGGAATCGATGTGCGCCGTGAGGAAGCGCTGGACCCGGGGTGCAAGGTCGGCGTCAGTCACGCCTTCACCTATGGACCCAGATACTTTGTGAATCAACCTTTTCTCTTACAGCGGTTGTTCACAGTCCCACACGAGCCCGTTCCCCTGTCTGGTCAGGGTGCGTCATGGCGGCAAGGGCCTGATTCCGCCTAGTTGCGCACGCGTTGGGCGGGGGCTCGCACCCGGACGTCCATCCGCGCCTCACCTGCCACCATGCTGCTCAGGGCCTCGGGCTGGGTGGGGGACAGGCGGGCCACGGCGCGCAGGGCGGCCACCAGGATGAGGGACTCCAGGCTGGAGGGGACGCTCACGCCGTGCGGGCCGGACTTGATGGGCAGGGGCAGCCGGGGCACGCGGCCGGCGGCGGACAGGGCCTCCACCGCGTAGGCGGGGCTGGGCTCCAGGGACACGGCGATGGCGGGCAGCGCCTTCGCCTCCTCCCCCTGGCCATGGACCTGGAGCTCCAACAGCCGCGCGAGCGAGCCGGGCCGTTCATAGAGGGCCAGCCCCGCGAGGCCGTCGTCCGCGTGGAAGACGCAACCCTCGTAGGTGTGCTCGTGCGCGCCGGTGACGTCCACCACGAAGGGCTGGCCGTCATCCCAGTGCGTCCACGGCCTCGCGCTCCAGTATTCAGTGGAGGCCTGGACGAAGAGCAGCGCCTTGTCCGACCCCAGCCCGGACACGCCCCGCTGTCCCCACGCGAGGAACGTGGCGATGGCCGCCCGCGAGGAGAGCGCCGCCTGCGGAGGCGGCGCCACGCTCAGGCCCAGCTCCAGGGCGGCGTCCGCCAGCGCGGGCTCGCACAGCACCTGGGACGTGTCCTCCAGGCCGGCGATGAGGGCCCTCACACCCGCGACGTCGTCCTGTTCGAAGACGGGGGCGGACGGGTCGCCCGACTCGCCGATGCGCAGGTACACCCCGGTGGTGCCCATGGAGAGGGGCACCGGACCCAGCTTGAGCAGGTGGAACATGGCGGGCCTCCCGGGCGCGCGGCTTGGACGCTCAGCCTTCCTGGACGCGCGGCGCGTCCAGGGCCTTGCGCACCTGTTTCATCAGGGCGCGGATGTCGAAGGGCTTCTGGAGGAACTCCATCCCGGGGTGCTGACGCCTCAGGCCGTTGGTGTCCACGGCGCTCATGCCCAGCACGGCGATGTGGCGCAGCTCCGGGTCCTTCTGGATGCGCTCGATGAGCGCGGGCCCATCCAGCACGGGCATCATCCAGTCGGTGAGCACCAGGTCCGGCTTCACCTCCGCCATGCGCTCCAGGGCCTCTTTGCCATGGGACGCCGTCAGCACGCGGTAGCCCTCTTCCCTCAAGAGGTCCGCGAGCGCTTCCAGGATGCCCTGTTCGTCGTCCACCACCAGCACGGTCTCGGTCGCGGGAGCCACGGAGCCTCTGGGGGTCAGGAGTGGTTGCCCGGGAAGCGGGCGATGCCGGTGAGCAGCAATTCAGGCGACGGCTGGAACGGAGGCTGGACCTCGATGCCCTGGGGCGTGATGAGGAACTCGCGCAGCGTCGGGTCGTAGTCCGCGTCACGCATCTTGAAGATGGAGAGCAGCCGCCGCAGCCGGCCGTTGAGCTCCAGGTGGCGCATGAACAGCAGGTTCTCCGCCACGCCGGACAGGCCCGTGCCCAGGGGCACGTCCATGTCCGGACCGAAGAGCCGGGGCGTCTCCAAGGTGAAGAACGTGGTGACCCCCAGCCGGCGCAATTCATGCGTGAGCGCGGCGAAGAAGGGGCTGATGCGCGCCGGCTCGTGCGTCGTCTCCACCATCGCGCTCAGGCCGTCCACGAACAGCCGCTTCACGCCGCGCTTGCGCACGTCCTCCAGCAGCGCGTGCGCCACCATGTCGAGGTTGCACTCGGCGGGCATGTTCCACTGGAGCGTCAGCCGGCCGTCCCGCACCGCGCTGCCCAGCGACAGCCCCACGTTGGCCGCCTTGTGCAGGAGCCGGTCCGGACCCTCGTAGAAGCTCACCATCAGGCCGGGCTCACCCAGGCGCAGGCCTTCGGCCAGGTGGCTTGCGCCCAGGAGCGTCTTGCCGCTGCCGGGAGGCCCCATGACCAGCGTGGTGGACGCCGCGGCCAGGCCCTCTGGAATCATCGCGTCCAGCGTGGGCACGCCGAAGCGCACCCGCTGCGTGCCCCAGTCCGGCGGCTGCGCGCGGCTGACCACCGTCTCCAGGCGGGGGAACACCTCCACGCCCGCCTCGGAGATGCGGAAGTGGTGCGACCCGCTCAGGCTCGCGCTGCCGCGGAACTTGCGCACCTGCAATTCGCGCCAGGAGCGCATGGCCGCCGTGCGCTCGCGCAGCTCCAGGATGCCGTCCACCATCGTGTATTCGGGATGCACGGTGGGGCCCACGCTGCTGGTGAGCAGGAGCGCGGTGAAGCGCGTGAGGCCCGCGGACACCTGGAGTTCGTGGATGAACTTCTTGAAGTCGCGGCTGCTGCCCGCGGCCTCCTGCGCCTGCACCAGCCCGTCCAGCACGAGGATGCCCGCGCCGTGGTTGCGCATCTCCCGGCGCAACAGCTCCAGCAGGCCCGGCAGCCCCTGCTCCTCCAGCATCCGGAAGCCGCTGACGTAGTAGATGCGCTGGGGAAGCTGCGAGGCGTCGAAGAACGCCATGCTGCGCAGGTTCGCCAGCATGCGCGAATGGGACTCCGCGAGCAGCGTCACATACAGGCAGCGCGTGCCCTGACGCGCCTGCTGATAACAGAGCTGGTTGGCGAGGATGGTCTTCCCCGCCCCGGGCTCCCCCACGACGATGTAGACGCCCGATGCCATCAGACCGCCGCCCAGGATGGGATCCAGTCCGGGCACGCCCGTCGCGATGCGATCAAAGACGGGGGTGTGCTGCTCGCTAGGGGACATGGCGACCGCTCATACCGTAAAACCCGGGGTGCCGCTCCGAAGTTCGTGGAGCGCCTGCCCGCCTGGAGTCCCGCCCCGTGGAAACCCTCGTCAGGCTCGCTGAAGGGCTGGGCCGCTTCTCCTCCCGGTTCGTCCCCAGCGCCTTCGCCATCGCCGTGCTCCTCACCCTGCTCACCATGGCGCTGGCCCTGGGCTGGGTGGGGGCGCCTCCGCCGCTGGTGCTGGATGCCTGGGGCGGCGGGTTCTGGGAGCTGCTCACCTTCTCCATGCAGATGGCATTGGTGATGTTCACCGGCTACCTGCTGGCGCTCACCGCCCCGGTGAAGGCAGTGCTGGAGAAGGTCGCAAGCCTGCCCAGGAGCCCGCGCGGCGCCACCGCGCTGATGGCCGCGGTGTCCATGGCGCTCGCGTACTTCAACTGGGGCCTGTCGCTGGTGGCCAGCGCCATGCTGGTGCGCTTCATCGCGCGCCGCCGGCCGGACGTGGACTACCGGCTCCTGGTGGCGTGCGCGTACTTCGGCCTGGGCGCCACGTGGCACGCGGGCCTGTCCGCCTCCGCGCCGCTGCTGGTCGCGACGCCGGGGCACTTCCTGGAGAAGCAGTTGGGGATCATCCCCATCGACCGGACGCTGTTCTCCCCCTTCAACGTGGGCCTGACGCTCTGCGCGGTGGCGCTGCTCACGGCGCTCGCGTGGGCGCTGCACCCGTCCCCGGAGCGCACCGTGCGCGTGGAGCCCGCGGTGCTGGAGAAGCTGGGGGACTTCACCCCGCCCCCGAAGCCCTCCGGGAAGCTCAGCCCCGCCGAGTGGTTGGATCACGCGTGGCTGCTCAACGTCGTCTTCGGCGTGCTGGGCCTCCTGTGGTTCGCGCGACACCTGTGGATGAACGGCGGCTGGCGCGCGCTCAACCTCAACGTGGTGAACTTCACGTTCCTGGTGCTCGCGGTGCTGCTGCATGGAACGCCCGCGCGGCTGCTCAAGGCGAGCGAGGAGGCCGCGAGCGTGCTGCACGGCATCGTGTTGCAGTTCCCGCTGTACGCGGGCATCTACGGCATCTTCAAGGCCACGGGGCTGACGGACCGCATCGGCGAGCTCTTCGTGTCGCTGTCCACGCGCGAGACGTTCCCCGCCATCGTGTATCTGTACAGCGGCGTGGTGAACTACTTCGTGCCCTCCGGCGGCTCCAAGTGGGCCATTGAAGCGCCGTACCTGCTGGAGGCCGCGGGCCGGCTGGGCGTGGCGCCGGAGAAGGTGGTGCTGGCGTATGCCTGGGGCGACATGGCCACCGACCTCATCCAGCCCTTCTGGGCGCTGCCGCTGCTGGCCGTGGCACGGTTGGAGTTCAAAGACATCCTCGGCTTCCTCCTGGTCGCCTTCCTCGTCTACCTGCCACTGGTGACGCTGGGCTTCTTCCTCTTCGGGTAGGGCAGGACGGAAGCGGGGTGTTCCGTGCTAGACACACGCACCTGGGGGCCAGACGTGGGACGGCCTCCTTGAACGACCAAACGAGGGGATCCCGAATCATGAAGAGCGTGTTCAACGGAAGCGTGCTGTGCGCGGTGCTGGGTGTGGCGACGGTCGCGGGAGCGCAGGAGGCGGCGGCCCCGGCGGCGGAGACCGTGAAGGCCCCCAGCGCGGACGCGGTGCGTGACACCTGGAACTTCTTCTACAAGGGCCAGGGCCAGGGCCCGGTGCTGGTGGAAGCCAAGCTGTGCACCGAGGTGGCCAAGGACGGCCCCAACAAGTACGAGTGCACCGCCGAAGTGGCCCCCGAAGGTATCAAGGCGGGCACCTCCGTGATGCTGTGGCAGAGCTACCTGGTGCCCCAGGGCGACTCCGTCGACGACATCTCGGTGCAGGTGAAGCAGGGCGCCACCGTGCGCGAGACGAAGGACGTGAAGGTGAAGGGCGAGGGCTGGCGCGCGCGGCAGTGGACCGGCGTGAAGCTGTCGAAGCCCGGCGCGTGGACCGTGGTCATCCTGCGCGGCGACCAGGTGCTCAAAGAGGTGCCGGTGAAGGTCCTGTAGCAGCCTGTCAGTCATCCAGGCCATCCACGCCCGCCGGGGCCCCAAGAGGGCGACCCGCGCGGGCGTCTTTCTTTACCGCCGCCTCCCGGCCCCGGGTCGGGAGGATTTACCGGTTGGCGGACACGCACCCTGCCCCCGCGACGGCTTCCCAATGCCTTTCCCGAGGGAACACCTGGGTTCAAGCACGTTGGCCGCGCGCTTGCAGAAGGGTCCCTGCGCGGTTGAAGGGTGGGGGAGTCGGGGTTGGTG
>NZ_RAVZ01000519.1 GCF_003611635.1 Corallococcus terminator | reverse complement strand
GGCATCGGGCAGGAGGGTGGGTCGCCGGCTTGGCTTTGAGCCCTGCCTGCGTATCCTCGCGCGCGCCATGGTCCCCGCCTCGAGTCCCGCCGCCGTTGCCTCCCCCTCCGCAGTGCCCGGCCTGTCCGCGGTGCCCGCGCCACAGCCCGAGCCGTCGATGCGGTGGTTGGTGGGACTCTTGCTCCTGGCGGCGCTCCTGCCCCGGCTGGGCGTGTTCTTCATCAACGAGAACCTCTTCGGCGACGCGGTGGTGCGCACGGAGCTGGCGGAGCGGTGGTGGGCATCTCCGCACGTCATCACCTCCTACAAGGATGGGACGTACCAGTTCGGCCCCCTGCACCTGTACCTGGTGGGCCCGCTGTTGTCGGTGTTCGACCGGGACGTGGCGGGCCGGCTGGTGAGCCTGGTGTTCGGCGTGCTGTCGGTGGTGCCGCTGTTCGCGCTGACGCGGCGGTTGTTCGGCTGGCGCGCGGGCGTGGCGGCGGGGCTGGCCTTCAGCGCGTGGGGCATGCACCTGCAGTTCTCCACCACGGCGGGCAGCGAGGCGGTGTCGCTGTGCTTCATGCTGGGAGTGTTCGCGCTGGTGGCCGAGGGGGTGGAGGAGAACCGCTTCCAGCCGCTGTTCTGGGGCGGGGTGCTGCTCAACTTCGCGTGCGCGCTGCGCTACGACGCGTGGATGTACATCCCGCTGCTCACGGTGGCGCTGGTGTTCAGCAGCGAGGACCGGGTGGCGTCACTCACGCGCGCGGTGGGCTTCGGGCTGGCGTGCCTGCCGTTCCCGCTGTTGTGGATGCAGGGCAACGAGCTGGCGCACGGCGATCCGTTCTTCCCCCTGAAGGCGGTGGAGGACTTCCACCGGCAGTGGGTGGTGGACTCCGGTGGGGCCGGCGGCTCGCTGGGGTGGCGGCTGCAGCAGTTGGGGTTCTGGCCGGCGGTGGCGCTGTTCACGCTGACGCCCGGCGTGGCGCTGCTGGGCGCGGTGGGCATGGTGAAGGCGTGGAAGCAGCATCCGGAGACGCGCTGGCTGGTGGCGGCGGCGGTGCTGCCCGCGCTGTACTTCACCTTCCGCGCGGCGGTGATGCTGAGCTTCGTGCCGCTGGCGCGCTTCACGGTGACGCAGTTGGTGTTGTTGCCCGTGTTCCTGGCGCCGGGCTTCGCGGCGGTGGTGGCGGGCCGGAGCGCCTTCGCGCGCCGCGCGGTGGTGGGGGTGAGCGTGGTGCTGGCGGTGGTGATGCCGGTGGCGCTGGGCATCTACACCTTCCGCGTGGAGGGCGGGCTGCATGACTCGCTGCGCCCGGTGAGCCCCACGTCCACCAACCCGGTGGCGGTGATGCAGGTGGCGCGCTACCTCAAGGAGCAGGTGGCGGCCCGGGGCGGCGCGGCGGCCATCGACGACGACCCGCGCTACATGGACCTTCAGGTGGCCTTCTTCTCCAACCTGCCGGAGCTGCGCATGGCGCGCGTGCGCTGGGACACCTTCCGCCAGCGCCTCCAGGACGCGAAGCCGGACGTGGTGGTGCGCTTCGACCAGGGGAACCTGATGAAGGATCCGGGCGTGAAGCTGGACGGGCGGACGCTGACGCTCGACGGCGTGCCGTACGTGGAGCAGGACGGCTTCCAGGCGCCGCTGCACGTGTACCGCCGTCAGCCGTAGCGCGCGGACGGGCCCCGGGGGCTCGCTTCACGCCTCCGGGTCGTAGTCCTCCGGGTCGTAGCCCTCTTCGACGGGGGCGCGGTGCGCGTCCAGCCAGCCCTGCAGGATGAACTGTGCTGCGAGCTGGTCGATGACCTCGCGCCGCTTCGCGCGGCTGACGTCCGCCTCCAGCAGGGTGCGCTGGGCCGCGACGGTGGACAGCCGCTCGTCCCACAGCTCCACGGGCAGTCCGAGCGACTGCCCGAGCACGTCCGCGAACCTGCGTGAGGCCTCCGCGCGCGGACCTTCCGACCCGTTCATGTTGAGCGGCAGCCCCAGGACGATGCGGGTGACCTCGTACTCCTTCACGAGCCGGGACAGCTCCGCGAGGTCCGCCTTGATCGACGCGCGTCGCACGGTGGTGACGGTCTGGGCGGTCAGTCCCAACCCGTCAGAGACGGCCACCCCGATGGTCTTGGTGCCGTAGTCGAGCCCGAAGGTGCGCATGCGCGGCGGACTCTAACCGCAATCCCCCGTGGTGGACCGACCCGTCCGTGGCTGGGGACGCACGCTGGCCTCCTGCGCGTCCAACCCCTGGATATGGCTCGCGTCGCCCCGTGCCGCAGCCGGCATCGCCGCTGCAATGACCGGGTCCCGTCCGAAGAGACGGCGCGCGGTCCACCGGCAGCACCTACTTCAACCCGTCGCGCGGGAGTTTCGATGCTCGACATCCTCAAAGGCGTGGCGAACCTGCTGGGCGGTCCCATGACCGCCGTGGTCGACCTGGCGGGAAACGCCCTGGGTCTGCCCCCGGTCCTCACCAACTCCATCAAGACGGCGGCCGGGGTCATGACCGGCAACGTGATGATGGCGGCCAGTGGCGTGCTGGGCGTCGCGGACGAACTGAAAAAGAACCCCCCGGCGAAGACGGAGTACTGCGCGCCCCAGGACGCGGCGAAGGCGTCAGCGGGCTACGCGCCCTCCGCGAACACGGGTTCGGCGCAGGCCGGGTCTGGCGCTTCCGGCACCCGCAGTCCCCTGGATCCGAAGCTGCTGGACTACGCGGACTCGCTGCGCACGCTGGAGGCGAACTTCGGCTACCTGGACCTGATGGACGGCCGCAAGGACGGCACCCTGTCGCACGGGGACCTCCAGCGCATCGCCCAGGACGCGAACGTGTCGCCGTCGCTGCGGGACGCGGCGAAGTTCATGGTCGAGAACCGGGGCTTCTTCGAGCAGGTGGACACGTCGAAGAACAAGGTGCTCCTGCTGCCGGTGCCGAACTTCAACGACGACCGCATCGACCTGATGAGCCTCCAGCAGGAGTCGAAGCGGCTGGCCGCGGACTTCGCGAAGTACGGGCGTCCGGAGCGTCCGGGCCGTCCCTCTCCCACGCCGTCGGACTGCGAGCCCAAGCCGTCGGACTGCGCGCCGCCCACCACGGGAGGTGGCTCCGGGCCGGGCCCGGGCAGCGGCGCGGGACGTCCGGGAAGCGGCACGGGCTCGTTGGATCCGAACCTCGCCGGCTATCGCGACGCGCTTCGCGTGCTGGACCAGAACTGGGACACCTTCGACACGGCGGTGGGGGCGAAGGACGGCAAGCTGTCGATGGCGAACCTGGAGGCGCTGCTCGGCAGTCCGGCGGCGTCTCCCACGCTCAAGCGCGCCGCGCAGTTCTTCAAGGACAACCCGGAGTACTTCAACCGCCTGGAGATGGCGGCGGGGAGCGGGAGCAGGGACGGCGTCGCCAACCGGCAGGACCTGAGCGCGGAGCTGGCCGCGGTGGCGAAGCTGCCGGAGGTGCCGGGCACGTCCTCGACCCGTCCGAGCACGGGGGGCTCGAAGGCGCGGGACATCGTGGACAACCCGAACATGAGCATCGAGCAGAAGGTCCAGGCGCTGCTCATGGGCATCACCGAGGACACCGACGAGGAACTGCTGGACGTGATGAACGAGATGGCCAGCGCGCGTGAGGAGCGCGCGGCGCTCGGCACCAGCGATGCGGACAAGGCGCGCGGCGCGAAGCTGGACACCGGGATGAAGGAGCTGGAGCTACGCCTCCAGACGCTGATGGAGAAGCGCAAGGCCATGTTCGACCTGATGAGCAACATGTCGTCGAAGTTCAACGAGATGGCGAAGACGGCCATCTCCAACCTGCGCAGCGCGTGAGAGCCGCCATGGGACGCGTCATCAAACACGAAGGCGGCGAGGGGCAGAGGATGGAGACCGGAACGGCGCGCAGGCTGAAGGCGTTCGCGCGCGGAGAGACGACCTGGGCGGAGGTGGAGGGGATGACCTTCGAGGAGGCGAAGGCCATCGCGCAGGTGGGCTGCGACCTGGCGTCGGCGGGGCGGTTGGAGGAGGCGCGCATCCTGTTCGAGGGGCTCGTGGAGGGAAACCCGAAGGACTCGGCGGCGCACGCGGCGCTGGGCACGGTGTACCAGAAGCTCGGACGGGTGGAGGACGCGCTCACCGAGTACACGCACGCGCTGTCCAGTGATCCGCGCAACCCCGTGGCGCTGACGGGCCGGGGCGAGCTGCACCTGCGCCGGGGAGAGCGGCAGGGCTTCACGGACATCGCCAACGCGGTGGAGGTGGATCCGCACGGGGAGACCTCCGCGGGGCGCCGCGCGCGGGCCCTGGTGAAGGCCATCACGATGGTGGCGGTGGAGAAGCTGAAGGCGGACGCGCAGACGTAGGCGGGCCTTCGGGCGAGCCGTTGTCAGGGGAAGGGGGCCTCACCCGATAGGGGG
>NZ_RAVZ01000518.1 GCF_003611635.1 Corallococcus terminator | reverse complement strand
GGTCTGGGGGGCCGGGGACGGCGCCTCCGGAGCGGAAGGACGGGAACGCTTTGATTTGGAGCGACTCATGGCGACACGGGGGAGGCGAGCAGGTGCAACCTCAACATTTCCAGCACGTGGGATGCGGCGAACAGACGCACCCGGTCCCGGTCACCCGCGAGCGACACGCGCTCGCAGCGGGACTCGAAGCCGGGCCCGGCCAGTGCGCAATAGACGGTGCCCACCGGATCCTCGGGCGTCCCGCCTCCAGGACCGGCGTAACCCGTCACCGACAGGCCGAAGGTCGCGCCGCAGGCGGTGCGAACCCCCTCGGCCATCGCGAGGGCCGTCTGCCGGGACACCGCGCTGTGCTGCCGCAGGACTTCGGGAGGAACGCCCACCCAGGCGGACTTCATCTTCTCCGAGTAGACGACCGCGCCCCCCACGAACACCTGGCTGGCGCCCGGAACGGCCGTGAGGTCCTGCGCGATGAGGCCGCCCGTGCAGCTCTCCGCGACCGCCAGCGTGTGGCCCGCGCGCGAAAGCAGCTCCAGGAGGACCGGGGCGTACTCGCTGGTGTCCGCGCCATACACGTGCGTGCCCAGCACCACGCGACACGCGGCCTCTGCGGCGGCGAGCGCGGCATCCGCCTCCGCCTGGGTGGGCGCTTCGGCCATCAGCTTCAGGTGGTTCTCGGGCGCGTGCGTGCGGAAGCCGAACACCACCCGGGGATGGCTCGGAGCCAGGGGCATCACCTGCTGGTTCAACACCGATTCGGGCAGGCGCACCGTGCGCAGCAGGCGGAAGGCCCGGAAGGTGCGGTGGGGTTCGGTGGCGAGCTGGCTCCGGACACGCGGCAGCACTTCTCCGTCCACCAGCGCTCGGTATTCGCGCGGGACGCCCGGCAGGAAGAACATCTGCGCGCGGCCGAGCTTCTGGATGACCAGCGGCGCCGAGCCCTGGGGGTTTCGCACCGGTTCGGAGCCCGCGGGGATCCGCGCCATGCGCAGGGCTCCCGGGTTGATGGCCATGCCTCGCGCGGCGTACCGCTCCTGAAGCCAGCCCAGCACCCGCGCGTCTTCTTCCAGGGGCACGCCGGCCGCCGCGGCGGCGCACTCCAGCGTGAAGTCGTCCGCAGTGGGCCCGAGGCCCCCCGAGACGATGACCACGTCCGCGCGCGCCGAGGCCTCCAGCAGCGCGCCCGTGATGTCCGGCCGCACGTCACCGACCACCGTCACCCGTTCGACCTTCACACCCAGGTCGAAGAGGCGGCCTTCCAGATACGTGCTGTTGGTGTCCGTGATAAGGCCGGTGACGAGCTCGTCACCGGTGCACAGCAGCTCGACGCGCATGGGCCGGGCATCCTAGCGGTCCCGGGCCGGGAGGGCACGGTCCGCGTCCGCCTCCCCCTGCTCGGCCGCTCAGAGGTACGCGGGGCCGTCGTCGGTGGCGTTCGGCTCGGAGTCCTCGTCGTCGTCCTCGTCGAGCCCGGTCGCCACGGCCACCGCCGCGACGGAACCCGCGCCGACCTTGCGCGACGCCAGCCGGCTGCGCACCGAGACCGCGGACTCCACCAGCCCCATCACCAGGTACGCGAAGAAGTACGTCACCAGCACCCAGGCCGGATGGAACTGACGGGCAATGAACCCGCCCGTGAGCGCCAGCACCAGGAAGACGAGCCCCGTCTTCAGGCCGGGCCGCGCGTCCTTGAAGGTGCGGTAGCGCACCGTGGACACCATCAGCAGCGACAGGGCGCCCACCGCCACCGCCACCGGCATGCGGGCCCCGTCACCGAGCACCTCGCCCTCCGAAGCCACGTGGTGGGAGATGATGAGGGAGACGAGCACGCCCGCGGCCAGCGGGATGGGCAGGCCCACGAAGAAGCCTCCACCGCCGCCGTGCGGATTGCGCATGGCGAGCACGTTGAAGCGCGCCAGCCGCATGGCGCCGCACGCCATGAACGCGAAGGAGATGAACAGGCCCCAGAAGCCCATGGGCGCCAACGCCCACTTGTAGACCAGCAGCGCCGGCGCGACCCCGAAGGACATGACGTCCGCCAGGCTGTCGAGCTGCATGCCGAAGTCGCTCTGCGTCTTCGTCAGGCGGGCCACCCGTCCGTCGAACCCGTCGAAGAACATGGCGAAGAGGATGGCCAGGGCCGCCTGGTACAGGTGCACCGGCTCCGCTTCCCCCGAACACAGGGTGATGGCGTAAAAGCCACAGAAGATAGAGGTGACGGTGAAGAGGTTCGGGAGCACGAACATCAGTTTCCGTAGCTTCATCGTTCCCTCGACTTCCCCTGGTGGTCGGATGCCCTTGCGGCAGAAACGGCGAGGGAACGGACCTTAGCAGGGTTTTATTCGCGCCGGAGTCGGTCCCCGGTCGCATGGAGGAGAAATGCCGTACGGGCAGTGGGCCCTGTGGGCGGTGGAGGCAGCGGTCGTCCTGCTGCTCGTGAACATCCTGTGGGTCCTGCTGGTCCGGCGCTGGTACCGCCTGCGGGGCCCCCTGCCAGAGATGCTGCGGGTGCGCTGCGCCGATGGATGGGAGCTGGCCGTGCACGCACGGCGGGCGCCCGTCCGCCGCTTCGCCGAGCCGGTGCTGCTGTGCCACGGGCTGGCGGCCAACCGCTACACCTTCGACTTCGAGCCCCCCTACTCCGTGGCCCACTACCTCACCGAAGCCGGCTTCGACTGCTTCAGCGTGGAGTGGCGCGGCACCGGGCACTCGCGCCGTCCGCCCCGGGGCCGGCGGCCCACGGACTTCACCATCGACGACCACATCACCCAGGACGGACCGGCCCTCCTGGAGCTGGCGCTGAAGGAGACGGACGCGAAGCAGGCCTTCTGGCTCGGCCATTCGCTGGGCGGACTGGTGGGCTACGGCGTGGCCCAGGGCGCCGAGGGCGGGAAGATCGCGGGCCTGCTGGAGCTGGGGGCGCCAGTGCATCTGAAGTCAGCGCCCTTCCTGCGCGCGCTCATCTCGCTCGGCGTGCGCGCCGCGTGGCCGGGGAGCATCCGGCAGGCGTGGATGAGCGCCAGCGTGGCCCCCTTCCTGGGCTACCTCGCCCTGCCCCTGTCGGACATCGTGGTGAATCCCCGGCACATCTCGCCGCGCGTCCTGCGGCAGTTGTCCGTCAACATGATGGCGGCGATGAGCCGCAAGGTGCTGCTCCAGTTCCAGGACTGGATTGCCCACGACGTGTTCCGCTCGTACGACCGCAAGACGGACTGGCGCGCGGGCATCGCGAAGCTCCAGCAGCCCGTGCTCGTGATGGGCGGCAGCGCGGACCGGCTGGCCACCGCGGCCAACGTGGAGGCGCAGTACGCCCTGCTCACGTCGCCCGACCGCACCCTGCACGTCTTCGGGCGGGACCGCGGCGACAAGATGGACTACGGCCACGGCGACCTCATCTTCGGCACCGGCGCGCCGACGGAGGTCTATCCCGTCATCCGCGAGTGGCTGGAGAAGCGCGCCACGCCCCTGTCCCCCGAACCCGCGCCACCCCAGGGTTGAGACGGGGACTCAGGGAGGCCGGGGTCCCGCTTCCACCTGGACACAGGACGCGTCCAGGCCGCGCGTGGAGCTTGCGTCGACCCGCGTGAGCCGGACGCGCGTCTGGCCCTCGCAGTCGGCGGACACCAGCGGGCCTCGGGCGTCCTTCACGGTGAGGGCGTCCACCCGGAGCTGGCCCTCTTCGATGGCCAGCAGCACGGACTCTCCGGCGCCGTGGGATTCGAGGTCCCGGGCCTCCACGGTCGCCTTCGAGTCCACCGACAATGCCGCGAGTTCGCACGACAGGAGCCGGGCACCGCGAAGCGCCACCCGGGCCCGCTGCGCCGCCAGCACGCAGGTGCCCTTCGCCCCCTGGACGGTGACGGCTTCCACATCCGCCTCCACCTGGCGCAGGTGGAGTCCGTCCCCCGCGATGCCGTCCGCCGTGCTCACGCCCAGGATGCGTCCGTCGCGCAGGCGCAGGCGCCCCTGCACCGCCACCACGCCGTACTCCCGCGAGCCCTCCAGCCGGAAGCGCCGGACCTCCATGTCCGAGTTCGTGAACTGCAAGGCGCCGTAGGTCCCCGCGTCCTTCACCACCACGTCCTCCAGCAGGCCGGTCGTCGTGGTGAGCCCCAGGCCGGCCCGCATGGCGTGCTCCGAGGTGAAGCCCCGCACCGACACCCGGGCCCCGTTCGTCGTCAGGCCGTACTCGTGTCCCTGGACCCGTACGTCCACCAGCTTCAGCGTGCCGTCCACCGACAGGAACGCCGGCCCCGCGCCTTCAGACACCCCTGCCCGCTCGACCTCCGCCACGCCGCCTTCCTGGCTCAGCGCCATCCGGGGTCCCTGGAAGCACACGCCCTCCAACCGGACCGTGGCCCCGCCCCGGAGCCGCACCCCCCGCTCGTAGGGCCCCATGAA
>NZ_RAVZ01000517.1 GCF_003611635.1 Corallococcus terminator | reverse complement strand
GCAGGGGGGTGGGCTCGGCCGCGAGCAGCGCGGCCGTGGCCAGGGCGAGGGACAGGCTCATAGTTCGTGCACGGGGAAACGGGCGCCCACGTCGGGCCAGCAGAGGGCCTCGCGCTTGCGGACGTCCTGGGGGGCGAGCTTCGCGAGCAGCTCCCGCACCGTCACGCCCAGCACCGGATGCCGGGCCCGGGGGGCCAGCTCCGACAGGGGTTCCAGTGCGAAGCGGCGCTTGTGCAGTTCCAGGTGGGGCACCTGGAGGTTGGCGTCCGCGATCACGGAGCGGTCCTCCTCGTCCCACAGGAGGATGTCCAGGTCGATGGTGCGCGGCCCCCAGTGCTGGAGGCGGCGGCGGCCCAGGTCCTGCTCGATGCGCTGCAGGATGCACAGCAGGCGCTGCGGGGACAGCTCACACTCCAGCGCCACCACGGCGTTCAGGAAGCGCGGCTGCGCGGGACCCACCGGGGCGCTGTCGTACAGCGACGAGCAGCCCAGCACCGCCACCGCGTCGATGCAGGACATCGCGGAGAGGGCTGCCACGAGGTGGGCCTCGCGGTCGCCCTCGTTGGAACCCAGACCTACATAGACTGTCGCACTCAAGGCTCCATCTCAACCGGGTTCACCAGGGTTCCGATTCCCTCCAGCTCCACCTCCACCGTGTCCCCCGCCACCAGCACGCCCACCCCGGACGGGGTGCCCGTGCTCACCAGGTCGCCGGGCAGCAGCGTCATGATGTGGGAGATGAAGGACACCAGGCGGGCGGGGCTGAACACCATGTCGGACGTACGGCCATCCTGACGCACCTGTCCGTTCACCCGGCACACCACCCGCAGGTCCGCCGGGGACAGGCCCGTCACGGCCCACGGGCCGGCGCAGGCGAAGGTGTCGTAGCCCTTGGCGCGGGTGTGCTGGATTTCCTTGCGCTGGATGTCGCGCGCGGTGACGTCGTTGAAGGCGGTGAGGCCCCAGATGGCGCGCGCGGCGGTGGCTTCGTCCGCGTTCTTCACGCGCTCGCCGATGAGCAGCGCCAGCTCCGCCTCGTGGTGCACTTCCTGGCTCGCTTTCGGGATGCGGATGGGCGAGAGCGGGCCGTTGAGCGCGGTGGAGGGCTTGGTGAAGATGAGCGGTTCGGTGGGGACGGGCTTGCCCATCTCCTCCGCGTGCTTGCGGTAGTTCTGCCCGATGCAGACCACCTTCGACGCGTCCGACGGCACCAGCAGCGTCAGGCCCTTGAGCGACCGGCGCAGCCCCGTCTCCTTGCCCCCGGCCCACGGCGCGGCGGTGAGCACCACCACCTCGTTACCGTCGACGCGGCCATGGCTGGCGCGGCCATCGACCTGGAAGCGGCAGTAACGGGCGGTCATGTCTTCCCCTGGAGTCCGAGCACGTCGGCCATGTCATAGAGCCCCGGCGCCCGGCGCGCCACCCACCGCGCGGCCCGGAGCGCCCCTTGCGCGAACTGGTCCCGGTTCGTCGCCCGGTGGGTGAGCTCGATGCGCTCCCCGTCGCCGAAGAAATACACGGTGTGCTCGCCCACCACGTCCCCACCGCGCAGCGCCTGCACGCCAATCTCACCCGGGGGCCGGGCGCCCGTCTGCCCGTCGCGCACGAACGTGAGGTCATCGCGCGTGCGCCCCAGGCTCTCCGCCAGCACCTCCGCCAGCTTCAGCGCGGTGCCACTGGGCGCGTCCTTCTTCATCCGGTGGTGCGCTTCCAGCACCTCCACGTCGAACGAGGGCCCCAGCACGCGCGCCAACTGCGCCGCCATCTGGATGACCAGGTTGACGCCCACGGACATGTTGGGCGCCGCGACGATGGGCACCTTCCGCGCGGACTCACGGAGCTTCGCGGTGTCCTCCTCGGAGAAGCCCGTGGAGCCCACCACCAGCGGCACGCCGCGCGCGGCGCACGTCTTCGCGTGCGCGAGGCTTGCCTCGGGGCCGGTGAAGTCCACGACGACGTCCGCCTTGGAGAACTCCAGCGCGCGCTCCAGGTCGTCCATCAGCAGCACGTCCAGCGCCGCGCCCAGACGGGCCGCGAGCCCCGCGTCCTGCCCCGCCGCCGGGCTGCCCGAGCGCACCGTGGCGGCCACCACCTGGAGGTCCTTCGCGTCGCGAGCCAGGCGCAGGAGGGTGCTGCCCATGCGGCCGGTGCTGCCGGTGATGACGGTGCGGATCATGGCGCGTGTGCTCCAGGAGCAACCAACGACGGGGGGACTGCGTGAGGCCGCTTTCAGCCCTTCAACAAGTCCAGTTGGAGGAGCGCGCCCTTCAACTTCTCGGCGTTCGCCTCGCCCATGGGAACGAGCGGCAGACGCACCTCCGGGCCGAACAGGCCCATCAGGTGCAGCGCCCACTTCACCGGGATGGGATTCGATTCGACGAAGAGCAGCCGGTGCAGCGCGTTCATCCGCACCTGGAGCGCTCGCGCCTTCGCGATGTCGCCGCCCCGCGCCGCCGCCACCAGGTCCGCCATCATCCGGGGCGCGACGTTGGAGGACACGGAGATGACGCCCTGGCCACCGCACGCGATGAAGGGCAGCACCGTGAAGTCGTCGCCGGACAGGAGCGTCAGCCGCTCACCGCACAGCTCCAACAGGTCCACCGCGCGCGCCAGGTTGCCGGTGGCCTCCTTGAGCGCCACGACCTCCGGGATGTCGCACAGCCTGAGCGCCGTCTCTGGCAGCAGGTCCACGCCCGTGCGGCCCGGCACGTTGTAGGCGATGAGCGGGAAGCCCGGGTGCGCCTTCGCGATGGCGCGGTAGTGCTCCACGAGGCCCGCCTGCGTGGGCTTGTTGTAGTAGGGCGTGACGATGAGCGCGCCGTCCGCGCCCGACAGGCGCGCGCGGCGCACGGAGTCCACGGTTTCGCGCGTGCTGTTGCTGCCCGCGCCCGCCACCACCGGCACGCGGCCCTTCACCTCGTCCACCACCACGGCGATGGCGTGCGCGCGCTCCTCCGAATCCATGGTGACGGCTTCGCCCGTGGTGCCCATGGGCAGGAGCACGTTCGTGCCGCCTTCAAGCTGGGCGCGAACCAGGGCCCGGAAGGCCCCCTCGTCCAGCGCCCCATTCAGGAACGGAGTGGCCAGCGCCGTCATGGAGCCTTGGAAGGTCTTCATGTCGGCGCTTATACGTTCAGGCCCGCTCGCCGCGCCAGAGGTCCTCGACGCGCTCGCGCTCCCGTACGACCCGCCAGGCCTCCCCGTCCACCAGCACCTCGGCCGGCCGGGGGCGCGAGTTGTAGGTAGAAGCCATGCTCATGCCGTAGGCCCCGGCGCTCATGAAGGCATACAGCTCGCCCTGGCGGGGGAGCACCAGGGAGCGGCCCTTCGCCAGCACGTCGGTGGACTCACACACCGGCCCCACGACGTCCACCTGCACATCCTTCCCCCGGCGCTTCACCAGGGGCTGGAGCGCGTGGTGCGCTTCGTAGAGGGCCGGGCGGATGAGGTCGTTCATGCCCGCGTCCACCACCACGAAGGTGCGCGTCTCGGTGGGCTTGCGGTACAGCACGCGGGTCAGCAGCACGCCCGCGTTGCCCACGAGCGACCGGCCCGGCTCCAACAGCAGCGTGGCCCCGGTGGGCTTCACCGCGGCGAGCACCGTGCGCGCGTACTCCTGGGGGCTGGGCGGCGTTTCGTCCGAATAGGTGATGCCCAGCCCGCCGCCCACGTCCAGGTACTCCAGCGCGTGGCCCTTCGCCTTGAGCGTGACGTAGAGGTCCGCCACCTTGGTGAGCGCGGCGCGCATGGGCGCCGTGCGCGTGAGCTGCGAGCCGATGTGGCAGTCCAGCCCCAGCGCCTGCACGCCCTTCATCTTCTTCGCCTTCGCATAGAGGGCGACCGCCTCCTCGAAGGGCACGCCGAACTTGGACGTCTTCAGGCCGGTGGCGATGTAGCGGTGCGTCCGGGCATCCACGTCCGGGTTCACCCGCAGCGCGAACGGCGCGCGCCGCCCTGCCCTGCGCCCCACGGCATCCAGCGCCTCCAGTTCCTCCGCGCTCTCCACGTTGAAGAGCCGGATGCCGGAGGACAGGGCCTGGGCCATCTCGTCCGGCGTCTTGCCCACGCCCGCGAACACCGTCTTGCCGGCATCCCCGCCCGCCTGCTTCACGCGGGCCAGCTCGCCGCCGGACACGATGTCGAAGCCGCTGCCCAGCGCCGTGAAGAGCTTCAGGATGGCCAGGTTGGAGTTGGCCTTCACCGAATAGCAGATGAGGTGCGGGTGGCCGGCGAACGCCTCCGTCACCTCGCGGAAGCGCTCCGTGAGGGCCCGGGCGGAATAGACGTAGGTGGGCGTGCCCACCGCGTCCGCGATGGCCGACAGGGGCACCCCTTCCGCGTGCAGCGAACTCTTTCGATACGCGAAGGCCGTCACGGGGGAGGCCCGGCGTCCGTGGTGGACGGCGGCACCGTGGGGCCGGAGGGCTCCACGGCGCCCCGAGGCGGCTCCTGCGGGG
>NZ_RAVZ01000516.1 GCF_003611635.1 Corallococcus terminator | reverse complement strand
CTCCTGGAGGGGGATGGGGGATGCCATCCTACCTGGGATGCCGCCCCGTGTTAAGGGTCCCCGGACGGATCCAGATCGTGTTTCCGCAGAAGTTTCCGAAGGTAGACACGGTCGATGTCCGCCTCGCGGGCCGCCCGGGAGATGTTTCCCTCGCAGCGCTCGATGAGGTTCTTCAGGTAGTCGCGCTCGAAGACCTCGATGAGGTGCTCCTTGGCTTCCTTGAAGGGTAGGTCCAGGTCCGCCCCCTTGCGCTGCCCGTCCTGGGGCACTTCCAGGTCGGGAAGGGCCTCCTCGCCCAGGTTCACCACCTGCTCCACGACGTTGCGCAGTTCGCGCACGTTGCCGGGCCAGGGGTACTGCAGGAGGAGCGCGCGGGTCTGGTCGGACAGGGCGCTGGGCGGCCGGCCCATCTGCTTGAGCATCGCGTCGATGAGCAGCGGGATGTCGTCCGGGCGCTCGCGCAGCGCGGGCAGCGTGACGCGCAGCACGGCGAGCCGGTGGAAGAGGTCGCGGCGGAACTTCCCCTGCTGGACGGCCTGCTCCAGGTTCACGTGCGAGGCGGCCACCACGCGCATGTTCACCGTGAAGTAGTCGTTGCCGCCCACCCGCTTCACCTGCCGGCGCTCCAGCACGCGCAACAGGCGCGGCTGCAACTCCAGGGGCAGTTCGCCAATCTCATCCAGGAAGACGGTGCCGTTCTGGGCGCGCTCGAAGGCGCCGGCGCGGTCCGCCTGGGCGCCGGTGAAGGCGCCCTTCACGTGGCCGAAGAGCTCGGATTCGATGAGCGTGGAGGGCACGCCCGCCAGGTCCACGATGACGAAGGGGCCCTTGGCGCGCGGGCTCTGCTGGTGGATGGCCTCCGCGCACAGGTCCTTGCCGGTGCCCGTCTCGCCGTGGATGAGGACGTCGGCGCCGCCGGGCGCCAGGCGCTCCAGCAGCGTGAAGGCCTCGCGCATCTTGCGGCTGTTGCCGACCAGCGCCCCGAAGCGGTCCTTCGAGGAGAGCGTCACCGAGCGGTCGCGCGTGTCCTCCGGCACCAGCTTCAGTTCGGTGGTCCCCAGCGTGAAGACACTGCCCGAGCGCAGCTCCATGGCGCTGAAGCGCAGGCCGTCCACGAAGGAGCCGTTGTGGGAGCTCAGGTCCGTCGCGAGCACGTGCTCGTCATGCACCTCCAGCTTCAGGTGCTGACGGGAGACGGCCTTGTCGGAGAGGACGATGTCGCACGTGGGCGCCTTGCCCAGCACGTACGTGCCCTGTTTGAGCGCGTGCGTCTTGCCGGCGTCCGCGCCCGACAGGACCCGCAGCACCATCCGCACCTGACCCGACCGGCCCCGCTGCAGCGTGGCGGTAGCATCCAGGAGCGCCTCGTCCTCGTCTGGCGGCAGCGACACGCGGCGGACGCTACCACGCCTCGCCGGGGCTGCCACCCGCGCGTGCGCGCGAGTTCACCGCCGCCGCGCGCGGGGCGGCTTGCGGGCAGGCGGGGGCGTGCGCTCGGCCGGAAGAGACTTCAGCCACGTGTCCACCTCGCCCACGCGCTCCTCCATCCCCGCCTCGGTGAAGCGACCCCGGGCGCGGGTGGCCTCGCCCCGGGCCTCCGGCGGGCGGCCCGTCTGGTACAGCGCCCTGGCCAGCGCGAAGCCCGACTCCGCCAGCGCATCCGCGGGCGCGGACGCGAAGGACACCGCCTGCTGGAGGGGCTCCACCGAATCGCGCGCCCGTCCCAGGCCCAGCAGCGCCTGCCCCACCCCGTCATAGGAAGGCTGGAGGGCTTCGTCGTCCGCGGGCAGCGCCTTGCGCTTGAGCGCCAGCGCCTGCTCGTAGGTCTTCAGGGCGTCGTCGTAGCGCTTCATCCCGAGCTGGCACATGCCCACCTCGTCCAGCGCCTCCGCGTACCGGGGGCTGTCCGCGCCGTGGAGGGCCTTGTAGAGGTCCGCCGTCGCCTGGGCATGGGGCAGCGCCCGGGCGTCCTCCTTCAATTCGCGCAGGGCCAGGGACAGCAGGCCGTGCCGCCGCGCCATGTCCGGGTGCAGCGGCCCCACCGCCGCCTCGGTCTGCTTGAGCGACTCCTCCAACAGCGGCAGCGCTTCCTTGGACTTGCCGGCCGCGAGCGTCATCCGCCCCAGAAGGAAGAGCGTCCGCGCGCGCTTGGGGTGCTGCGGCGGCAGGGCCTTCTCATAGAGGGCCCGCGCCTCTCCCAGCCGGGTGATGGCCTCGTCCAGGTGGTCCTGGGACGCGGCGAGGTTGGCCTGGTTCACCTTCACGTCGGCTTCCAGCACCGGCTCTCCGCCCAGCCGCTGGAGGGTGGCCTCCGCCAGGGCGCCCCAGTTCGCCGCCGGGTCGAAGTGCTTCTGCCCGTCCTCCACATAGAGGAGCTTGTTGAGGATGGAGACCTTCAGCCGGTCCGCCCTGCCCGCTTCCGCGTCGAACACGGCGCGCGACAGGAGCTGGGAGGCCGCGGGCGAATCCCCCGTCTGTTCCTTGAGCCAGCCCAGATGGAAGCGCAGCTCCGCGCGCAGCGGCAGGAAGTTCGTGGCCAGCACCGCGGACTCCAGGGGCGCCGCCGCCGCGAGCGCCGCGGGGTAGCGGCCCGCGTCCACCTGCGCCCGGACCTCCGACAGCTTGCCCTCCAGCTTTTCAATCTCGTCGCGCAGGGCGGGATCGGACGGCCGGCGCTGCTGTTCGGCGAGCGAGCCCACGTCCTCGCAGTCATGCAGCGCGGGCAGCGCGTGCGCCACGTCCACGGCCTTCTCCACCACTGCGGCGTCCGCGCCGGCCAGCAGCTCCACCGTGGAGCGCAGATCCTTGCGCCGCCGCTCCAGGCACACCACCTGCCGGTCGAACTGGTCCTCCGCGACGACGCCCTGCACGCGCGTCTGTTCGCACGCCTGCACGCGCTGCTGCTTCCACGCGCCCGCGTAGTTCTCCAGCACCTGCACGGTGCGGAAGGCCATGGCCTCCGCGAAGGGCTTGCCGGTGGAGCGGAAGGCGGACTCCAGCCGCGCCTTCGCGTCTGACGTCCAGACATCGTCCATCAGGGCCCCGGCGTCCGCGCACACCTGGGACTGCTGCCACGCCACGCCCGACGCCACCGCCAGCGAGACGGCCATCGCGCCCGTCGCCGACGCCCAGCGCTTGCGCCGGCCCTGGCGCTGCTCCTGGGAGAGCGCGTCCAGCAGGGTCCGCATGGACGCGAAGCGCGCGTCCGCGTCCAGCGACAGGCCGCGCAGCACCGCCTGCCGCACCCACGCGGGCACCTTCACGTCGCGCGGCGGCTCGCGGATGAGCACGGGCGGCGGCGCGGCGGGGCCCTTGGCCGTCAGGGGCGCGGTGCCTCCCAGCGACTGCGTGCCTTCCGCCTCCTCCACTCCCCGGCTGGAAGACGCGTAGGCCTTCAGGCTGCCCGGGTCGAAGGGGCGCGCGCCGAAGAGAGCCCCGTAGAGCGCGGCGCAGAAGCTGAACTGGTCCGTGCGTGCGTCCAGCGTCGTGCCCCGGAACTGCTCCGGGGACATGTAGTTGGGCGTGCCCACGAGGAGGCCCGCTTCGGTGAGCGTGGTCTCCAGCATGCGGCGGTCCGCGGACTGGAGGACCTCCGCTTCCTCCGGCGTCGTCGCCGCTTCCGGCGCGTCGCCCACCTGCCGCGCCAGACCGAAGTCCGTCACGTAGACGCGGCCCGCGCGGCTCACCAGCACGTTGGCGGGCTTGAAGTCGCGGTGCACGAGCCCCGCGTCGTGCGCGGCCTGGAGTCCCCGGCCCGCCTGGAGGTAGTAATCCAGCACCTCGCTCCACGAGCGCTTGGACTCCTTCAGCCACGTGCCCAGCGTGCCGCCGTCCACCAGCTCCATCGCGACGAAGACCTGGTCGCCCCAGATGCCCACGTCGAAGACGGGGATGACGTTGGGATGGGAGACGCGCGCCATCGCCTGGGCTTCGCGCATCAGCCGGGAGCGCGCCTCTTCGGATTCGCGCTGGTGGTTCGGGTGCAGCAGCTTGAGCGCCACCTTGCGGTCCAGGTCCGGATCATAGGCGGCGTACACCACGCCCATGCCGCCCTGCCCCAGCCGGCGCAAGAGCAGGTAGCGGCCCACCTGCGGAAAGGGAGGCACGTCCTCGGGAGCGCGCTGGGACCTTCCGGTTCCCGTGCCCGTCCCCCGTCCCGTGCCTCGGCCCGTTCCCACGCCCGAGCGCGCGGAGTCCGAAGCACCCGTGCCAGTTCCGCCCCTGCCGGTGTCGTTCTTTTTCATCGGTGGTGCACCCGGGACCGGACTCTACCCCCGGCGGTGGTTCGCCCCGCATCTTCTCCCGCGTTGCGTCATCCCGCCCGCCTGCCTGGTGACGGCTGTCATCAGTGACCCAAGCGCTGTCATCAGGGCCTGCGGTGGATGTGGGAGACAAACCCCTGGAAACAGGAACGGCCAGGGTGCGCCCGGGGCTGGCACGTCCAACGCAATGGGTCCCTGCATCGGAGCACTCGCAGCCCCCCTTCTGGAGCGCCCATGGCCCTCGCACCTGTC
>NZ_RAVZ01000515.1 GCF_003611635.1 Corallococcus terminator | reverse complement strand
CTCCCCGCCCGTGCCCCTGGAAGCGCTGCCGGACCTGGACGCGGTGCTGGTGTCGCACGACCACTACGACCACCTGTGCCGCAGCACCATCCAGGCGCTGGCGAAGCGGCGGGTGCCCTTCATCACCGCGCTGGGCGTGGGAAGGCACCTGGAGGCCTTCGGCGTGGCGCCGGAGCTCATCACCGAGCTGGACTGGTGGGAGCACCACCGCGTCGGGCCGGTGGGCTTCACCGCCGCGCCCTCGCAGCACTTCTCCGGCCGGGGCCTGGGCGACCGCAACAAGACGCTGTGGGCGTCGTGGGTGCTCACCACCGACAAGCACCGGCTGTTCTTCAGCGGCGACACCGGACTCACCAACGAGTTCGAGGAGATTGGCCGCCGCCATGGCCCCTTCGACCTGGTGATGCTGGAGGTGGGCGCCTTCCACCCGAGTTGGGGCGGCATCCACCTGGGCCCGGAGAACGCGCTCAAGGCCCACGCGATGCTGGGCGGCGGCACGCTGATGCCAGTGCACTGGGGCACCTTCAACCTGGCGTTGCACGCGTGGGATGAACCCGCGGAGACGCTGGTGAGGCTGGCCACGGAGCAGCAGGTGCGCCTGTTCACGCCGGGCCTGGGCCGGGGCCTGGAGCCCTCGCGCGTGGAGGGCGTGACGCCGTGGTGGCGCGACGTGGGCGAGCGCCGGCTCGTGCCCCAACCGGCACCCTGAGGCGCCGGCAGGCGGCGACGACGCTGGCTACGAACCCGACTCGCGGGTGCCGGCCGCGGAGGCCTTGGAGCCGATGCCGGGCGTCTTGCCCAGCGTGCCGGAGTGGTTCTCGTTCTCGTGGGTGAGCGCGGCGGTGTCGCCGCCCTTCGGCTGGACGATGAGCATGCCGCCGCCGTTGAACGAGTCCCATCCGGTGTTCATCGCGTTCGTGAGCTGCTGGAGCCCCACGTCGTAGCTCTTGCCGGAGGCGGAGTCGTTGATGCGGTAGTGGCCCTGCGCATCCTTCCCGTCGATCTCCACCCAGTGCGCGCTGCCCCCGGCCTTGCCGCCCTCGGCGCCGGGCTGGATGAGGTTCGAGTCCACCAGCGCCACGGCCTTCTTGCCCTGCGCAAGCGCCGTGTTCAGCGCGTCGCGGTCGAAGTTGGAGGCGCCGCGAGTCACCTCGAAGCCCTGGCCCGCGAGCATGTCGCCCATCTGATCCGGCGTCGTGCCCTGGCTGTTGGCGTACTTCGACTCCAGGCCCTTCACGAGCTCGGCGTCCGTCTGGCCCTGGCCTCCACCCGCCGCGCGCACCAGCATGGCGGCGGTCGCGGGGCCGCAGTTGGTCGGATCCGTCTGCGGGATGACCGGCGTGGGCTGGGTCCAGCCCTTGCCGCCCGTGATGGACGGCGCAGCTTCCATCTCCGACACGCCCACGACGGCGGGCTGCGGCGGCGACTGCACACCGTTCGCGGCGGCGCGAGCGGACCACTCCGCGGCCGACACGGGGTCCTCCTCGTAGCTGTCCTTCAGAGGTTCGGCCGCCTGCGTCTTCGCGACCTCCTGCACCGGCTCCGCGTCAGGCCGCGCCTGCGTGACGCCCTGGTTCTGCACCTCGGGCACGCGCTGCGTCTCCGGAGGAAGGACCGTGCGGGGGTTCGACACGCGGGAGATGGTCACGTCGGCATCCTTCCTGCTTGGGGGAACTCGGAGGACGTCGCCATTATCCGTGACCTCCCAGGTGAAGTTGCCGCACCTTCTCAGAAACAAGGGGAGCCAGGGTCATGGCGGCAAAAACGACAGGGCCGGTAGGATTGATCACCCCATGAAAGCCCGCCCAGGAGAGGCGTCCGACGCGACGCGCCCCGCGCGCCCTCCCACCGAGGACGCAACCCAACCCCTGGCACCCGCGCAGGGCGTGGGCGTCGCGGGCACGGCCGGCTCGGATCGCCTGTCGCGTCAGGAGCCACCTCCTTCGGTGCAGGTGGGGCGCTACCTGCTGCTGCGGCCCCTGGGGCAGGGCGGCATGGGCGTGGTGTACGCGGCCTATGATCCGGACCTGGACCGGAAGGTGGCGCTGAAGCTGCTGCGTCCGGACGGGAACTCGGATTCGGACGTGGCACGCGCGCGGCTCTTGCGTGAAGCGCAGGCCATGGCGCGCATCTCCCATCCGCACGTCATCCCGGTGTTCGACGTGGGCGTGTGGGGCGCGCAGGTGTTCCTGGCGATGGAGCTCATCGACGGGGGCACGCTGGGCCAGTGGCTCAAGCAGGCCCCGCGCTCCTGGCGCGAGGTGCTGGAGGTGTACCTGGCCGCGGGACGGGGGCTGGTGGCCGCGCACGCGGTGGGGCTGGTGCACCGCGACTTCAAGCCGGCCAACGTGCTGGTGGACCGCCGGGGCCGCGTCTGCGTGACGGACTTCGGGCTCGCGCGCCAGGTGGGCACCGGGCCGGGTGACGGCGAGGACGTGACGGGCCCCGTGGCCGGAAGCCTGCCCATGGAGCGCCGCATGCTGGATGCGCCCATCACGCTGACGGGCGCGGTGATGGGCACGCCCCAATACATGTCCCCGGAGCAGGTGCTAGGCGCCGCGCCGGATGCGAGCACGGATCAATTCAGCTTCTGCGCAGCGCTGTACTACGCGCTCTACGGACAGCGCCCCTTCGACACCGAGCGCATGCAGGCGCTGCGCATCCCCGCCGACCTGAGCGGTCCCCAGGCGCCATCCATCCTGGAGCCTCCGCGCGACTCCCGCGTGCCCGCGTGGGTGCGGCAGGCGTTGATGCGGGGCCTGTCGCTGCGGCCCGAAGAGCGCTTCCCCACCCTCTCCGCCCTGTTGGAGGCCCTGGGCCAGGAACAGCGGCGCACCCGGCGGCGGCGCGCCTGGGCCGTCGCGGGAGTCGGGGCCACGGTGCTCGCGGTGGCCGGTGGCGCGCTCCATCAGCAGTCCCGGGTGTGCGCGGGCGCGGACGCGCTCATGGCGGAGGTGTGGAGTCCTGAGCAGCACCGGCGATTGGAGCAGTCCTTCGTCGCCACCGGCAGTCCCCTGGCGACGGACATGGCGGCGCGCGTGGCCGGCGCCCTGGACGCGTACGCGGACGCCTGGAGCCGGCAGCGAACCGACGCCTGCGAGGCCACGCGCGTGAGCGGCACGCAGCCGGAAGCCTTGATGGTGGAGCGCGTGGTGTGCCTGGAGCGGCGGCGCAACGACGCGCGAGCGGTGGTGGCGTTGCTCTCCACGGCGGACCGGCCCCTGGTGGAGAAGGCCCTGTCGTCCGTGAACGCCCTGCCCTCGCTGGGCGAATGCGCGGACGTGGCCGCGTTGGGAGAGCAGCAGCACCTGCCGGAGGATCCCGCGAAGCGCGCCGAGGTGGAGCGACTGGAGGCGAAGCTGTCCCAGGTGAAGGTGCTGGTGGATGGCGGGCGCCTCACCCAGGCGCGGGACGAACTGAGGCCGCTCGTCGAGGGTGTGCAGGCCACGGGGTATGCGCCGCTACGGGCCCGGCTCCACCTCCAGCAGGGCTGGATGCGCGAACAGTTGGGAGAATCGAAGGAGGCCGCCACGTCGCTGCGCCAGGCCGCCTTCGACGCGGAGGAGGGACGCTCGGACCGGCTGAAGGTGCTCATCCTCAACCGGCTCCTCTACGTGGAAGAGGGCCAGAAGCACTTCGAGCAGGCGGAGGTGTGGAGCGGCTTCGCGGACGCGACGCTGCGGCGCATGGGTGGCGACGCGGGGCTGGAGGCGGAGGTGCGCATCAACCAGGGCAACCTCGCGTCCGCGAAGGGGGACCTTCCGCGTGCGCGGGCCCTGTTCGACGAAGCGCAGGCGAAGGCGGAGTCGGTGCTGCCCGAGGGCCATCCCCTGCGCGCGCGCATCACCTTCCTCCAGGGAGGCCTGGCGACGCGGATGGGAGACGCGGCGCGCGGCGTGCGGCTGCTGACCCGGGCCCTGGCGCAGACGGAGGCCGCGGTGGGCCCGCTGCATCCGGACACGGCGCGGCGGCATGACGCCCTCTCCTGGGCGCTGCGCGAGACGGGTGACGCGGCCGGTGCGCTGGCGCATGCCCGCGCGTCGGTGGAGATCCGCAAGACGCTGCTGGGCCCCCACACGCTGCCCGTGGCGGAGGGCCTGGACGAGGTGGGCATGTGCCTGCTCGCGCTGGGCCGCTTTGACGAGGCCCTGCGCGTCTACGAGGAGGCCCTGGCGATGAAGCGGCAGGTGGCCCCCGACGACGAATCCCTCCAGTACTCCCATGACGGCGTGGGACAGGCGCTGCTGGGACTGGGCCGCGCGAAGGACGCCATCGCGCCGCTACGCCGGGCGGTGGGCTACCCCTCCATTCCGGAGGCGATCCTGGCGGAGTCGGGCTTCGCGCTCGCCAAAGCGCTGTGGGACGCGGGTGAGCCCGTGCCCGCGCGACAGGAAGCCGAAACCGCCCGCGAGCGCTTCACCCGCGCCACGCGCGAAGCCCAGGCAGCACAGGTGACAAGCTGGCTTCAGGCCCATCCGCCCACGAGCACTCCGGCCCGCCCCGAGCCCCGGCGG
>NZ_RAVZ01000514.1 GCF_003611635.1 Corallococcus terminator | reverse complement strand
CGGCCCACCCGCGAGGCCACTTCCTCTCCCAGCGGAGCCAGCGCGCGCGCGTCCTCCATGAGGACTGGCACGGAGGCATGAAGCTGCTCCGTGGCCGCCTTCACCATCCCCCGGGCCATGGCCTGCGCCCGCTCCCCCGGCTTGCGGATCTCATCGGTGCGGGAGTGGGCGAACAGCAACGCCTCGTCGAAGAGGTGGTTGAGGCGCACCGTGAAGGCGTGAAGGGGCAGGCCGCCCTCGTTCCACTCCCGCGACAGCGCCTCCAGCGCGCCCGCCATGGCCGCCCCCGCCAGGGAATGGGCCGCGACCGTCGGCGTCACACGCTCACGCTCGGCGGCCTCATGCGCCAGCCGCCCCAGCACCGTGAGCGCGTCCTCGAGGAGCGCGCGCAACTGCCCATCGAACTCCGGCAGCTCCTTGCGCAGCCCGTCCGCCGAGCCATGCACCGCGCCGCTCGCGGCCTCGCTCGCCGCGAGGCGAGCCAGCGACAGCGACAGGTTGCGAAGCGCTTCAACCGGGCTCGTGAACCGCCTGCCCTGCATCACCCACCCATCCTTCCCGTCGGTCCGGCTTCGGCGGATGAAGAGCGTTCCACAAGAGGATGGGAACGCATGGGCACCCAGGCAATGCAGGGCCGCCGAGTGGACCGAGCGCCAAATCCTCGACAAGGCCGCGCGGGTTGTTTCCAGGGCGCCCACCGGGAAGCAACCGTCACGACCTCCCGCCCCCCCGCACCTCCCCTTCGCCTGCGGGGCAGCTCACCTTTGGGACTGCCTGCAATCCAGGCATCCATCACACGTGCGGAGGAGAAGACCCATGGCGAAGAAACAGGCCAAGAAGCAACCGAACATCCTGGTCATCTTCGGTGACGACATCGGCTGGTTCAATCCCAGTTGCTACCACCAGGGAGCCATGGGCTACCGCACCCCGAATATCGACCGCATCGCGAAGGAGGGGGCGCGGTTCACCGACTGGTATGGGCAGCAGAGCTGCACGGCGGGACGCGCCGCCTTCATCACCGGCCAGTCGCCCATCCGCACGGGCCTCACCAAGGTGGGGCTGCCCGGCGCGAAGCTGGGCCTCCAGCCCGAGGATCCGACCATCGCGGACCTGCTCAAGCCCCTGGGCTATGTCACGGGCCAGTTCGGAAAGAACCACCTGGGCGACCGCGACGAGTACCTGCCCACCATGCACGGCTTCGACGAGTTCTTCGGCAATCTCTACCACCTCAACGCGGAGGAGGAGCCGGAGAACGTGGACTACCCCAAGAACCCCGAGTTCCGGAAGAAGTTCGGCCCGCGCGGTGTGTTGCATTGCTGGGCCAATCCTGACGGCACCCAGCGAATCGAGGACACCGGCCCGCTGACGAAGAAGCGCATGGAGACCGTGGACGAGGAGTTCCTGGGCGCGACCCTGGACTTCATGGACAAGGCAAAGAAGGAAGAGAAGCCCTTCTTCATCTGGTTCAACTCCACCCGCATGCACGTCTTCACGCACCTGAAGAAGGAGTCACAGGGGGTCACGGGCCTGGGGCTGTACCCGGACGGAATGGTGGAACACGACGGAATGGTCGGCGTGCTGCTCGACAAGCTGGATGAGCTGGGCATCACCGAGGACACCCTCGTGGTGTATTCGACCGACAACGGCGCCGAGGTGATGAGCTGGCCGGATGGCGGCAGCACCCCGTTCCGCGGCGAGAAGGACACCAACTGGGAGGGCGGCTGGCGCGTGCCCTGCGTCATCCGCTGGCCGGGGGTCATCGAGCCGGGGACCATCTCTAACGAGGTGGTCTCGCATACCGACCTGCTGCCCACCCTGCTCGCGGCCGCCGGAGAGCCCGACATCGCCGGGAAGCTCATGAAGGGACACACGGCCGGGAAGAAGACCTTCAACGTCCACATCGACGGCTACAACATGATGCCCTTCCTCAAGGGCGACGTGGAGGAGAACCCGCGCCGGGCCTTCTTCTACTGGAGCGATGACGGCGACCTCATGGCGTTGCGCTTCGACGCCTGGAAGGTCGTCTTCATGGAGCAGCGTGCCCATGGCTTGAATGTGTGGCGGGAGGAGCTGTCGGCGCTGCGCATCCCGAAGCTCTTCAACCTCCGGAGCGATCCGTTCGAACGGGCGGACACGGACGCGTCGGTCTACTACGACCGGTGGTTCGCCGCGCGCGGCTTCATCCTGGTTCCCGCGCAGGCCATCGTCGGCCAGTTCCTGAAGACCTTCGAGCTGTTCCCTCCCCGCCAGCGGCCCGCGAGCTTCAGCATCGACCAGGCCCTGGAGCGCGCCCGCGAGAAGCAAGCGACCCTCGCCGTCGCGGCCCCGCCCGAGGAGGAGACCGCGCCGGTCGAGGAGCAGCCCGCGGTCCACTGACGCCCACCCTTTCGAACGAGGTCCTGCACCATGGCGAAGAAGACGCGCTTCCCTCGCAGGGTGGACCGCAATGTCTACCCCCGTCCCGAATACCGCTTCCCCAAGGCCCGCATCGGGCTCACGTACAAGGATTCCCGGGCGGACTACCCACCGTTGCAGGGCGCTCCGGAGAAGGCTCCCAACATCCTGCTCGTCCTGCTGGATGACGTGGGCTTCGGCTGGTCCAGCGCGTTCGGGGGCTTCGTGGAGATGCCGGTGGCGGAGCGGCTGGCGCGGGGCGGCCTGAAGTATTGCCAGTTCCACACCACGGCCCTGTGCTCCCCCACCCGCGCCGCGCTCCTCACCGGGCGCAATCACCACAGCGTTTCGTCCGGCAACATCGGGGAGGTGGCCACCGGCTTCCCCGGCTACACCGGCATCATCCCGAAGAGCTGCTGCACCATCGCGGAGGTCCTGCGGGAGAACGGCTACGCCACCGGCTGGTTTGGCAAGAACCACAACGTCCCCGACAACCAGACGAGCCCCGCCGGCCCCTTCGACAACTGGCCCACGCAGCGCGGCTTCGACTACTTCTACGGCTTCATCGGCGGGGAGACGGACCAGTTCTACCCGTCGCTCTACCGGGGCACGACACCGGTGGAAGCCAGTCGCACGCCGGAAGAGGGCTACCAGCTCACGCGTGACCTGGCGGATGACTGCATCCAGTGGATGAAGCAGCAGAAGGCCATCGCGCCCGACCGTCCCTTCTTCACCTACTTCTCCCCCGGCGCCGCGCACGCGCCCCACCAGCCGCCGCTCGACTGGCGCGGCCGGCACGCGGGGAAGTTCGACATGGGCTGGGACGAATACCGCCGCCAGGTGTGGCAGCGGCAGTTGGACCTGGGCGTCATCCCCCCGGACACGCAGCTCACGGAGCGCCCCGCGGAGATCCCCGCCTGGGACGAAGCCACTGCGGAACAGCAGCGCTTCTACATCCGCCTGATGGAGAACTACGCGGACTTCCTCTCCCACGCCGACCACGAGGTGGGCCGCGTCCTGGAGACGCTCCACGACCTGGGCGAGCAGGACAACACGCTCGTCATGTACATCATTGGCGACAACGGTTCGAGTGCCGAGGGCTCGCTCACGGGCACCCTCAACGAGATGGCCGTGCTGGGCGGCGACGTGCCGAACATCGAGGACATCCTGCCGCGCATCGATGAAATCGGCCTGCCGGGCACCTCACCGCACTACCCCGTCGGCTGGGCCTGGGCCGGGGACACGCCCTTCCAGTGGACCAAGCAGGTCGCCTCCCACTTCGGCGGCACGCGCAATCCGATGATTGTCTCCTGGCCCCGCGAGGTGGAGGACAAGGGCGGCGTGCGCTTCCAGTTCCACCACGTCATCGACATCCTGCCCACCGTGCTGGAAGTCATTGGCATCACCGAACCCACGGTGATGCACGGCGTGCCGCAGAAGCCCATCGAAGGCACGAGCCTGGCCTACACCTTCGATGCGAAGCACGCGGACGCGCCGGGCCACCGCACCACGCAATACTTCGAGATGTTCGCCAACCGCGCCCTGTACCACGACGGGTGGATGGCCTCCTGCCGGCACGGGCGGCTGCCATGGGTGAACATGGGCAGCGCGGACTTCGCCGAGGACCGCTGGGAGCTGTATGACATTCGCAAGGACTTCAGTCAGGCGAAGGACCTGGCCGCGAAGCACCCGGAGAAGCTGCGTGAGTTGCAGGACCTCTTCATGGTGGAGGCCGCGAAGTACAACGTGCTCCCCCTGGACGACCGCTTCGTGGAGCGCGCGGATGTGTCCCTGCGCCCCAGTTGGTTCTACGGCCGCCAGCGCGTGACGTTCTACGAAGGCATGACGTACCTGCCGGAGGGCAGCGCGCCCAAGACGCACAACGTCAGCTACACGCTCACGGCGGTGGTGGACATCCCGGAAGGCGGCGCGGAGGGCGTCATCATCTGCCTGGGAGGGGACGTGGGCGGCTGGACGCTGTACGTGAAGGACCGGCGGCTGGTGTACCACTACAACTTCTTCGACATGGTCCGCTCGGAGGCGGTGTCGTCGGAGGAGGTGCCGTCCGGCCGCGTGGAGCTGTCGGTGGTGTTCACCAACGAGTCCACCACGCTGGGCGGCCCCGCCAACGTGCAGCTCTTCATCAACGGGCGGGGCG
>NZ_RAVZ01000513.1 GCF_003611635.1 Corallococcus terminator | reverse complement strand
GTGTGCCAACGGCCCTTCCCTCTGGGGACGGCAGGGGTGTGTCCCTGGGGCCACGGGGGCAGGGGAAAAGCGTGGCCGGGGGCGTGGGCCGCGTGCGACGGTCGGCCGCGATGCGAATCGCGACCTGGAACGTGAACTCGGTGAGGGCCCGGCAGCAGCGGCTGGTTGACTGGTTGAAGAAGCACCAGCCAGACGCGCTCTGCCTTCAGGAACTCAAGTGCACCGATGCGGACTTCCCCTTCGATGCGGTGAAGGAGGCGGGCTACTTCGCCGCCGTGCACGGGCAGAAGACGTACAACGGCGTGGCCATCCTGGCGAAGCAGGAGCCCACGGACGTGGTGCGCGGCCTGTCGGACGGGGTGGATGACACGCACGCGCGCTTCATCGCGGCGACGGTGGGAGGCGTGCGGGTGGTGAGCGCGTACGCGCCCAACGGGCAGCAGGTGGACTCGGACGCGTATGTGTACAAGCTGGAGTGGTTCCACCGGCTCAAGCGCTACCTGGAGACGCGCCACAAGCCGGACGAACCGCTGGTGCTGGGCGGGGACTGGAACATCGCCCCGGACCCCATCGACGTGTACGACCCGGCGCAGTGGGAAGGGCAGACGCTGTTCACGTTGCGCGAGCGTGACGTGTTGCAGCAGGTGCGCGCGTTCGGGCTGACGGATGCGTTTCGGCACCTGCACCCGACGGAGCAGAAGTTCTCCTGGTGGGATTACCGGATGCTGGCGTTCCCGAAGAACCTGGGCGTGCGCATCGACCACCTGTACCTCACGGCGCCGCTGGTGCCCCGGGTGACGGCGTGCGACGTGGACCGCGAGGAGCGCAAGGGGAAGCTGCCGTCGGACCACGCGCCGGTATGGCTGGAGTTGAAGGACTGAGTAGAGTCGGGGGCCATGTCCGTCCTCCGATTGGATTGCACGAAGTGTGACCGGACGTATGCGCCGGGCTCGGTGTGGAACCTGTGCACGGCGTGTCAGGCGCCGCTGTTCGCGCGCTACGACCTGGAGCGCGCGGCCCGCACGCTGAAGCCCGAAGCGCTGGCCGGGCGCGAACGTTCGATGTGGCGCTACCACGAGGTGCTGCCGGTGGAAGACCCGGCGCACCGGCTGAGCCTGGGGGAGGGCTTCACGCCGCTGCTGCAAGCGCCCCGGCTCGCGGGATGGCTGGGATTGAAGCGCGTGCTCGTGAAGGACGAGAGCGGCAATCCCACCGGCTCCTTCAAGGCGCGCGGCCTGTCCGCGGCGGTGTCGATGGCGAAGGTGTTGGGGGCGCAGGCGGTGTGTCTGCCTTCAGCGGGGAACGCGGGCAGCGCGCTGGCGGCGTACGCGGCCCGGGGCGGGATGGAGGCGCACGTCTTCGTGCCGAAGGACATCGCGTCGCTGTTCCTGATGGAGACGCGGGCCTACGGCGCGCATGTGGAGACGGTGGAGGGGCTCATCTCCGACGCGGGGCGGGTGTGCGCGGGGCTCGCGAAGGAGCACGGCTGGTACGAGTGCGCGACGCTGAAGGAGCCCTACCGGGTCGAGGGCAAGAAGACGATGGGCTACGAGCTGGCGGAGCAGCTCGGGTGGACGCTGCCGGACGTCATCCTGTACCCGACGGGTGGTGGGACGGGGCTCATCGGGATGTGGAAGGCCTTCGAGGAGCTGGAGGCGATGGGGCTCATCGGTTCGAAGCGGCCCCGGATGGTGGCGGTGCAGGCGCAGGGGTGCGCGCCCATCGTGAAGGCGCACGCGGAAGGCAAGCCGGACGCGCCGATGTGGCCGGGAGCGACGACGCACGCGCACGGCCTGCGGGTACCCAAGGCGCTGGGCGACTTCCTCATCCTGCGCGCGGTGAAGGACAGCCACGGGACGGCGGTGTCGGTGACGGAGGAGGAGATTGTGCAGGGCACGAAGGACATCGCCTCCGCGGAAGGCCTGTTCGTGGCGCCCGAGGGCGGCGCGTGCGTGGCGGCGCTCAAGAAGCTGCATGCGGCCGGGGACGTGACGCCGGAGGAGTCCGTGGTCGTGTTCAACACGGGCACGGGGTTCAAGTACGTGGAGAACATGGCGCCGCTGTGGTGATGGCGCGGAAGAATGGCGACGCGCGGAGCTGGCGTGTCACGTCATACGCAAATCAAATGTCTTGCTTGTGGCCTGCGGCCGCGCCGTTGGGGTGAAAGACATGCACTACGTTCAGGTTGAGTTTGGTCACAGGCGGGCTGCCACGGATTTCAAGCGGTCGGTGTTGGAGAACAAGCTTTCGCGGGCGGTGAACGTCCAGATCGTGATGAAGAACTTCATTTCGGAATTTCAAATGGTGGAGTCCGAGAACGTCGTGCTGACCTTCAAGACGGAGCAACTGGAAGAAGTCCTGTCGTCCCTCCAGGAGCCGACGTTCAAGACCGGGAGCGCGGTGTACTGGGAAGTGAAGGGCTTGTTTCCAGCGGAGTCGTGACCATGAGTGATTCCTCGAAGGTTCCCCCGCGTCCTCCCCGTCCTCCTGGCATGCCGGAGGTGCCCGAGCCCAAGCCCGTCAGTCCCGTGGGCTCGGCGCACCTGCGGCCGGATGGGGTGCTGGAGCTCCGGATGGGCGCTTCGGCTCCGGGGGCGATCGTCGGACAGGCCCTGTTCATCATCAAGCCTGGGGATGCGCGTTACGAATCCGTGCGCGAGCACCTGGGCCCGATGGAGCCGGGTGGCTACGCGCCGGTGTTGCCGTTCCCTCCGGGCGCGTTCTGACGCGAGGATTGTGCGCTGATATGGAAGGGGCGTGATGAGACGCCCCCTCGCGCTGTTCCTGCTGTTGACGACGCTCCTGGGGGGATGCGCGTCAACGCGTCCTGCGCTTGATCATTGGGGGGAGGCGGAGTCCGTAGGGGAGGATGCTTGCAGAGAGGACGACAAGTGCGTGGCGCTCGTCTGCGCCGACGACTTGTGCGGGCTCTATCACTGCGAGGACACCGGGACGCTGCTGGCGCGGGGAGGTGGCGTTCGGCCTCCCGTTGCGGCTTCTGCGCCGGGCTTTGGACCTCGCCGGTATCGGGGCGCTGCTCAACCCCTGCCGGGTGACCGCGAAGCCATTTTCGTCATCCGCTGGTACAACCATCCGCCACCGCCGGCACCGACGGATGGCAGGAAGCCTTCAGGTTCGGGCTGGGTCCGCCATCATCTCTTTCCTCAAGAGCGGGACCTCGCGGAGTTCTTCAAGCGGCAGGCACACATCAACGTGCACGATTTTACGATGATCATTCCGCGTGCCGAGCACCTGCGGCTGCATGGCGTAGGCGGGCGCGGAGGTCCCTGGAATCAGACGTGGCGCGACTTCGCCATCACGCACCCGAATGCAACCCCGAAGCAGGTTCAGGATCAGTTGACCCGGATGATCATCGAATTCAATGTCATGGGACCCATCGTTCCCTACCGTTCTCTTCGCTGAGACCTCAGGAGGCCGTATGAAGTATTTCAGGCTGCATCCTGCTGAAGGTCCGAGGTTCACCGGTTTCATTGATGGCGTGCATCGCTGGGGGCTTCCCGGTGGGCTTTGTCCGGTGTGCCACGCCAGCCCCGGTGGCCTCGGTGAGGCCTATCCATCCGTGGACCTCTCCGGCTGGGCTCTCCGCAGGGAACTCGCGGAGGCGAGGCAGGTCCCTCTCGAAGAGTATGAGCGGTTGCGCGATCGCTTGAGGCCACATGCGCCTCCCGGCGCACTGTTGCTACCTGGAGCCGGGTTCGGTTTGCTCAGTGGAAAGGGCTCAGGTTGGTGGGGCGCGTTGCATCTACCCACGCCGTGGACGCTGGTCATGAAGCGTGACGCATTGGCGCAAATGCGCGGCACAGGCGGCCTCAAACTCCTTGCCAGCGAAGTGGACATTCACTTCGAAGGGATTGAGGCTCCGGACCTGCTGGAGATCGAAATCCATCCACATGGCCGCCTTCACGACACCTGTTTCCCGGAGGGACGTGAACTCCCATGTGCACGATGTGGTCGCCAGGGAGGGAGCCTCCCAGATGCCCCCCTCCTGGATGCAAGCACGCTGCTCGCAGGCCAGGACTTGTTCCGGCTGGAGGACTACACGACCATCATCATCGCCACCGAGCGATTCGTCGAGGCCGTCAAACGCCTCGGGCTGGAAGGGGTCGTGTTCAAGGAAGTGCCTGCGGTCTGACGCTGCACTACGGCTCGACCACCAGCCGCGTCCAGTCCGCCCCCACCCGAAGCTCCAGCACGCCCTCCTCGAACCGGTGTGCCCGAGCCCCCGTCACCTGCCGCACCGACCCCAAGCCATACACCCGCACAGTCTCCTCCGACCGTGCCCGTGCCAGCGTTCCCGTCTCGCTCCGCTCCAATCGCAGCACTCCGTCCACCACCCCACCGCTGAGCACCGTGAGCCGCGACGCCCCGTACCCATCCCCCGCGTCCTCGTAGAGCCGCCCGCGGATCTCCGGCGCCGCGTGTACGTGCCACTCCAGGTGCTTCCAGTTCGCGTCCGTGGTGTGCATCGCCGGCCGTGTCAGCGCCACCGCTCCACCAGCCCGCAGCCACACCGGCACCGTGTCCAGCGGCCCGTCCGCGATGACGTACTGGCC
>NZ_RAVZ01000512.1 GCF_003611635.1 Corallococcus terminator | reverse complement strand
GAGATGCGCTCGGCGGGGGGCAGCTCGCCGGTGAGGCTCTTGAGGAACGCCACCAGGTCGTCCACCTCGCCGTCCTTCAGCGTGCGCCCCAACTGGTAGCGCCCCATCAGCCGCACCATGGTGGGCAGGTCCTGCACGCTGCCGTCGTGCAGGTACGGCCCCGTCTTCTCCACGTTGCGCAGCGTGGGCACGCGGAAGTAGCCCCGGTCATCCTCGTTCTTCGTCGCGTCGAAGCGGCCCGCGTCGGTGAGCTTCGGGTACTCCTCCACCAGCCCCAGCTTCTGGAACGACGTGCCGCCCACCGCCGGGCCGTTGTGGCAGGTGGTGCAGCCGGTGGTGACGAAGGCCTCCAGGCCGCGCTGCTCGGAAGAAGTGAGGGCCGCGTGCTCGCCCGCGAGGAAACGGTCGAAGCGCGACGGCGTGGTGAGCGTGCGCTCGAAGGCGGCCAGGGCCTTGGCGGCGTGAGAGAGCGTCACCGGCTTGCGCTCCTTGGGGAAGGCGGCGCGGAAGCGAGCGGTGTACTCGGGCATGGAGGACAGCGTGGCCTCGACGTGCTTCGCGCCGGGCATGGCCATCTCCACCGGGTTCATCATCGGACCTTCGGCCTGGGCCTCCAGCGTGGCGGCGCGGCCGTCCCAGAACTGCGCGATGTGGCGGGCAGCGTTGTAGACGGTGGGCGAGTTGCGGCTGCCCTTCTGCCCCCGGTGCCCATCCGACAGCGCCTTGTTGTCCACGCCGAAGGTGTCCAGCCCGTGGCAGGTGTTGCACGACACGTCGTGGTTCTTCGACAGCCGGGGCTCGTGGAAGAGCATGCGGCCCAGGGCCACCTGCGCCTCGGTGTCCGCGGGCAGCGGCGCTTCCCCGCGCGGGGCCTGGAAGAAGTGCGAGGCCAGCTTCGCCACTGCGGTGGCATCCGGCACGGCCGGCGGCGCGGGCGGCTTCACGGCGGCGACGGCGGGCGCGGACGGGGCCGCCACGGGCGCGTCGGGGGAGCGCTCACAACCGGCGAGCGCACCAAGGCCCAGGGCCGACAGGGTGAACCACGGGAGCAGTCGATTTCGCAGCATGTGGGGGGAGCCTTCCGCGAGCGACACAGCGCGGGCGCACCGTAGCAGCGCCCCGCGCCTGACGCCCCGAGGCAAGACGCCGCACCCCGCACCCGGGCTATCCGTTCCCATCAGTCCAGAGCCTGCCCGGACAGCGGCCCGGCGGGCGGGACTCCCGGTCCCTGCGGAACAAGCCCCACGCTGCTACCCCTTCACTTCATCCACGGTCCTGGCGGAGTGCCGGGGCCCCGGACCGGGGCATCCGCCTGGAAGCGGAAGTCCGGGCTGGAAGCGAAGGCCAGGGAGGACGACGGATGCAGGACGACGCGGGCGGCAAGGGGCGCGAGGTGGACGTGCTCGTCTGCCGCAAATGCCTGACGAAGTGCGCCCGGAGTGGAGGGCAGGACCTGCCGCGCTGGCTCCAGGGGGAGCTGGCCGGCCGCGGCCTCGCCGGGCAGGTCCGCGTCACGCCCACCGGGTGCATGAGCCAGTGCCCCCGCCAGCAGGTCACCGTGCTCGTCTCCGACACCGACGATCCCGAAGGCCGCCTGCTGCTGGTGGAGCCGCGCCTGCAACGCGACCTGCTGCTGAAATTCGTGGAGCGCCGCGCCCGTGCCGACGCGCCGCCAGCCCCCGCCGCTCCCGCGAACGACGGCGACGCTCCGGGGCGGGGGCAGCAGCACCTCGGTGATGAAACGGTCCACGAGGAACGCGGCCAGTAGACCGGTGGCCGTGCCGGCGGTGTCCCACGCCAGGTCCTTCACGGAGAAGACGCTGCCGCGTGCGCGGTCATACACCTCCTTGGCGACCCCCACGCCCAGCCCTACTCCCACGCCGGTGAGCGCCCTCGCTCCTGGTGTGTCGAAGACAAGCGCGCCCGCGCCGTAGCCCACCCCGGTGGCGGCGAAGCACGCCGCGAAGTGCTTGGGTTTGTCGGGGCCAAACCAGTCATCCCCCGCCTGGGCGACAGCGGAAGCCGGGGCGACGAGGAGCGCGAGGGCGGAGGCGAGGGCGGTGCGCGGGGACATGCATCCATCCTGTAGCATCCCCGGGCGGACGCGCGACCTTCTCCCCGAGTGAAATGCGGGGCGGATTTGAAGCCTGCCAACCCTCACGGTTGGTGCGTTTTGGAGACGAGGCCCGCAGGTGGGCATATGCTCTTGAGCGCTTTGAACGGACTCGGCCCCTCGCTCAGCTTCCGGCAAACCCGACACCCCGCGCTCGATGGTGCGCGGGGTCTGGCTGTCGTTGCCATGGTGATGGGACACACGCTGGATGCGCTGCTCGCGCCCGCGCTGCGCGACCACCCGTGGGTCCAGCGCTACTGGGAGCTTCGGGGCATCACCGCGCCGCTGTTCCTGCTGGTGAGCGGCTGGGCGGTGGTGATGGCGCTGGGCGCCCGGCCCGGCGCGGCGAAGGACTCCTTCGGGCGGCGGTTCCGCCGGGCGCTGCTGCTGTTGTTCCTGGGGTACCTGCTGCACTGGCCGGGCTGGGGCGCGGTGCGCGACCTGGGCTACTCCGACGCCATGCTGGCCAAGGTGTTCCAGTTCGACGCGCTCCAGTGCATCGGGGCCTCGCTGCTCTTGGGCGCGTTCGCGCTGGTGCTGACGCCGAACCTGGGCGCGCGGGCGCTCCTCCTGGGCGGACTGGCGGCGGGCATCCCCCTGGCGAGCGCGGTGATGTGGCAGGCGGGTGCGCACCTGCCGGTGCCCTTGCAGCAGTTCATTGGCAATGGCGAGGGCAGCCGCTTCCCGTTCTTCCCGTGGGCGGGCTTCTTCTTCGCGGGCGCCTTCGCCGCGCACGCGCTGCACCTGTTGAAGCCGGGTTGGCCGCAGGGGCTCGCGCTCCTCGCACTGGGCGGGGGGCTCTTGGCGCTCACGCGCTGGGTGCCCATCGAGTGGACGCCCAACAGCCCCACGATGGTGATGTACCGGGTGGCGCAGGGCCTGCTGGTGCTGGGCGTGGTGAACCTGCTGCCGCAGCGGTTGAGCGGGCTGCTGGCGCCGCTGGGCCGGCTGTCGTTGTGGCTGTACGTGCTGCACCTGCCGATGGTGTACGGCTGGGCGGACATCGCCGGCCTCTCCCAGCGCATCGGGCCCCGGCTGGGCATCGCGGCGGCGCTGGGCGTGTCCGTGGCGCTGCTGGTCGGCTGCTACCTCATCGCCCGCCTGGGTCGGTGGGTGCGCGAGCAGGCCCGGCCGTGGCGCGCCGGTTCGACGACGCTGGGCGCCCGCGTGGGCACCGCGCGCCTGGGCCAGTAGCGACGGCTCAGCCTTCCGTGCCGGTGCGAGGCAGACGCGCGGGAGGCTGCGTCGCCAGGCCCCGGGCCACCAGCTCCCGCACCACGGACTCCAGCGCGGCGATGCGGCGGCCCGCGCGGCCCTGCGCCCACGGCGTCACCGCCGGAGCCTCGAGCATCTCCACCGCCTGCTCCACCCCACCCGCCTTGCCCTTGAGCGCCCGCGCCGTGGCGAGCCGCACGTTGCGCGCTGACTTGCGCGACAGGCCACCACTCCACAGCAGATCCAACGCGAAGGTGGTCCACACCGTCAGCTCATCCTCCGGGCGCAGGAACGCCTCGAAGCGGGCCAGCGCCTCCGCACGGGGCTCCCCCGCGCGCAGCGCTTCCTCCGGCAGCTCCACGTGCAGCGGCGTGCTGTAGGCCAGCGGCTGCTCCGGGGCGATGACCGCCTCGAAGCGCTCCCCGGTGGAGAGCCGGCGCGCGACCAGGTGCACCAGCTCCGGCGGGATGTCCGCCTCCAGCGGGTGCGCGTTGGCCTCCGCGTAGAAGAGCACCAGCCGTTCGGAGGCCTCCGCCAGCGAGCGCAGCTCCAGCGGCGGGCGCCACTCGCCCTTGTAGATGCGGCGGCGGCCCGGCCCCGAGCGCGTCTCCTGCCGCTCCAACTGCGTGTCCACCATGAACTCGAACGCGCCCAGCATCCGGTCGAAGTGCTCCGGGCGGCCTTCGAGCTGTCCCAATATCTCCGCCACCGCCTCGATGGTGGAGACGCAGTGGTCGGCGGGCTCGGCGCGGATGCGGTAGTTGCTCGGGCGGCGCGGCACGAAGCCGATGCGCGGCAAGCTGGCGAGCAGCGGGTTGCGCATCACCACCTTCTTCGCCTGCGGCCAGGTGCCGTCCACGACGATGAGCGTCTCCGGCGGGTTCGCCTGGGCATCCTCCACGGAGATGGCGTCTTCGCCAGGGAAGAGCACCGCGACGCGCTCCGGGTGCCGGGCCAGCTCCTCCAGCCGGGCATGGCCGGTGAAGTCCACGCCCCGGTGCAGCTCGGAGTTGGGCAGCGACAGGTGCGCCATGCGCGCCGTGCCAATGGCCACGCGCCGCTCCCGGGGATGCTGGAGGAACACCACGCGCGTGCGCGTCTCCAGTTGGGGAACGTGCGCGCAGTAACACGCGCTCTCGGGACGCAGGCAACGGACACAGAAGGAACGCACGCCGGCCCTTTATCACGCCTCCGCCCGGACGGCCCGGGGCCAGGGCCCGAGCACCGACAGACAGGGCGCCCCCTCCCC
>NZ_RAVZ01000511.1 GCF_003611635.1 Corallococcus terminator | reverse complement strand
AGTGGACAGAGCCCTGCCCGATGGGGTTGGGTGGCCCCGCCCCACTTTATTGGGGAGGACCCCATGGCCTCAGTCACCCCTCGCTACGCCCACCCGTTCCTTCCCGTCACCCGCGCCGACATGCAGGCACGGGGGTGGGAGCAGTGCGACATCATCATCGTGAGCGGCGACGCCTACGTGGACCACCCGGCGTTCGGCCCGGTGCTCATCGCGCGCTTCCTGGAGGGGCGGGGCTTCAAGGTGGGCATCATCCCGCAGCCGGACTGGCACTCGGCGGAGCCCTTCAAGGCGCTGGGCAAGCCCCGGCTCTTCTTCGGGGTGGCGGCGGGCAACCTGGACTCGATGCTCAACCGGCTGACGGCCCAGAAGAAGAACCGTTCGGAGGACCAGTACAGCCCGGGCGGGCGCACCAACTGCCGGCCGGACCGCGCGTCCATCGTCTATGCGCAGCGCTGCCGCGAGGCCTTCCCGGACGCACCCGTGGTGCTGGGCGGCATCGAGGCCAGCCTGCGCCGCATCGCGCACTTCGACTACTGGAGCGAGAAGGTGCGCCGCTCCATCCTCTTCGACGCCAAGGCGGACCTGCTGGTGTTCGGCATGGGCGAGCGGCCCATCTGGGAGATCGCGGACCGGCTCAACCGGGGCGAGCGCATCGAGGACCTGAAGGACATCCGGGGCACCGCGCACCTCATCAACGACGCGGCGATGAAGCTCCTGGAGGCGGACCCGGCGAAGCGGGCCGCGGACCGCGAGAAGGTGGTGGTGCTGCCCTCCTATGAGGAGGTGGTGGCGGACACGCGCGCCTTCGCGGTGATGAGCCGCGACTTCCAGATGGAGACCAACCCCGGCAACGCGCGCGCCATCGCGCAGCGCCACGGCAACCGGGCCATCTACATGAACCCGCCCGCCCGGCCGCTGGAGGATGGCGCCGGCATGAAGCCCGACGACACCGCCACGGTCGCGATGGATGAGCTGTACGACCTGAAGCTCAACCGCGTGCCGCACCCGATGTACTCCGAGCCCATCCCCGCCTACGAGACGGTGAAGCACTCGGTGGTGCTGATGCGCGGGTGCTTCGGCGGCTGCACCTTCTGCTCCATCACCGAGCACGAGGGCCGCGTCATCCAGAGCCGCTCCGCCCAGAGCGTGCTGCGCGAAGTGCGCGCGGTGCGGCGCATGGGTGACTTCCGGGGCACCATCACCGACCTGGGTGGCCCCACGGCCAACATGTACAAGCTCAAGTGCAAGAGCGAGGTCATCGAAAGCAAGTGCCGCAAGCTGTCGTGCGTGCACCCGGGCGTCTGCGAGAACCTCCAGACGGACCACGGGCCGCTCATCGACCTGATGCGGCAGGTGCGCCAGGAGGAAGGCATCAAGCACGTCTTCATCGCGAGCGGTGTGCGCTACGACCTGGCGGAGCTTTCGCCGGAGTACGTGAAGGAGCTGGCGGCGCACCACGTGGGAGGCCAACTGTCGGTGGCGCCCGAGCACGTGTCGCCGCGCGTGCTGGAGAAGATGAAGAAGCCCGGCATCGAGAGCTTCGAGCGCTTCCAGCACATGTTCGCGTGCGCGAGCGAAGACGCGGGCAAGGAGCAGTACGACATCGCCTACTTCATCAGCGGGCACCCCGGGTCCACGCTGGAGGACATGGTGATGCTGGCCCAGTGGCTGAAGGAGAAGGGCAAGCGGCCCCGGCAGGTGCAGGACTTCATCCCCACGCCCATGTCGGTAGCGACGGCCATGTACTACACGGGCCTGGACCCGCTGAAGATGGAGCCCGTGTACACGGCGAAGGGCCTGCGCGAAAAACGGCTGCAGAAGGCGCTCCTGCTCTACTGGAACCCGGAGCACTGGCCGCTGGCGCGTGAAGCGCTGCGGCTCGCCGGCCGCGCGGACCTCATCGGCCGGGGTCCCCATGCCCTGGTGCCCCCGGAGTCCGCCGCGGAGGCCGCGCGCCTGCGCCGCACGGGGGACGGCGCCGGGGAGGAGCAGGGGCTCGCGACGAACGCGTGGCCGCGCCCGGTGCAGCCGCGCCCGTCGGGGCGCAGCGGAGGACGCACGCCGCGTCCGGGCCCGCGCGGACGGCAGTAGCCCTCGGCTTTCGCTCGGGGGGGTGGCTCGGGTATAGGGTGCGCCGCCTTCCAAGCACCCAACACCGTCGGAGCCACACACCCATGCCCAGGACCTCCCAGGAGCAGTCGCAGGAGCGCCACGCGTTCCTGCTCGACCTCTTCCGCACCCAGCCCGACCTGAGCCGCCAGGACGCCCTGGAGAGCTTCAAGGACCGGTTCGGCGCGACCATCAACCTGCGCACCTTCAACGAACTGCGCGAGCAGGCGAAGAAGGACCTGTCTTCCAGCCCCAGCACGCCCGCGCCCAAGGAGCCCGAAGTCGAGGTCCAGGATGAGCGTCCCGAGGTGACGGTGGAGGACGCCGGCGCGCTCCTGAAGTCCGCGGCCACGCCGGAGCTGCTCAACGGTTCGGCGCCCGCGAAGAAGCCCAAGGCCAAGGGCCCGGGCTCGCGCAACGTGTTCGTGGACGCGCCACAGGAGCACCTCCAGTTCCTGGAGCGCATCGTGCAGCAGCTCCAGGAGGCCGGCGCCTCCAACGTGCGCATCGACCACGGCACCGACCGGTGGATGGTGCTGGTCGTGGACTCCAAGTAGTCCCTGCCGTCCACAGACAGCCAATCGCAGCACGCGGGCCCGCCTCCTTCTGTCTGGAGCGCGGGCCCTGTCTTTGTCAGCGAACAGACACAGACAAGAAAAACCTGCCTTGCTTGACAGACATGGAATCGATTCCTAACTCTTTCCCATGAGCGACATCCCGCGCTCATGAAAGGGAAGAACTCCATGTCTGGTTCGAAGTTCGCGCTGACGCTGTCGTTGTGCGGTCTGCTTTTCGGATGCGGTGGGCAGCCCGGGGATGAGGCGCCCACCCAGGGTCAGGAGACGCCGGACACGCAGGGACCGACGACGGAGGACACGGACAGGCCCGTTTCGGCGTTCGCGACCGACGTCATTCCAGGCCCGGGTGGAGCCTCCGATGCGCTCTTCACGGATGATGACAATCTCTATGCCAGGGACAATTCAGCGGATGGCCTCGCAGCCGTGGCCCAGCTCAATTTCAACGGTCAGATCTTTACCCTCTGGAATCGAACTGGTGTCGGCAATGGTCCCCCCCTCAACCTCTCCTTTGCTTCCGGCACAATCTTGTCCGTCCGCGCCTGCATCGGTAGCGGTCAGTCCCTCATGAGCTGCAACGGCTGGTATACGGTCGTCGCTCGCTAACCTCCATGCGCGCAGCCTCGCTGAGGCAGCAATCCGGGTGTCAGTTGTCCTGTCTCGCATTGCGAAGTAGAGCCGGGCTTTTCCGCAGGACATGAAGTTGGGTCCGCCTCCTTCTGTTCGGGAGCGCGGGCCCAGTCATTTTCAGGGAGGTAATCGCGGCGCATCCCGGCTTGGATGGGAGGATGACACGTGCTCCATCCATCCTTGCCGCCCTCCTGATGTTCGCAGGCTGTGCCAGCAAACAGGTCCCCGTGAAGAACGATGCACCTCCTGCACCCTCCAGCACCTGGACCGCTACGCAGCATCAGGACCACCCGCTGGTGGGCCGCATCTGGGATGTGGTGGGCGGAAGGTTCGTGGACGAGGAGGCCCTGCGCAAGGCGGTGTTCTCCACGCAGTACGTCCTCCTGGGAGAGCGGCATGATCATCCGGACCACCACCGGCTCCAGGCGGAACTGGTGCGGGCAACGGTCTACGCGGGCCGGCGTCCGGCGCTCGCGTTCGAGATGCTGGATGTCTCCCAATGGTCCACGGTGGCCGCATCCCTGAAGAAGAACCCGGGTGACGCCGAAGCGCTGGCCCAGGCCCTGGACTGGGCCAACAGCGGCTGGCCCGCCTTCAGCCTCTACGCCCCGGTGTTCAACGCGGGCCTCGAAGCGCAACTGCCCATCGTCGCCGCCAACCTGCCCCGCGCCCAGGTGCGCGAGCTGGTGATGAAGGGCCCGGAGGCCCTGCCCGTGGAGCTGCGCACCCGGTTGCAGTTGGACGCCCCCGTCCCCGAAGCCGAAGCGAAGGCGGTCCGCGAGGAACTGGACCGCTCCCACTGCGGACACCTGCCCCAGGAGATGCTGGAACCCATGGCCCTGGCCCAGCGAGCCCGCGACGCGATGATGGCGGACCAAATGCTGGGCCTGTCCGTGGGCAACGGAGCGCTGCTCATCACCGGCAACGGCCACGTGCGCAAGGACCGGGCGGTCCCTGCGCACTTGAGGCGCCGGGACCCGGACGCGAAGGTGCTGAGCGTGGCGCTCCTGGAGGTCTCACCGGAGGCCCTGAGGCCCCAGGACTACGCGGCGCTCGTGGACGCCGCGTCCCTGCCCTACGACTACGTCTGGTTCACTCCCGCGATGCCGGAAGACGACCCGTGCAAGGCGCTGCGGGAGCGGAAGGCCGTAACCGTCCGGCCAACGACGTGCGGTGAGGGATTGCCGGCGTAGCGGTGCGCGGCGGACGCTGGTGGGCATGGCGAAGCAGGTGGCGAAGCCGGAGTGGGCGTGCGTCGCGGAAGCGTTCGAGGCC
>NZ_RAVZ01000510.1 GCF_003611635.1 Corallococcus terminator | reverse complement strand
GGGGGGCTTCGAGGCGTCATCGCCCCCGGGTTCGCGGGGCTCCGCGGGCTGCGTGCCGGTGCGGATGCGCCCTTCGAGCAACTCGATGTCCAACGAGCCGGGCGCGGGCGCGTTGACGAACTGCTGCCAGGTGCCGTCCGGCGCGGTGAACAGGAAGGACACCGCCACCGGGGCTCCGTCCGGCAGCGGCACCTTCATGCGCTGGAGCGTGCCCGGGTAGATGAGCGCGGACAGCAACACGTCCGCGTCCGGTTGGAAGACGCGCGCGGAGACCTCGCCATAGGACTCGATGGCGAACTGCTTCGGATCCACCTTGCGCACCAGCATGTAGAGCGGACGGCCCTGGTTGGTGCCCGACGGTGCCTTCACACTCAAATGGAGCGTGCTCGCCTGACATCCGGTCAACAGGCACAGCGCCGCCGGAATGCATCTCGCCAGCAGTCTCATCGCGGCACCTCTCGGAAGGGGGTCCAGGGTTCACCCTTGATGCCAAAGCGCAGCTCCATCACCCCATCCATGGACGCGCCGCCACGTGCTCGCAGAGACCACTGCCGGTGCTGCTGCTCTCCCGTGGCCTGTGACGACTCCAGCAGCCGGAAGCAGCTCCACGCCGAACGGGACTTCTCCAGCGACGCGTACTGCACCGACTGATCCGCGGGCGCGCGCACCTCCAGCATCAGCGACGCCGTCTGCTGGTCCCACCACGCCAGCGGGAACTCCTGCCACGACGGACTCTGGTTGTAGGCCAGGAAGGTCGTCTTGCCGCACTTGAGCGAGCCCAACGTCACGAAGCTGCCCGGCGTGGGCGCCTTCGGCAGCGGCAGCGGCATCACCTGCAACAACAGCGGCCGGGGCCTTCCTTCGTTGTCCCACAGCACTCGGGCCAACCGTGACAGCCGACCCAACGTGGGCAGCATCCCCGGCGGTAGCGTGAGCCGCGACTGGAGCGCGCCGCGCGGCACCCACTCCGTGCCTCGCTCCTCGCACACCGGCGACAGCACCCGCGTGACGAAGTCCCAGAACGCGCCGTCCTGCCGGCGCAATATCTCCAGGTCTCCCGGCTCCACTTCCTGCGACGCGTCCGGCGCGAAGGGATAGCGCCCCAGCAGCGGCCGCAAGAGCCGCCCGGACGCATCCGCCCACTGCCGCTCCAGCGTCCGTTCAATCTCCCGCTGGCCCAGCTCCTTGACCGCGAGGAACGGTTGGCGGAAGGGCTGGCGCAGCTCACCAATCAGCCCCTGCTGATCCAACCACGCGTCCACCTTGTGCAGGTACGACGTGTCGTCCTCCAGCATCATCGCGAAGGCCAGGCGACCCAGCGGCGTCAGCAGCTCCGGCAACCGCGCGGCCCCGTTGGGCGGAAGCGGTGCGCCCGCCACGGCCCCGGTGAGTGACGCGGTCGCCTCCGCCGGCACCACGCTCTGACGGGGCACCGCGTTCAGTTCGTCCGCCAACTGGGCCACCAGCGCGCGGTAAGGGTTGAGCGCCACATAGTTGCCGCTGTCATCCGGTTTCATCACCGTGGCGATGGGCTTGAACGGCGCCACCGCGTTGCGCAGCGATTCGTAGAAGGGCCCGTCCAGCGGCTCCAGCGCCACGCCCTGGGACACGTCGCGCAGCATGTCCACCAGCTCCGAGGAGGGCTGGGTGAGGCGCGACAGCTCCTCCGTCAGGAGCGCGGGCACCACCGCCTGGAAGCGGTAGGTCGACACGCGCTGGAACAGGCGGTTCCGGTACTGGTGCGCGAACTGGTTCACCTTGCGGCGCACGTGCTCCTGGCGCTGGGACGCCTCCTCCACCGACAGGCCGGAGCCCTTGATGCGCTGGGTGAACTCATCCACCAGCGGACGCAGCCGCGTGTCGAACTCCAGCCGGTCCGCGGCCAGCCCCACACCCCCGCGAGAGGCGAGCGCGTCGTCGCCCGGCATCACCGTGCCGAAGGGCATGCGCCCCGTCTTCTCGTGGTAGCGCAGCAGCGCCTGGTGCAGGAGCCTGGAGCCGTCCTTGGGACGGAACTCGAAGGTGCTCTGGAGCACCGTCGCCTGGAGCACCGCCGGCCCGCTGCCCGGCAGCCACAGGCCGTCGCGCACCAGCAGCTCCGCCACGCTCAACTTCTGCACCGCCTTCACGCCCAGGTAGGCCTCTTCCTCCATGCGCAGGATGTTGGAGAGCACCTCGCGGTGGTCGTTCATCCACGCCACCGTCTTGAGCGTGGAGGGGATGCCCCGGAAGCGGCTGGTGTCCACGCGCGCCTCGGAGGCGGCCAGCAGCTCCAGCGCGCGCGGCAGGCTGCTGAAGCGCGCGCTGTCGTCCAGCAGCGCCTGCAACCTCCGCCGCTCGTCCTGCATGGACTCCAGGTCCGCGTCCAGCCGCTCCAGCACCTGCGGCTCCACGGACCGGTTCTGCAACAGGTCCTGCAACCGCTTCAGGTGCGACTGCCACGGCGAAAGCTGCGCCTCCAGCGTGAGCGGCTCCGGGAAGGGCCAGCGCGCCCAGTCCGACTCCGGCGTCTCCGGCGCCTTCCAGGGCGGGTCGCTCATCAGCACGTAGTCCGCGACCAGCGACTCGCTCAGCCCCACAGCCGACACCCACGAGCGCCCCTCATCCAACGAGGCGGCCTCCCCGGCGGTCGGCGGCTGGCTGGCCTCCGGGATGAAGCTCCACGTGGGGCGGGACTTCAGGCTCGCGAGCACCAACTGTCCCAGCGCCTCCTCGCGCGAGCCGTGCAGCGTGGCCAGCAGGTAGATGACCTGCTCGGGCCGGCACGTCTCCGGCTGACGGTGGCACTTCTCCAGCGCGGGCCGCACGTGCGCCTCGCGGATGCCCCGGGCCAGGCGTTGACGCAGGTCCTCGCGCGCGTCGGTGAAGCTGTAGCGCAACAGCGGCCAGGTCCCCATCGCCCGCCACAGCACGTCCAGTGACTGGCCGGCCGCGAGCACCTGATCCTGCACCACGCCCCCGGACACCTCCTGGCCCTGGTCGCGCATGCGCTGCACCGTCTCCTCGAAGCGCACCACCCGCGCCCGGGCCTGCCCCAGCCTCCACGTGAAGTGGCCGTAGGCCGCCCCCAGTGGCAGCGCGCACGCGAGCCCCAGCAGCACCGCGCGGCGCAGGTGCGTGTGCAGGTAGCGCTGACGCACGGCCCTCGCCGCGCTGGCCTCGGTGGACACCGACAACACACCCGGGTCTCGGGCGTCCGCGTCCGCGGAGGACAGGGACACCGTCGTCAGCCGGGGCGCGTACGCCAGCGTCTGGCCATCCATCAGCGCCGCCACGAAGCGCGCCAGCGCCTCGAAGGGCTGATGGCCTTCCGAATAGAAGCGCTCCAGCCGCTCGAAGGACTCCACGGGCAGGGCCGTCAGTCCCAGCGCCAGGTACTGCTCCTGTGACTTGAGCAGCGTGGACAACTGCTTCTCCTGGCCGGGCTCCGGCAGGGGGAAGCGCAGCGGCACGTGGTGCGCGCGCAACAGCCGCGCGAAGTCCCCGTAGCCCTCCCGCTCATCCAGGTGCGTCAGGCACACGCGCGTCTCCAGCGCGCCCCCTCGCACTTCGGCCAACAGGTTGAGCTTGCCGCGCAGGAGCTGCGCTGCCCGGCGGACCTCGTCCGGAGGCGTGTCCGACAGCCAGCGCGCGTCCAGCACCAGCACCGCGAGCGCCTGCTGACCGTGGCCGAAGCTGTCCTTCCACAGCCGGCGCAGGGACTCGCCCGCCTCCTTGGATTCATCCTCCAGGAGCTGCGCGGACACCTCCAGGGCCACGGCATCCGCGCCCAGGTACACCTGGAGCAGCGAGTCCGTGAGGAGGCTGGGCAGGAACTGCCGCGCCTGCCGCTTCCAGTCCATGTCCAGCTCGATGAGCCGCGACTTGCCCGCGCCCGCGGGCCCCATCACCACCACGCCCGGCAGGTCGCCCACCGCCACGCGATGGCGCAGGGGCAGGCCCGCCAGGAACTTCTGGCGCACCTGCCGCAGCCGGTTGCGCGCCATGGGCACGGGGCCGGATTCAGCGGGCGCGGCCTTGCGCTTGCGCAGCCACACCAGCAGCGGCACGCCCAGGGCCAGCAGCGCGAGGGCCAGCAGCACCCACGGCTTCCACGCGGGCGGAAGGAACGACGTCAGTTTGCGGAACACCTCCATGGCTCAGCGCTCTCCCCATCCCGTGACGTTCCGGGCCCGTCCGGAGCGGTGAAATGCCTCCAGGACGTCCTCCAGCGTGTCCAACGTGCTCGTGAGCTCCGCGCGCGAGGCCTGCTGCGCCTCCGGCGCCAATCGCGCATCCCCGGGGCCCGGCAGGAGCACGGCCAGTCCCTGTTCCAGCTCTTCCAGAAAAGGACCCATGCCGGCGCGCCCGGTGCCGAAGCGCTCGTCGATGAGGCGCTGCATCTCCTGGAGCACCTTCGGCGCGGACTCGATGCCCGGCGCGGCGGGCGCCGCCGGGGCTGCGGACGAAGGACGTGGGGGCGGGGCCATCATCGGGTCACCCACCACAGGACGCCCTGGAGCCCCAGCACGCAGCTTGCGGCGACGGCGTAGTAGCGGCCGGGAAAGGCGTAGAGCAGGGGCCCGACCTCGTCACCGGATTCTCCAGGGG
>NZ_RAVZ01000050.1 GCF_003611635.1 Corallococcus terminator | reverse complement strand
CGTCTCATCCCCACCCTGCGCAACCTGTTCGAGGAACTCAGCGGCCTGGAGCTCGGCGATGCCGACGCGGGCGCGAGCTTCCTGGAGCTGGGGCTCGACTCGCTGGTGCTCACGCAGGCGGCGCTCGCGGTGCAGAAGCAGTTCGGCGTGAAGGTCACCTTCCGGCAGCTCCTGGAAGAGGTGCCGTCGCTCGGCGACCTCGCCGCGTTCCTCGACGGCCGGATGCCCCCGGAGGCCGCTCCCGCTCCCGTGGCCGCCGCCGCGCCGAGCGCCCCCGCGCAGCTCGCCGCGAACATCCTCGCGCAGCAGCACGTCGCCGCCGCGCCGGTCGCCAGCGCCCCCGTGTTCCAGGTCCAGGCGCAGGGTCCGTCCGCGCCCGTTGGCACGCTCCAGGCCGTCATCGAACAGCAACTGCGGCTGATGACCCAGCAGCTCGCCATCCTGTCCGGCCAGCCCGCCGCCGTGGCCGCCCCGGCGCCCGTGCAGCTCCAGCCCGCGCCCGTGCAGCTCCAGCCCGCGCCCGTGCAGCTCCAGCCCGCGCCGGTGGCCGTGGCCCCGGAGGCTCCTGCCGCCACCGCGCCCGTCGCCGCCCCGGCGGACGAGGCCGAGCTGAAGGGCCCGGTGAAGTACGACGTGAAGAAGGCCTTCGGCGCCATCGCGCGCATCAGCCTCGCGCCGAAGGATGCGCTCACGCCCCGCCAGCAGACGTTCCTGGAGGACTTCACCCGCCGCTACAACGCGAAGACGCAGGGATCCAAGCGCGCGGCCCAGGAGAACCGGAGCCAGTTGTCCGACCCGCGCGTGGTGACGGGCTTCCGGCCGCTGCTCAAGGAGCTCATCTACCCGCTGGCGGTGAACCGCTCCAAGGGCTCGCAGCTCTGGGACGTGGACGGCAACCAGTACCTGGACGCGCTCAACGGCTTCGGCTCCGTGATGTTCGGCCACGCGCCGGACTTCATCACCCAGGCGGTGCGCAAGCAGGTGGACGACGGCTACGAGCTGGGGCCCATGCACCCGCTCGCGGGTGAGGTGGCGAAGCTCGTCTGTGAGTTCACCGGCGCGGACCGCGCGGCCCTCTGCAACACCGGCTCCGAGGCGGTGATGGGGGCGCTGCGCATCGCGCGCACCGTCACCGGCCGCAGCACGGTGGCCATCTTCGCCGGCAGCTACCACGGCATCTTCGACGAGGTGCTGGTGCGCGGCACCAAGAGCCTGCGCACCGTGCCGGCCGCCCCGGGCATCATGGCGGGCGCGGTGCAGGACGTGCTGGTGCTGGACTACGGCACGCCGGAGACGCTCGAAATCCTGCGCCAGCGCGCGGACTCGCTGGCCGCCATCATGGTGGAGCCGGTGCAGAGCCGGCGTCCCGACTTCCAGCCGCGCGAGTTCCTGCACCAGTTGCGCGACCTCACCCAGAAGTCCGGCTCCGTCTACATCTTCGACGAGGTCATCACCGGCTTCCGCATGCACCCGGGCGGCGCCCAGGCGGTGTTCGGCGTGCAGGCGGACGTGGCGACCTACGGCAAGGTCGTGGGCGGCGGGATGCCCATTGGCGTCATCGCGGGCAAGCGCCCCTTCATGGACGCGCTGGACGGCGGCCACTGGCAGTTCGGTGACGACTCGGTGCCCACGGTGGGCGTGACGTACTTCGCCGGCACCTTCGTGCGCCACCCGCTGGCGCTCGCCGCCGCGAAGGCCGCGCTGGAGCACATGAAGGCCGCGGGCCCGGAGCTGCAGCGCAGCGTGAGCGCGAAGGCGGACACGCTGGCGAACACGCTCAACGCGTTCTTCGACGAGGTGGGCGCGCCCCTGCGCATCAAGCACTTCGGGTCGCTGTGGAAGACGTTCGTCACGGCGGACATCTCCCACGGGGACCTGCTGTTCTGCCTGCTGCGTGACAAGGGCATCCACATCTGGGACGGCTTCCCCTGCTTCTTCACCACGGCCCACACGGACGCGGACCTCCAGCGCCTCATCAACGCGTTCCAGGACAGCGTCACCGAGTTGCAGGACGCGGGCTTCCTGCCGGGCACGGCCCGTCAGACGCAGGCCCCCGCGGCCGTGGCCTTCGATGCCAACCAGCCTCCGGTACCCGGCGCGCGCCTGGGACGTGATCCGCAGGGCAACCCCGCCTGGTTCGTCCCGCACCCGTCGCAGCCCGGCAAGTTCGTCAAGTTGAGCGAGACCCGATGAAGACCCCGAATCCCTCCACGCCCGAGACGCAGGACCTTCCCGACGACTTCGATCCGTTCGCCGGGCCTGCCCTTCAGCTCACCGTCCCGTCCACCGAGCCCCAGCGCGAGGTGTGGACCGGCGTGCAGATGGGCCCCGACGCGTCGTGCGCCTTCAACGAGTCCATGTCCGTGCGGCTCCAGGGCCCGCTGAACGTCGAGAGCCTGCGCGCGGCGCTCCAGGACATGGTGGAGCAGCACGAAGCGCTGCGCAGCACCTTCAGCGCGGATGGCCTCACGTTGTGCGTGGCGCGCACCACGCCCGTCATGATGGACGTGGTGGAGCTGGACGCGCTGCCCTCCTCCGAGCGCGAGGCCCGGCTCCGGGAGCTGGTGTCCCACGAGGTGGAGACGCCGCTGCCCCTGGAGGCCGGTCCCCTGCTGCGCCCGAGGCTCGTGCGGCTCGCCGAGGATCAGCACCTGCTGACGCTGACCGCGCACCACATCGTGTGCGACGGCTGGTCCATGGCGGTGATGTTGCGCGACCTGGCGACGTTCTACTCGGCGCAGGTGCGTCGGGTGCAGCCGGACATCACCCCCGCGCCCCTCTTCAGCGACTACGCCCTCGCGCAGCAGCAGTTGGCCACGACGGCGGAGTACGCGGAGCACGAGCGCTACTGGCTCCAGAAGTTCTCCGGCACGCTGCCGGTGCTGGAACTGCCGCTGGACAAGCGTCGGCCGCCGTCGAAGACGTACAGCTCCCGGCGCGAGGACTACGTCCTGGAGCCGGCGCTCGTCGAACAGCTCAAGCGCGTGGGCGCGCGCCATGGCGGCAGCTTCTTCACCACGCTGCTCGCGGGCTTCAAGGCGCTCCTGCACCGGCTCACCGGGCTGGAGGACGTGGTGGTCGCCATCCCCGCCGCGGGTCAGTCCGTGGCCGGGCTGAAGAACCTGGTCGGGCACTGCGTGAACGCGCTGCCCCTGCGCAGCAACGTGTCCGCGGAGGCGCCCTTCACGCAGGTGCTCAAGCAACTGCGCACCACGATGCTCGATGCCTACGAGCACCAGGAGTACACGTTCGGCACGCTGCTCAAGCAGCTCGCGCTGCCCCGGGACCCCAGCCGCCTGCCGCTGGTCAACGTGCTGTTCAACGTGGATCAGGCCGTCACGGGTGAGCAGCTCTCGTTCCATGGCCTCACCTGCACCCTGGCGAGCAACCCGCGCCACTTCGAGAACTTCGACCTCTTCATCAACGCGTCCGAGGCCCATGGCCGCGTGGTGCTGGAGTGCCAGTACAACACCGACCTCTTCGAGGGCTCCACGGTTCGCCGCTGGATGTCATGTTACGAAGAATTGCTGCGGGGCGTGATCGCCGACGCGGAGACCCCGGTCGCGCGCCTGCCGCTGCTGCCAGAGGCGGAGAAGCAGCGCGTGCTGGTGGACTGGAACGCCACCACCCGGCCCTTCAACCGCGAGGCCTTCGTCCACACCCTCGTCGCCGCCCAGGCCGAGGCCACCCCTGACGCCGTCGCCTTGCGCTCTGGCGCCGTGACGCTCACCTACCGCCAGCTCGTCCAGCGCGGCCATCAGGTGGCGCACGCGCTCAAGCAGGCCGGTGTCACGCCCGGAAGCCTCGTCGGCCTCTTCACCGAGCGTGGCCCGGACATGGTCGTCGGCCTGCTGGGCATCCTCCAGGCCGGTGCTGGCTACGTCCCTCTGGATCCGGGCTTCCCGCCCGAGCGCCTCTCCTTCATGGTCGAGGACGCGAAGCTCTCCACCATCCTCACGCAGCAGTCGTTGGTGGCGGCCCTGCCCTCCACCACCGTGAAGCCGCTCCTGCTGGAGGACACGGCCTCGCAGCCCGAGTCCGCGCCCCCGGCGCCCTCCGTCTCGCCGGAGGAAGTGGCGTACGTCATCTACACCTCGGGTTCGACGGGCAAGCCCAAGGGCGTGCGCGTGCCCCATCGCGCGGTGGTGAACTTCCTCGCCACCATGCAGGAAGCCCCGGGCCTCACCGCTCAGGACGTCCTGCTCGCCGTCACCACGCTCTCCTTCGACATCGCCGTCCTGGAGCTCTTCCTCCCGCTCACCACCGGTGCCCAGGTCGTCCTCGCCTCGCGCGAGACCGCTTCCGACGGCGCGCTCCTCAAGGCCGCGTTGGAGTCCAACGGCGTCACCGTCATGCAGGCGACGCCCTCCACCTGGCGCCTGCTGTTGGAGGCTGGCTGGCAGCCCCGCCCGGGCTTCAAGGCCCTCTGCGGTGGCGAGGCCCTGCCCCGCGAACTGGCCGAGGCCCTCCTCGCCCGCGTCGGCAGCCTCTGGAACATGTACGGCCCCACCGAGACCACCGTCTGGTCCACCACCTGGCGCGTGCAGCCTCCCCTCTCCTCCATCCGCATCGGCCGCCCCATCGCCAACACCCAGCTCTACCTGCTCGACGCCCACCTGGCCCCCGTGCCCGTCGGCGTCGCCGGCGAGCTCTACATCGGCGGCGACGGCGTCACCCTGGGCTACCTCCACCGCCCGGAGTTGACGCAGGAGCGCTTCCTGCCCAACCCCTTCCGCCAGGGCGAGCGCATGTACCGCACCGGCGACCTCGCTCGCTGGCTCGCCGACGGCACCGTCGAGTACCTGGGACGCAATGACTCGCAGGTGAAGCTGCGCGGCTTCCGCATCGAATTGGGTGAAGTCGAAGCGGCGCTCGCTTCGCACCCTTCTCTCGCCCAGGCCGTCGCCCTCGTGCGCGAGGACCGGCCCGGCGACCGTCGCCTCGTCGCGTACCTCATCGCGCGTCCCGGCCAGACGACGCCTCCGGATGAAGCCCTCCGCGCGCACCTCAAGCAGGGGCTGCCGGAGTACATGGTGCCGCAGCACTTCGTGGCGCTGCCCGCGCTGCCGCTCACGCCCAACGGCAAGGTGGACCGCAAGGCGCTGCCGTCGCCGCAGGTGGGCATCCACGAGGATGCGTACGTCGCGCCCCGCGATGAGACGGAGCAGAAGCTGGCGGACATCTTCGCCGACGTGCTGGGCCTGCGTCGGGTGAGCGTCACGGCCGACTTCTTCCGACTGGGCGGACACTCCCTGCTGGCCTCGCAGGCCCTCACGCGCGCGAGCCGCGCCCTGGACGTCAGCCTCACGCTGCGCCGGATGTTCGAAGCGCCCACCGTGGAGAAGCTGGCCCGGCTGGTGCGCGGTGACGACGGGGCCACGAGCCCCGCCCAGCGCATCACGCCGCGCGCGGGCACGGCGCCCGCTCCGCTGTCACTGATGCAGCAGCGGCTGTGGTTCCTGGAGCAGCTCAACCAGGGCACCGCCGTCTACAACCTGCCCGCGGCGTTCCGCATCCACGGGGAACTGGACGTGGGCGCGCTGCGCGGCAGCTTCGACAGGTTGCTTGCGCGTCACTCCGCCCTGCGCACCTTCGTCCGCTGGGATGAAGGCACGCCCGTGCAGCACATCGCTCCGTCGCTGACGGTGGACCTGGAGCCGGTGGACCTGGAGCCGGTGCCCGCGAACCTGCGCGAGGAGGACCTGCTGCGCCGCCTCCAGGCGCTGGCGGACGAGTCCATCCCCATCACCGCGCCGCCGCTGTTCCGGCTCACCCTGTTCCGCATGGGGGCCCACGAGCACGTCCTCTTCTTCATGCCCCATCACCTCATCTGGGATGGGTGGTCGTTCGACGTGTTCCTGCGTGACCTGGACGTGTTCTACGCCGCGCTCACGTTGGGCAAGGAGCCCAAGCTCCCCGCCCTGCCCATCCAGTACGCGGACTTCACCGAGTGGCACCGCAACTGGCTCCAGGGTGAGGAGCTGGAGCGCCAGGCCCTCTACTGGCGGCAGAAGCTCTCCGGGAACCTGCCCGCGCTGGAGCTGCCCACCGACAAGCCGCGCCCCGCGCAGATGAGCCTCAAGGGCGGCACCGAGCCCTTCGTCCTCACCGGGGCGGAGGTCGACGCGCTCACGAAGCTGGGACGCGATTCGAACGCCACGCTGTACATGGTGCTGCTTACGGCCTTCAAGACGCTGTTGCACCGCTACTCGGGTCAGGAGGATCTGGTGGTGGGCACGCCCATCCGGGGTCGCTCGCATCCCGAGGTGGAGGACCTGCTCGGCTTCTTCGTCAACACGCTCGTGCTGCGCACGCAGATGGGCCCGGAGCTGACGTTCCGGCAGTTGTTGGACCGCGTCCGCACCACGTGCATGGAGGCCTTCGGCCACCAGGACATGCCCATCGAGCTGCTGCTCCAGCAGTTGGGTGTGCAGCGCGACCTGAGCCGCACGCCGCTGTTCCAGACGTTCTTCACCTTCCAGGACGTGCGCAACCGGGGCAACACCCTGGGAGGCCTCACCTACGGCCAGGTGCACGTGCACGCGCACGCGACGCCGCTGGACCTGAGCTTCTGGGTGAAGGAGACGGCCCACGGCATCGTCGGCGGCATGGACTACAACACCGACCTGTTCGAGCGGGACACCGTCGTCCGCATGCTCGAACAGATCCGCACGCTGCTGCGCGCCGCGGTGTCGGACGCGGAGGTGCCCGTCGCGCGCCTGCCGCTGCTGCCGGAAGCAGAGAAGCAGCGCGTGCTGGTGGACTGGAACGCCACCACCCAGCCCTTCAACCGCGAAGCCTTCGTCCACACCCTCGTCGCCGCCCAGGCCGAGGCCACCCCCGACGCCGTCGCCCTGCGCTCCGGCGCCACGACGCTCACCTACCGCCAGCTCGTCCAGCGTGGCCATCAGGTGGCGCACGCGCTCAAGCAGGCCGGTGTCACTCCGGGCAGCCTCGTCGGTCTCTTCACCGAGCGCGGACCGGACATGGTCGTCGGCCTGCTGGGCATCCTCCAGGCCGGAGCCGGCTACGTCCCGCTGGATCCAGGCTTCCCGCCCGAGCGCCTCTCCTTCATGGTCGAGGACGCGCAGCTCTCGCTCGTCGTCACCCAGCGCGCGCTCCAGGGCAGCCTGCCCTCCACCACCGCGAAGTCGCTCTTCGTCGAGGACACGACCTCACAGGCGGACACGGCCCCCGAGCCGCTCTCCGTCTCGCCGGAGGAAGTGGCGTACGTCATCTACACCTCGGGTTCGACGGGCAAGCCCAAGGGCGTGCGTGTCCCGCACCGCGCGGTGGTGAACTTCCTCGCCACCATGCAGGAGGCCCCGGGCCTCACCGCCCAGGACGTCCTGCTCGCCGTCACCACCCTCTCCTTCGACATCGCCGTCCTGGAGCTCTTCCTCCCGCTCACCACAGGTGCCCAGGTCGTCCTCGCCTCCCGTGACACCGCGGCGGATGGGCCCCTGTTGAAGGCCGCGCTGGAGTCGCAAGGCGTCACCGTCATGCAGGCCACGCCCTCCACCTGGCGCCTGCTGTTGGAAGCCGGCTGGCAGCCCCGCCCGGGCTTCAAGGCCCTCTGCGGTGGCGAGGCCCTGCCCCGCGAACTGGCCGAGGCCCTCCTCGCCCGCGTCGGCAGCCTCTGGAACATGTACGGCCCCACGGAGACCACCGTCTGGTCCACCACCTGGCGCGTACAGCCTCCCCTCTCCTCCATCCGCATCGGCCGCCCCATCGCCAACACCCAGCTCTACCTGCTCGACGCCCACCTGGCCCCCGTGCCCGTCGGCGTCGCGGGTGAGCTCTACATCGGCGGCGATGGCGTCACCCTGGGCTACCTCCACCGCCCGGAGTTGACGCAGGAGCGCTTCCTGCCCAACCCCTTCCGCCAGGGCGAGCGCATGTACCGCACCGGCGACCTCGCTCGATGGCTTGCCGACGGCACCGTCGAGTACCTGGGACGCAATGACTCGCAGGTGAAGCTGCGCGGCTTCCGCATCGAATTGGGTGAAGTCGAGGCGGCGCTCGCTTCGCACCCTTCTCTCGCCCAGGCCGTCGCCCTCGTGCGCGAGGACCGGCCCGGCGACCGTCGCCTCGTCGCGTACCTCGTGTCGAAGCCGGGACAGGCGTACACGGACACGGAGCTGCGCAAGCACCTGCGCTCGCAGCTTCCGCAGTACATGGTCCCGCAGCACTTCGTGGAGCTGGAGGCGCTGCCCCTCACGCCCAACGGCAAGGTGGACCGCAAGGCCCTGCCGCCTCCGGCCGGCGCCGCGCGTCCCGCCGAGGACGCGTTCGTCGCGCCCCGCACGGAGATGGAGAAGCAGTTGGCCCGCATCTGGCGGGAGGTGCTCGGCATCGCGCAGGTGGGCGTGCACGACAACTTCTTCAACATCGGCGGGCACTCGCTGCTGTCGTTCCAGGTGGTGATGCGCGTGCAAAAGGAGCTGGGACAGGTGCTGCACCCTCGCACCCTGCTGCTCAACACGCTGGAGCAGGTGGCGTCGCAGTTCACGCCCGTGGCCCCGGCGGCCACCGCGACGCAGCAGCCGGCCACCCCGACAAAGATTGCCACCCCGGAGACTTCTGTTCCCCTGGCGCAACGCTTGTTCAATAAGCTGAAGGGAAAGATTCCGGGACGCTAGGACACGGCGACCCTTCGAGGAGAATGGTCCCACCGTGACGCCCTGCTTCTTCGGCAGCTCCGAAAGACAGCTTTTCGGCATGCACCACCCCGCCCAGGGCGCTGAACGCGCCACCGGGGTGGTGCTCTGTTATCCCGCCGCCCAGGAATACATGCTGACGCACTGGGCCTTCCGGAAGCTGGCCGGAATGCTCGCGCGCGAAGGCTTCCACGTCTTCCGCTTCGACTACTACGGCACGGGAGACTCCGCCGGAGAGGTCCACGAGGGCCGCGTGGCCTCCTGGGTCCAGGACATCCGGCTGGCCGTCGCCGAGTTGCAGGACATGACGGGCGTGCAGCGCGTGGCGCTCGTGGGCATGCGGCTGGGCGCGGCGCTCGCCGTGCGCGCCGCGGCGGAGGGCCTGTCCACCGCGGGGCTCGTGCTCTGGGAGCCGCTGGTGGAGGGGGCCACGTACCTGAAGGAGCTGGAGCTGCTCCAGACCCGGCGGGCCGCCCGCACCCTGTTCCCCCAGGTGGACAGCCCGCTGGAGGTGCGCGAGGAGCTGCTCGGCTTCGCCTTCCCCCGGCCCCTGCGTGAGGACATCCTGGCGCTGGACCTTGCGGCGATGCCCGCGTGGCCCTCGACGCGCACGCACCTGGTGGCCGCCGGGCCCAAGCCGGAGTACCAGCGCCTCCAGCAGCACCTGGAGGCCACAGGACTGCCCTTCCAGCACCACGTCGTGCGGGAAGAAGGTGGCGCAGGCGGCGGACAGGAGTCCGCGCTCCTGTCCAACCGCATCCTGCAGACCATCACCTCGCTCCTGAAGGAGGTCGCGTGATGCGCGAGCGCATCTGTACTTTCGGCCCCGAGCAGAGCCTCACGGGCGTGCTCACGGAGCCGGATCCGACGAAGGTGCTGCCGGGAGCGCCCGCGGTGGTGCTCTCCAACGTGGGCCTGAACCACCACGTGGGGCCCTACCGGCTGTGGGTAGAGCTGGCGCGGCTGCTGGCGGCGCGCGGCATCACCACGCTGAGATTCGACCTGTCCGGCCTGGGCGACAGCCGCCCGCGGCGCGAGGGCGGACCCGACGAGTTCGCGCGGGCCCGCGAGGAGACGCGCGCCGCGCTCGACTACCTGGAGCAGAAGAAGGGCCAGCGCGACTTCGCGCTCATCGGCCTGTGCTCCGGCGTGGACAGCGTGCATTCCGTGGCGGTGCAGGATCCGCGCGTGGTGGGCGCGGCCTTCATCGACGGCTACACGTACCGCACGGTGGGCTACCACCTGCGCTTCCAGCTTCGCTACCTGAGCCCCCGTCGCTGGACCCGCTTCCTGCGCAAGCGGAAGCTGCCCTCCCAACTGCGTGAAGCCGGCGAGGCGGACGAGGTCTACACGCGCGAGTACCCGGAGCAGGCGCGGCTGACGGAGGACTACGCGAAGCTGCTGGAGCGGGGCGTGAACCTCTGCTTCGTGTTCTCCGGCGGCATGGGGCTCTCCTTCAACTACGAGCGCCAGTTCTACGAGATGTTCTCGCCGCTGAAGCTGGAGCACCGCGTCACCTACGCCTTCTACCCGCGCGCCGACCACCTCTTCTCCGTGCCCGAGGACCGCGCGGAGCTCTTGCGCAAGCTCACCGCGTGGGCCGTGGGCATCGTGCCGCCGAAGGCGCTGGCGGGCTGAAGGCTGCCTGCCCGCCCTGCCAGCGGGAATCCGACCCCGGGGCGGGTGTGCGTCAAGCGCTTGTTTCCCACCCGACGGTCGCCACCTTGGGAGAACCAACCCGTTCTTCCAAGGAGCGACACCGATGAAGCTCCCCCTGATGGCAGCACTGGCCACCTTCGCCGTCTCCGGACAGGCGTTCGCGCAGAGCCACACCGACCACCAAGTCCCACCGTTGGAGCAGCCGAGCACCGACGCACCCCAGGACAGCGCGGAGCGCTGGGACCGGGCCACGGGAGGCTCGGGCAGTTCGGGCGTCCTCCAGCCGGATGACGACGGCGCGGACAGCGTCGCGGATCCGGACCGCATCGACGAGGGTGTGGGCGGCTCCGGCACGCCGGAGCAGGGCAGCAACACCACGGGCGAAGGGTCCACGCTGCAGCCCAGCGTCCCGAACACCGGCACCCCGGGCAACAAGGGCGCGCAGATGGAAGTGACGCCGCCGGCCTGGGACAAGAACAAGCAGATGGGCAGCTCCGCCAGCCCCACCACGGGCACGCCGCCCGCCCAGGGCAGCGCGGGCAACTGACCCCACGCTCACGGCAATGACAAGCATGGACGGGCCTTCCAGACAGGGGGCCCGTCCATACCCCTTGCGGGTTACAGACCCGAAGCCCTCCCCACCGCTATGCCATTGCCTGTACCGGCTGGGAGGCCCGATGAACCTCAACGCGCGCGAGCAGGCGCTCATCTCCGAGTTGACCCAGGCGCTCTCCAGTTCCCTGGACCTGACGGAGGTCCTGACGCGAGCGCAGACCACCATCACGCAACTGCTGCCCTCCGACTACGCGGCGCTGTGCGTGTCGCGGCCGGAGCGGCCCGGTGACTATGAATGGCTGGGCCTGGGAGCGCCCGGGGTCCTCTTCGCGCACTACCCGGAGCTGGCGGCGGTGGACTTCGTGCGCGAGTCGGTGGTGAAGCATCCCAACGTGGCGCTCCGGGATTCGGACATGCTGTCGCGCAAGGAGTTGAAGCGCAGCCTCTTGTACCTGCGCTGCCGGGAGCTGGGGCTGCCGCTGGAGCACGTGATGGCGGTGCTGCTGGATTTGCGGCAGGACTGGCACGGAGGCTTCACGCTGTACCGGGAGCACGCCCAGCCCTTCTCCGCGCGCGAGCAGGCGCTGTTGAACTGGCTGACGCCCTACCTGGTGAACACCGTGCGCAACTGCCGCATGTTCGGCAGCGAAGCGATGCGCGGCGACCTGCTGGACGCGCTCTTCCGCCACCAGGGCGCCGAGTGCGTCGTATTGGATCCGCCGGAGCGTGAGCGGCTGAGGACGCCGGGCGCGACGGAGATCCTGAAGCGCTGGTATCCGGAGCTGAAGCTCCACGACGCCCAGCTCCCCTCCGAATTGAGGGAGCACCTGCGAAAGTTGAGGGCACCGGGGACGGAGCGAAAGCTGGGCGTGGACACGTGGGTGCGCTCAGGACAGCAGCGCGACCTGAAGGTGACGTTCGTGGAGTTGCCTGAACAGCGCGGCAGCCGCCCCTGGGCGCTGGTGTTCCAGGAGTGCTCCCGGGCCATTCCCATGCCGGAGCAGTGGCGTCAGAAAATCTCCAAGCGCGAAGCGGACGTCGTCCAGGGGGTGCTCAGCAACTGGGCCAACGAGACCATCGCCCACGAGCTGGGACTGACGCTCAACACGGTGAAGACCCACCTCAGGAACATCTTTCCCAAGCTGGGCATGGAGAGTCGCACGGACCTGCTCTACCACGCGGCCTGGAGACAGAAGCCGGGGTGAGCCGGCGAGAAAAGGAAGAGGCCCGGAGGCGGTTTCGCCCCCGGGCCCCCCTGCCCTGCGAGTGACAATGCGTTACGGCTGCTTGCGCACGCTGAGCGTGATCGACGTCATGCCCCCTGACGGCTGGAGGGTGACGCGGCCCGCGGTGAAGTCCTCCTCCCGGAACTGATACAGGAGGACGCCCGTGATGGTGTCGTTGGCGCTGACGTCACTGTCCCAGACGCGGAAGGCCCAGGGCTCCGCGAGCAGACGAGCCGCCGTCGCGGTGCAACCGCCCGAAGTCCACGCAGGTGTATAGCTCTCCACTTCCGGGGTGACAGAGGCCACCGTCGCCCCCGGGCACTGCATCTCCACGAAGACATCCGGCGCGGAGCCATCCGCATCCCAGGCCGTGCCATTGTTGCTGGCCGTGATTTGAGCGGACGTGGGCTGGACGAACCAGACACCCGCCGGATCCGCACCACACGCCTGCTCCGTCTTGCAGACCTGGGCCGCGTTGCACGCCTTGCACGTGGCTCCGGCCTTGCCACACGCGGAAGCAGTGTTCCCCGTCTGGCAGGTGTTGTTGAAACAGCAACCCGTGCAGTTCGCCGCCGAGCACGTCACCGGGGGAGGGTTGTCCTCCCCCGGGTCGTCTCCACCGCCGCAACCCGCCAGGAACAGTCCCGCGACCACTGCCAACATCCGATGAATCTTCATGCCTGTGTGACGCCCCCAAGAGGTCGATGTTCGGGGCGCAGGATGTCCAGACGGGCGTTGACTGTCTTTACCTCTCCCGGGGGATGGCGCTTTCAGGGTTCCTGGAAGAAGCTCGGAAACAGGGCGCGCGTGGTTTGGGCCGACAGGAGCAGCGCGGCCTGTTCCTCCGGGGATTCGAGCTGGCCCAACACCGCTTCCAGTTCAGCCACGTGGTCGCCGTCCGCGTTGCCGTGGCCGCGCAGGAACGTGACGGCCTTGTGGATGTTCGGGATGCCGCTGTCCGCGATGAGCCGGTCCACCGCCCCCGGGGCGCGCTCCACGGAGAGGTACTCCAGCACGTAGGCCGTGCCCAGGAACGCGGTGGGCACGCCCGACAGCGTGGTGAAGCGGTTCCACTCCACGTAGGCCCGCACCGCGGAGCAGACCGACGCGTTCTCCACCTGCTCTTGCGTCCAACCCAGGTTCTTCAGGTCCGCCAGCAACCACTTCTCATGGCCACTCTCCTCCCCGGCCTTCTGGATGAGCAGGTCCGCGAGCGCGGTGTGCTGCCCCTCCTGCTTCATGCGTTCACCCGAGTCCTTGAGGAACCCCGTGCTCCAGCGCACGTACTGGTACGTCTGCACCAGGTAGTGCACGTAGTCGTCCTGCCGGATGCGGCCCTCGAAGAGGCGCCGGGCACCCGGCTTCGCGTCCAGCTCCCGCACGAGCCCCCGCGCCTCGCGCCGCAGGGCCGCCATCCAGTCCGTCTTCGTCGTCTGCTCCTGCTTGGGCTGCTTGCACATACACGACTCCTGCTCCGGGCCCCGAAAGGGTCCGGCGTTGGTGGTTGAAGGGTGAAGGGGAAGAAGAGGAAGCGAGCCAGCCCGGCGTCAGGCGGCGTCAGCGTCCAGCGTGTCGAAGAGGCGCAACGTGCCCTGGGGAATTTCGTCCAGCGCGGCGACGAGCGGCACCGTGAAGCGGTGGAACGCCGTGTCGTAGTGGGGCGGGCCAATGAAGCGCGCGCCCATCTTGTCCGCGAAGAGCGACAGCACGGGAGGCAGCTTCAGGTCGTCCAGGTCCCCCTGTCGCGCGCGCGCCAACTGCGTCGGGCTCAGGCGCGGCGCCACGGGCTGCCGCGGCGGTGCGGGAAACTCGAGCGTCCGCGCCCGGAAACGGTCGCTCACCCAACCCTGGCGCGCGGCGGCCCGGTAGATGAGGGTGGCCTCCTCCTCGCTGTCGGTCTCCATGTTCGCGGCGGCGATCCAATGGGTGACGCCCCGGCGGAGGCTCTCGCGGTAGAGGCACGCCTGGAGGCGCAGCACCGCGTGCTTGCGCCACTTCTGGCGGGCGCAGTAGCGCGTCGTCTCCGCGAACACGCGCCCCGGCGCGACAAGCTCCGACAAGTCCAGCTTCCGCTCGATGTCGAGCCCCATCAGGCTGCCCGCCGAGGACGCCACCTCCGCGTTGGGCAGGAGCAACCGCGCGGTCGCCACCGCCTCCTGGTCAGAATAGACGACGACGTGCGCGGTGGTCGGCAGCGTGTCGAAGCAGTTGGCCTCACGCGGCGCCTGCGGCTTCTTGTCGCCCAGCATCCGCATCTCCACCCCGAACACTTCCCAGCGGACACGGAGCGCGTCATCCAACTCGCGCTGTGTATCAGCGACACGGCAATTCCAAGAGTTCATGGAGGGTCTCGACTCTGGCGGACTGTCTGTCCGACCTTGCCCCTTCCTTCGTCGCCGCCAGCCCGAGTGCGCTCGCCCGTCGTGTTTTTTCACTCCGACAGGCCCACCCGCCGCGTCCGGCGCACCACCCAGGGCAACGCCTGCTGGTGCCGCTCCCCCTCCCCTCCGGGCGCATGGCCTGCGTCCCGGGGGCGGGTCACCGTTGGACGGACACGGAAGGATGGCGACATGACCGAGGACACGTCCCAGGACACCCTGTCGGCGGGCGAGCAGGAGTCCCCCTCTGACAGCGAGCTGCGCAGGCTCAGTCCCTTCGAGCTGAAGGACGAGCTCATCCAGGTCGCCGACGAGGCGGTGAAGACGCGCGCGGCGGTGATGCTCAATGCCGGGCGGGGCAATCCCAACTGGATCGCCACCACGCCCCGCGAGGCCTTCTTCCTGATGGGCCAGTTCGCGCTCGCGGAGAGCCGGCGCGCCTGGGACGAGCCCGGCGTGGGGCTGGCGGGCATGCCCCGCTCCCCGGGCATCGCGCGCCGCCTGCACGACTTCCTGAACGCGAGCGACGATGACGCGGGCGTGCAACTGCTGCGCGACGCGTTGGAGTACGGCGAGTCCATGCTCGGCTTCAACCCGGACCGATTCGTCTGGGAGCTCACCGACGCGGCCATCGGGGACAACTACCCGGTGCCCGACCGGATGCTCGTGCATGCCGAGCGCATCGTGCACGAATACCTGGCGCGGGAACTGTTCGCGGGCCGTCCTCCCCCCGGGCACTTCGACCTCTTCGCCGTCGAAGGTGGCACCGCCGCGATGACGTACATCTTCCGCTCGCTGATGGTGAACGGCCTGCTCCAGAAGGGAGACACCATCGCCCTGGGCGCGCCCATCTTCACGCCGTACCTGGAGATCCCCCGCCTGGAGGAGTTCTCCCTCCACACGGTGGACATCCAGCAGAGCGCCCACACGAAGGATGGCGTCCACACGTGGCAGTACCCGGACTCGGAGCTGCGCAAGCTGGAGGACCCGCGCATCAAGGCCTTCTTCGTCGTCAATCCCTCCAACCCGGGCGCGGTGGCCATCCAGCAGGAATCCGTCGACCGGCTGGTGGAGCTGGTGCGCACGCGCCGACCGGACCTGCTCATCCTCACCGACGACGTCTATGGCACCTTCGTCAACGGCTTCCGCTCGCTGGCCGCGGACCTGCCGCGCAACACGCTGCTCGTCTACTCCTACTCCAAGCACTTCGGCTGCACGGGCTGGCGGCTGGGCGTCGTGGCGCTGCACCAGGACAACATCCTCGACGAGGCCCTCGCGCGGCAGCCCCCGGCGCAGCGGGCGCTGATGGAGGAGCGGTATGGCTCCATCACGTTGAACCCGGGCAAGCTGAAGTTCATCGACCGGCTGGTGGCGGACAGCCGCGCGGTGGCGCTGAACCACACAGCGGGCCTGTCGCTGCCCCAGCAGCTCCAGATGACGCTGTTCTCGCTGTTCTCATTGCTGGACAAGGACAACGTCTACAAGAAGCGCTGTCAGCGCATCTGTCAGGAGCGGCTGAAGGCGCTGTTCGACGGGATGGGCGTCCCCCTGCGGGACGACCCGCTGCGCACGGCCTACTACCAGACGCTCGATTTGGAGGCGTGGTGCCGGGAGCACATCGGCGAGGACTTCGTCCGCTTCGTCGAGGAACACCACGACCCGCTGGACATCGTCTTCACCCTCGCGCGGCGCCACGGCGTGGTGCTGCTCAATGGCAGCGGCTTCGAGGGCCCGCCCTGGTCGGCCCGCGTGTCCCTGGCGAACCTGGACGATGACGCCTACCCGCGCATCGGGCAGGACCTCCGGGATGTGGTGCGCCGGGCCATCGACGAATGGACGCAGGCCGGAGGCGTGCCGCCGCCGGATCTGCACTGAGCCGGAAGGAATGACCATGAAGATGCAACGCCAATCCCTCGCCCGCACGCTCGCGGCCTTCCTGGTGCTCCTGCTGCCCACCCTGCCCTCGGCTCAGCCCGCCACGAAGGCCCCGGCGGCGCAGGGCCCGAAGGCGAAGGTGCGCATCGTCGCCACCGGGGGAACCATCGCGGGAGCGCAGGGGGACTCGGGTTCGTATGGCTACAAGTCCGGTGCCTTCAAGGTGGAGGACCTCATCCAGGGGGTGCCCCATCTGGACACGCTCGCGAAGCTGAGTGGTGAGCAGGTCGTGAACATTGGCAGCCAGGACATGAACGACGCGGTGTGGCTGAAGCTGGCGGCGCGGGTCAACGCGCTGCTCGCGTCCCCGGACGTGGACGGCATCGTGGTGACGCACGGCACGGACACGCTGGAGGAGACGGCGTACTTCCTGGACCTGGTGGTGAAGAGCGACAAGCCGGTGGTGCTGGTGGGCTCGATGCGTCCGGCGACGGCGATCAGCGCGGACGGGCCGGCGAACCTCTACAACGGCGTGGCGGTGGCGGCATCCCCGGAGGCCCGGGGCCGGGGCGTGCTGGTGGTCATCAACGACGAAATCCACGCGGCCCGGAACGTCACCAAGATGAACACCACCAACGTGGAGACGTTCCACAGTCCCAACCGGGGGCCCGCGGGGCTGGTCAACACGGGGGCCATCACCTGGATGGACCCGGTGGACAAGAAGCACACGAAGGCCACGGAGTTCTCCGTGAAGGGCCTCAAGACGCTGCCGCGCGTGGACATCCTCTATGCGCACGCGAACATGAGCCCGGACCTCATCGAAGCGGCCGTGGACAACGGCGCGCAGGGGCTGGTCATCGCGGGCGTGGGGGACGGGAACATGACGCAGGCGTCCATCGACGCGTTGGAGAAGGTCCAACGGGAGCACGGCGTGGCGGTGGTGCGCAGCTCGCGCGTGCCTACCGGGCTGGTGCTGCGGGACAATGAAATCAACGACGACCAGAAGGGTTTCGTCGCCTCGGGTGAATTCAACCCACCCAAGTCCCGCGTGTTGTTGCAGCTCGCGCTGACGAAGACCTGCAAGCCGGACCGCATCCAGCGAATGTTCGACGAATACTGAGACATCTCATTCCGGCGATACCGGTGAATCCAGGGACCCTGGCCTCCAACACGGAAGCCAGGGTCTTTGTCGATCCAGGGGATCGCAGCGGACCCACTGTCCCGCGAGGCACTACCCCCTCCGGGGTAGAGACACCGATCCTCGACTTCGCCAACCTCCCGGCTCGGGCCCAGACGCTCCGCCGTCGAACTCTACAGGGCTGTAGCGAAAGTCCAGACGGGACCGTAGCCAAACCTGAAAGCGGGCGTGCGCATGTTGGTGAGGAGTGGGGGATGAACAGTCCATCACGCGAGAAGGAGTGGGACCTTCACGAGCGGATGCTGAGCAAGGACTCGACGGTCTCCGTGGACATTGTCCTGACTTTCATGGAGCCGCTGGTCCAGGCACTCGAACGGAATCCAGGTTGTTCGCACGAACACGCCTATGACTCCGTAATCGACGCGCTGTTCATCTACTTCCGGCATCCCGACCGCTATGACGAACGCCGGGCCAGCCTGGGGACCTACCTAGCGCAGATTGCCCGGCGCAAGGCCCAGGACCGACACCGCTCCGCAGTCGCCAGTGCCCGGAGGAACAAGGAATTCGGGAGCATTGTCGAACTTCTGCCAGCGCCTCCGAATATGTCCGTGGAGACGCAGGTGGAGGTGAAGTTGCTGGTGGAGAAAATTGAGCGCGCGGGGCTTTCCGAACGGGACCTGGCCTGTCTCCGGCTCATCGTCATGGAAAGCCGGTCCACGAACATGATGGCGGAAGTCCTCGGACTGACACACCTGCCCCAGGCGGAGATGCGGCGAGCAGTGAAGCGTCACTATGACCGCCTCATGAAGATGCTGAAGCGCCTCTGCGAGGAGGATCCCGATGACGAGTCCTGAATGGTTGAAGCGAGTGGCGGAACGCAGCAGGTCACAGCCCGGGATGCTTGGCCACGTGTTTGGCATGTACCAGTCCCTGGAAGACCGTTCCAACGAGCAACTGGCTGTGGACCTGGCTTGTTCGCCAGAAACCCTGAACCTGCTGGCGCTGTGCATCAGGCCGGAAGGCGAGGCATTCCTCGATCAGGTGAAGGACATCTGCAGGCGTTTCGAGGTGAAGCCTTCCGCGCTCGTCACGGTGCTCCGTCGGGTCGAGGTCATGGAGGCGCTGGAAGAAGACTCCTCGAACGAATCGGGCATGAGGACCTTGCAGATCGCCGCAAGGGATCGCTCCCGGAACCGTGAACCCAAGCCATGACCATTCCGTGGTTGAGAGAGGCCCTTGAACAAAGCGGCCTGCCTCCGCCTGAATCCTTCCCACGCGATCTGGCCTTCGAAGCTCCCCTGGCCCTCCCCGTCAGCCTGGAGGGGCTCCGGGGATTGACCTCGGAGAAAGTGCGTCAGTGGCTGGCCAAACGAGGAAGCAACCAGGAGATCGCCTACCACGACATGCACGGCTGCATGGTGGCTCGCGCGGGCAAGGGGATTGTCTTTTTCGACGAGGAAGATGACGCCAATGAACAACGCTTCACCATTGCGCACGAATTGGGACACTTCGTTCTCGATCACCTCCAACCTCGATTGAGAGCTCTTCGCTTTTTCGGCGAGACCATCCAGGGAGTCCTGGACGAGAAGCGTCCACCGACTCGCGAAGAAGCCCTGACTGCTGCACTTGATGGCATCCCGATTGGCATACAAATCCATTTGATGGACCGAGGCCCTTCCGGCGCCATTGGAACAGGCAGGGTCGCGAAATCCGAGCAACGCGCCGACAGGCTGGCACTGGAATGGCTGGCGCCTACCAAGCTTGCCCGGAAGATCATGCGGGATGGACCCGTCGCAGAAGAGGAACTGCGCCTTGAGAGGTACTTCGGGCTTCCAACGTCCAAGGCGCATGCGTACGCGCGAGCCTTGCGTCGCGAAGAGGGCCGCTCCCGCTTTTCCATCGCTTCATTTTTCGGTGACGAACAAGGGTGATCATGAGCGGTCGCATGCTCCTGGGTGACGATGACGAGGACCTCTCGGGGGACGATGACTACAGGCAATCCTTCCGTGAAGAGTTGGCCCGCACGCTCAATCTGGCGACCTGGGCGGAAGGGCTCGACATCCAAGCCATCATGCAACGCTATCGGGACGAAATTGGTGTTGCTGTCCGGAAGGAGGACCAGCTCCGCACCGTCATCCGCGAAAAGCTCCTGCCGAAATTGAAATCCCGCCCCCAGGCCGCGATTGGCGCTGGCGTCTACCGGGTAAGCCCCGAAGAAGTGGCGGCGGTTCATGAAAGCCTGCTCTTCTCAGGCAATGTCGAAGGCGTGAATGGAATCTCCGTGTCTCACGAAACCCTCCCACTGGACATTACCCAGCTCGGAATCGCCGCCGTCAGCTACGGAGGAACCTCGGGAACATTTTCGCAAAGACTTTTCCGCAGGGAGGTGTCCATCGAGGCGGCAGATCCCTACGAAGAAGCGAGTGCTTACATCGAGATGAGGGAGAATCGCTCCCAGCCGGGCCGCAGCGGTCAGGACAGTCTGTCCCGACTCGCCCGCCGAGGAATCCGCACCTACGCCGAACGGGCCATTCTGGTCGAGAAGCTGAAGGCGGAATGGCGAATGGGACAGGGCAATCCTTTTGCCTATGAGCTGATCACGGGCTCTGGGTACACAGGACTCTTGGATTCATCGCTCACAACCCTCACCCGACTCATGGAGGAACATCCCAAGTTTGTCTTCGTACCGGCACAAATGGATAACCGGGGATTTCTCACACTGGGCCAAGCACTCAACGCGGGCGAATTCGCCATCTTGGAGACGCTGGAGCGCACCGGCAGCGAAATCCTTCGGTCATGGCAATACGACACAGAGGGACTGACGCGGGCGACCACATTCGTGAAGATGTACTGCCCCCAGGTCGTCATGGGTCTGTTCCGGGCATCCAACAACGCACCGCCACAGATCTTCTATGCGCACGTCAAACATGCCCACATGGCTGCGTGCGTGGCCATTGCGGACAGCGTGCTGCGTGCCGACATGGGCTTTCCAATGTTGCTGGATGTCGCGGCCATGAGCTGTCGCAGCGCATTTGGTGAAGACGGCTTCCACGGTCTCATCCAGGATGCCTACGCGCAGGCCGATGCAAGCCTTCAGTATTTCAATGGGCGCAAGGCGCGCCGATAAGTAGGGGAATGAAGACCATGGCAGACAACAGCAAGGACTTGCCCCTGGGATCCACTGCCCCCCGCTTCGGAACGGCGCATCCGGGAGCATTGGCGGGTGGGAGCACCGCTATGCTACCAAATGGAGGGCCCAGGGCCGAGGGAGCTCGCGTCGCGGGAACGGCGCCCATTCGCAAGCCGGGAGGCCCTGAAATGGTGACCCCAGGGAATGGAGCGGAGTCACACCGTCCACCTCAGCAGCCGACACCTCCAACAAGCCAGCCCACCAGACTGGGGCTCCCAGGCGCCGCAGCGCGACCGGCGACGGTTCCGGCGAATCGTCCCGCCCAGCCGTCACCGGCGCCTGTCCCTCCATCGCGAAACGACCTCATCACTCCGATGCCAGCGGGGGCTCGAAGTGAAATGGAAGCCGTCCTGAAGAAGGCAGAGGAGGTCAAGGTCGATCCGGAATTGGAGAAGGCGGTGGGCTTCACCCATTTCGACACCCAGGCGAGCCATGACAACCTCATTACCGTCCTATCGACCAAGGCGGATCTCCCCCGCCTGGCCTCCCAGACGCTCGTGCGCATCAAATCCCGTGAGGACAAGCGTTCCTACCTGGGTGTCGTGGTGCGAGGTCCCTTCGCGGAGCCCAACGCCGTACCGGCGAACTCCACCATGGCCATCGGCGTGGTGACGCAGGGGAAGAAGCTCACCTACACGTTCGAATACCATGGACGTGCAGAGGTTGAACTCCTTGGCGAGGAACTCTCGGGCGTTCTCCAGCCGCCCCGATTCCGTCCACGTCCGCAAAGCCCTGTTTTCATCCTCGAGGAGGATGAAAGCGCGCAAGTGCTCGGAGTTGGGGGTGAACTGAGCATTGGGGCAGTGGTGGGTTACGAAAAGATGAAGGCCAGCATCAGCCCACGGGATAAGTCAGTCCTCCCAAGGCACACCGGCATCATCGGCACCACGGGCGGAGGCAAGTCCACCACCGTGGCCACGCTCATCCACCGCGCGCAACTATCAGGGATCGCGACCATCGTCTTTGACGTGGAGGGCGAGTACACGCATGTGGACAAACCCACGGACCACCCCGCGATGCTTGAAGCGCTCAAGCGCCGCCTTCAGAAAGCCGAGGGAGTGAAGGATCTGCACATTCATCACCTCATCGGTCGCGAGACCCGCAACCCCCGTCACAAGGCCTTGCACCGGTTCTCCCTGAACTTCTCCAGCCTGTCGCCCTATGCGCTGGCGGAGATCCTGGACATGTCGGATGCGCAGCAGGAGCGTTTCCTCAAGGCGTACGACGTCACCAAGCTGCTACTGGAGGATTTCGGCGTATTCCCGGCCAACGAACACGAGCGGCGACAGGTGATGGAGGTGGACGAACTGTCCACCGGCTATCCTCGCATGACCATCCAGCATGTGCTGGACGTCGTGAGCGCGTATCTCTACAGCCTGAGCGACGATGGCAAGGCCGATGCCCGCAGCTCCCGTCCCAAGGCGAGTTCCCGAAAGAAGGCTCCCGTTCAGGACGACCTGAACCAGGGAGAAGAGCCCGAGGACGAGTCCGCACCCCTCGCCTCCAGCCTCCGGCTCCTCAGCGAGTTCAAGAGCGGCCCCGGCCGGGTCATGGCCCGGGTGATGGCCGCGAGCAGTCGAAATGAGATCAGTTGGAAGGCCCTGGCCAGCAAGCTGCACCGCCTGCGCCGACTCAACATCTTCGACGTGGGGGCCAGCGAGAGCGTGAAGTACGACGCGATGCTCACGCCCGGCCGCGTGTCCGTCATCGACCTGTCGGACACCGACTCTCCGCAGATCAACAACCTGGTCATCGCGGACATCCTGCGCGGACTCCAGGAGCGGCAGGAGCTGTCCTACGAGAAGGCCAACCGCGAAGGCGGTGAGGTCACCCCGGTGCTCATCATCATCGAGGAGGCCCACGAGTTCCTGTCCGCCAGCCGCATCACGCAGATGCCCGTGCTGTTCGAACAGGTGGCGCGCATCGCGAAGCGGGGCCGCAAGCGGTGGCTGGGGCTCGTCTTCGTCACCCAGCTTCCCCAGCACCTGCCCAACGAGGTGCTGGGCCTGCTCAACAACTTCATCATCCACAAGATCACCGACGGCGCCGTCATCAACCGGATGCAGAAGACCGTGGGCAGCATCGATGAGAGCTTGTGGAACCGCGTCTCCCGGCTCGCTCCGGGACAGGCACTGGTGTCCTTCAGCAACTTCACCCGCCCGCTGATGGTGGCCGTGGATCCCGCGCCCGTGAAGCGGCTCCTCGTCGAGTAGACGTCACACAGAGTCCAGGGACGGTGGAAGGTGGGAGCGATATAGAGCCCCTCGCCATGCTCCTGCCCACCCTCCTCGCCTCCGTCATCGTCGCCCAGGCTTCCACCTCCCCTGCCTCCCATGCGGCGGAGACGCTGGGCCTGGGCCCCGTCCTGGATGCCGTCGTGCACCAGGGCGTGACGTACGCCGCGCTCGGACGCGGTGGCATCGCCGTGCTCAAGCTCGACGGCGCCGCGCCCCAGCTCGTGCGGCGCATCGAGGAGGGCCGGCGCTTCGTGCGGCTCGTCATCGTCAACCAGTCGCTCCTCGCCATCGAGCAGCGCGAAGAGGCCCACGCCTTCTCCCTCGCCACACCGGAACAGCCCCAGCCCGACTCACTGGCGTCCGCGCTGGGCTCGGCGCGCGACCTCACCGTCGTCACTGAAGCGCCTCCCACCCAGGCGCCTCCGATGACGCCGACCACGACGGCACGACGACTGACCATCACCGCCGTGAAGGATGGCGACGTGACGCTCTCCGGCGGAGACACGGCGGGCGTGCGCGAAGGCAGCCGCGTCCGGGTCCGCACCCAGGACGCCCGCGAAGTGGTGCTGGAGGTCGTCGAGTCCCGCGAGGACTCCGCCCGCGCGCGGCTGGGCCGCGGAGAGAGCGTGCGCGTGGGGGACACCGCCGTCGTCACCGATGCTCCCGCGACGGCGCGACTCTTCTTCCCCGAACCCGGCGTGCCGCACCTGCGCTACGGCTTCCACGCGCGGCCCTTCCTCGCGCTGGATGCGACCACCCGATTGGGACGCTCCGCTCGCGCGGGCGGACTGCTGTTGGACGCCTTCGTCGCGTGGCGACCGGGTGAGAGCCCCGTGGTGCTGAGCGCCCAGTTGGAACCCGTTGGCTTCGGTCTGGGCACCGGCCTGCGCCACACCCCAGGCGCCGCCTACGCCGCCGTGGCCTACTCCACCGACTTCCTCGAAGTGGGCATTGGCGCGGGAGTGCTGTTCGGTCAGAAGTCGTGCTACCCCGAACTCGAGCCGGATACGTACAAGGAAATCCCAGGCAAGAACGTCTGCGAATCCAACGCGGGACCGTCCATCCAACAGGTGCTGCGGCTGGGGGCGCTCGACGGGTTCCACCTCGCGTGGAGCTCTTCCATCCTCTCGCGCGACAACAAGTTCCGCTTTGGCTCCGGTCGGGGCGAACTCCAGGTGCCCCTCACCCCCAGCCTGTCCCTCTTCGGGGCGGGCGGTGGCGCGGCCAGCGGTTGGAACTTCGGCGAGGTCGGCGTGCGCAGCTTCCTCAAGGGCACCGGCGGCACCGGTACCACCGTGCTCTCCGCGAGCCTGGGCATCGTCTCACTCTCGGATGGAACCGGGAACGCGCTCACGGGCCCGTCCGTCGCGATTGGCATCGAGCGCCGGCCCTGAAGCCCCCGTGTCAGTGACCGGAAGCCATCGACGCGGAGAACTCCTCCGGCACCATCGAGCCGGAGATGGGGAAGTCCTTGGGCGCCCGGTTCCACGCCTTCTTGCCTGACAGGCGACCGGGCCCGCGCGGGATGTGGCGCAGCCCCATGAAGGCCAGCGACAGGATTCCCAACCCGATGGCCCCCGTGGCTAGGTGGCCGAGGAGTCCCATCCGCCCGCGCTTCGAACCGCTGATGCCCAGGAGCGGCAGGGCGGCGCTGGGCGTGGAGGCCAGGACCCACCACATGCGCCAGTTCGCGCGAGCCTGGGTCTTCAGTACGGCGATCGGAGCCATGGGGCGTCCTTCCGAGCAGGAGTGTCCTCCTGGAGGATGGGGGCGACCGGCTGACCGTGACAGCCCCCTCCTGGTGCTCGCCTGCCTGCGCACCAAGAGCAGGGAAGCAGGCACGCCCCCGTTCGGGCGGCCCTCAGCCGCTCAGCGCCCGCACGCGCGCCGCGAGGCTCTGCGTGAAGAGCCGGTAGATGTGCAGCGACGCCGTGTCGTGCGTGGCGAGGAAGTGCTGGAAGCTCTCGCGGGTGATGCGCAGCGCGCGCACGGCCGTCTTCGCCCGCACGTTCGCGGACACCGGACCGTCCTGCACGAGTGAAATCTCCCCCAGGTGCGAGCCCGGCCCCAGCGAGTTGAGCAACCGCGCGTTGGCCTCGTTGCCGCTGAAGACATCCACCGACCCCTCCAGCAACACCAGCAGCCCGGTGCCAGGAGCGCCCTTCTCCAGCAGCACCGTGCCCGGCGTCGCCGTCACCGGCCGCGCCAGCCGGTACAGGTCCTTCATGTCCTCCAGCGGCAGCTCCCCGAAAATGGGAATGGCCTTGAGGAAGCGGTAGCCGCTGGCCTCCGGCACGGACGCGCCCGCGGCCAGTCGCGCCAGCAGCGCCTCCGCCTCCACGTCCAGCCCCATGCGCCGCAACAGCCGCGCCTTCTCCGTGACGAGCACCGGATCCACGCGCAGCAGTTCGGAGCTGCTCAGCGCATCCGCCAGCACCGCGAGCGCCCGGTGCGTGAAGCCTCCCGCGTCCAGCACCTTGCAGGTGCGCAGCACCGCTTCGACGTAGCGAGGGTCTTCGGCGAGCACGCCGCCCAGCGCCTCGGCCTCCGCGTGCGCCTGGCCCAGCTTCTGGTAGAGGTCCGCGGCCTCGAAGTGGCGGCCCAGGCGGACCAGGCAGTGCGCCATGGACTCGGTGGCGCCCAGGCCCCGGTACACCTCCAGCGCGCGCTCCAGCGCCCCACCCCGCTCGAAGGCCGCCGCGGCGCGCTCCACCTCGCCCGCGCGCAGGTACGCCTCCGCCGCCGCCACGTGCTGGCCGCCTTGCGCGTACAGGTCCGCCACGTTCACGTCGTCGCCGCTGCCGTCGAGCAGCCGCGCCGCGCCCGTGAAGTCGCGCGCCCGGCGCAGCACGTCCACCAGCCAGTGGCGCTCCTTCGCCGTCCCCTGCGAGGCCTCCTTGCGCAGACGCTCGCGCTGCGCGGCCCCCAGCTCCTCGTAGAGCTGCGCCGCGCGCTCCGGCTCTCCCTGCGCCGCCAGGGTCTGCACCACCTGGAGCGTGCCGCCTCGCATCGCGCCGCTCCGTCCGCTGCCCGCCGTTTCGCCTGCCATGTCGCCTTCCCTTCCCGGATCCGCGCCGCGTCGGACGTCGTACCCGGTTCCGCCAGCGTCCTGACAAAACAGGAACCCGCGCGTAAAGCTACCACTCCACCCATCGCCCGTGGCCCTGGGGACACCGGGTCCGCTAGGGTCCATGACCATGGCTGTTCCTGTGCCGGCCGGGGGGGATGCGGCGCGCCTCCCCGGGCCCGTGCGTCCCCGCGCCTGGTACCTCGTGGGTCCTTCCGCAGCATTGCGGCGGGGGCAGGCGAGGGGCGTCCAGTTGGGCGGGCGCGAGCTGGTGGTCTTCCGGAGCGAGACGGGACAGGTGCACGCGCTGGAGGCGCACTGTCCCCACCTGGGGGCCCACCTGAAGCACGGCACCGTCCAGGGCGAGCTGTTGCGCTGTCCCCTGCACCACTGGAGCTTCGACGGGGCGGGCCGGTGCCGCGCCGTGCCGGGTCGGGGTGACGTGTCCCACCTGCCGGGTCCCCAGGCCTTCCCGGTGGAGGAGCGCTTCGGAGGGGTGCTGGTCTTCAACGGCCCCACGGCGCTCTTCCCGCCCCCGGACGTAGGCGGCCCGGAGCACGCGTGGCACGTGGGCCCGCCGGTGACGGTGCGCTGCCCCTGGCTGCCGCTGGTGGCCAATTCGTTCGATCTGGAACACCTGCGCACGGTGCACCACCGCGAATTGAGGGACGTGCCCACGGTGGACACGCCGGATCCGTTCACGCTGCGGCTGCGCTACACGTCGCGGGTCATTGGCACCGGGGCGAGCGACCGGCTGATGAAGGCGCTGTCGGGCAATCACATCCGCGTGACGCTCACGCTGCACGGGGGCACGTTGATGTCGGTGCAGAGCGACCTGGGGCGGGCGCGGGGAATGTTGCTGGCGGGGCTGACGCCGGTGCCGGAGGGGGTGTCGGTGCAGCTCGCCGTCGCCGCGCGAAGGGGGCGGATTCCGGGCGCGGCGGCGCTGGCGCTCAAGGTGTCCCGGTGGCTGTACACGTCCTTCCTGCGCCGGGATTTGTCCGTGCTGGACGGGATGCGCTTCAACGTCGCCACGGCGACCGCGGATCCGGTGATGCGCCAGTTGATCGACTTCGCCATCGGGCTGCCCGAGGACCCGAACGATGCGCACCGCTGACGCCCCGCCCATCCCTGCCGCGCTCAACGCGGTCCTGCTCGTCGCGGCGATGGGCGCGGGGGCACTGTGCCTGTGGACGGCGTCGCACGCGGAGACGCTGGCGGTGCGGCTGGTGGCCGCGGGGGTCTTCTCGTACGTGAACAACACGGTGTTCTCGCTGTTGCACGAGGCAACGCACGGGGTGCTGCATCCGTCGAGGCGCGTGAACAACGGGCTCGGGCGACTGGCGGCGACGTTCTTCCCGACGTCGTTCACGTTGCAGCGGGCCTTCCACCTGACGCACCACCGCCACAACCGCACGGACCGCGAGCAGTTCGACTATCTACGGCCGGGCGACCACCGCTGGCTCAAGCGTGCGCAGTGGTACGCCATCCTCACCGGCATCTACTGGGTGTTCGTGCCAGTGGGGGCGCTTGTGTTCGCGTTGGCGCCGGGGTTGTTGAAGCGGCTGCGCGGTCCGGGCACGCGCTACGGAGAGCAGACTGGCGCGGACGCGTACCTGGGGCGATTGGAAGAGGCACCGGGAGCCCTCATCCGCGCGGAGGTGCTGGGGATGGTGGCCGTACAGGCGGCGCTGGCGTACGCGCTGGACCTGACGCCGGCTGGATGGGCGCTGTGCTACGCGGCGTTCGCGGTGAACTGGAGCTCGCTCCAGTACGCGGACCATGCGTGGTCCCCGCTGGACGTGCGCGAAGGCGCCTGGGACCTGCGGGTCGCCGCGCCGGTGCGCTGGGTGTTCCTCAACTACCACTACCACCGGGCGCACCACGTCCATCCACAGGTCCCATGGCTCTACCTGGGCCGCTACGTGGATGAGAGCGTCCCGCGTCCGGGGTTCCTGCGCGTCTGGCTCCAGATGTGGAGGGGACCGCGTCCGTTCCCGGAGAAGGCGCCATGAGTGGATCCACGGCGCTCTTCGGCTGGCCGACGTCGGGAGAACTGAAGCGCACGGGCGCGCTCGCGGGCGGCTTCGCGCTGTTCTTCCTGGCGGTCTACGGGGGCGCGAGCTGGGTGACGGGGTTCTATCCAGGCGGCTTGCGGGTGGACCTGCCCTTCGAGCAGCACATCCCTTTCATCCCCGGCTGGGCCGCCGTCTACGTGAGCATGGACGTGCTGCTGTTGCTGTCCCTGTTCATCTTCCGGACGTGGCGACAGATGCTCCCCTTCGCGCTGGCGCTGTGCGCGGAGACGGTCGTGGGCGCGCTCTGCTTCCTGGTCCTTCCGGTCGAGGTCGCGTGGCCTCCGCGCGCAGTCAGTGGCGGCTGGATGCAGGTCTTCCAGCTCGCGGACACGATGAACCTGGAGCGCAACTACCTGCCCTCGCTCCACGTCGCCTTCGCCTGCACGGCGGCGCTGGCTTACCGCGAGCGTTCCGGGCCGGTGGCCCGCGCCGTGTTCGCGCTGTGGGCCCTGGCCATCGCCGCCTCCACGCTGCTCATCCATGAGCACCATCTGGTGGACGTGTTCGCGGGAGCACTGCTGGCGTGGGGCACGTGGCGCGTCGTGGCCCCAAGGGTCCGTGAGGCGAGGTTCCTCGAAGCCGTGCGCGTGGAAGCCCTCTGCGCGAGAGAGCTGTACCGCTTCGCGCGAAGGCATCCGCGTTATGGGCTCATCGCGCTGGCGCTGTACCAGCAGTCGGTGGGGCGCTGGCGCAAGGCACGCAGGGCCCGGGCGGGCTTCTGTTTCCTCCAGTTGGTGGATGACGTGCTGGACGGAGACCGTCCGGTCGAAGGCGAACCGCTGGACCACATCGACGCGCTCATCATTCGGTTGGAGACCGGCGCGCCCCATGTCCCTGGAGCATCGTCCGAGTTCCACGACACCGCGACGACGCTGGGGCGGGTCCTGCTCACGGAGCTGACCGACGACCGGGCGCGGGAGCAGGTGCTCGAACTGGTGCGCACGATGCGCAAGGACCGCGAGCGGGTGCGGGACGGACGCTGGTGGGACGCGGCGACGCTCCAGGCGCACCTCGCGGCCACCTTCCGCCTGTCGGTGGAGCTGATGCTGCATGTCGCGGATGCGAGGGTGCACTCGGACGAGGCCCCTTCTCTGCTCGCGGCGCTGGGCTGGTGCTCCGTGATGCGTGACTTGCGCGAGGACCTGTCCCAGGGCCTCTTCAACGTGCCCGCGGACGTCGCCGCGGAGGTGCGGGCCGGGGGTCACGACCCGGCGGACATGGACGCATTGCTCGCCTCCGAAGTGGGTCGGACCTGGGCGCTCACCGAGTACCAGCGGGCCCGAGCGCTGCTTGACCGGTCCGCCCTGGAGTTGGCCGCGCTGGAAGGAAGGCCCGGAGCACCGCTGCTTCGCCTCTTCCATCGCTCGGTGGAGTCCTTCTGGGCGAAGAAGCTGCCTCGGAGGATGCCCTTCCTGCGCCAGTCCTCCGCGCTCGGAACCTCTTGAATCCAGTTCATTGAGCCTGCCTGCTCGTTGCCTCACACCCGGCATCGTTGGGGCGCGGGTGAATCCACCCGGGGTGCGGTTCCGAGGAACGGACGCGCGCACGCGTTGACGCGAGGAAGCGGCGGGCATCTGCTGCATGCCATGTCTGACTCCATTCCAAGCGCGCCGTCTACCGATGCCAACGCCCGCCCGGTGGACAGCTCCGAGCGGGTGATCCTGCTGGACGTGCTGCGAGGCTTCGCGCTGTGCGGCGTCTTCGTCTCCAACAGCTTCGCCTGGTTCAGCGGATTCGTGCTCCTGCCACGCGAGCAATCCCAGGCGCTGACGTCGCCTCCGTTAGAGGCCGTCGTCACCGCGCTCTACCACTTCTTCGTGAACCAGAAGTTCGTCACCCTCTTCGCCTTCCTCTTCGGACTGGGTTTCGCCATCCAGCTCCAGCGTGCCGAGGCCCGGGGCGCCTCCGTCGTCCCGCTGTACTCCCGGCGGTTGGGGGTGTTGCTGGGCATCGGAGTCACGCACCTGGTGGGACTCTGGCTGGGCGACGTGCTCTCCAGCTACGCGGTGGTGGGCTTCGCACTGTTGCTCTTCCGCCAGCGCTCGGACCGGACGGTGCTCACGTGGGTGGCGGTGCTGATGCTGGTGGTGCCGGTGGTGGTGCCCGTGCTCCAGCACGACGTCCCCATCCTATTGCAAGGCGCGGAGGCAGCGACGCAGGCAGCGAAGGCCCGTGAGGCGCTGGATGTCCGGATGAAGGCCCAGCTCCTGGAGGGGCTCTCGAGCGGATCCTTCTGGACGACGCAGGAAGCAAACGCGCGCTTTCTCACGCACATGCTGCCGCAGACCAAGCGGGTCGTCTGGATGGGCGTCATCCTGGGCCGCTTCCTGCTGGGGCTGCTTGCGGGGCGGCTCCTGTTGCTTCAGGACGTGGAGCGATACCGCGCTTGGTATCGCAAGATGATCCTCTGGGGTCTGGTGTTCGGAGTGCTGGGCAACGGCACCTGGCTGGTGGTGCAGCGCCTGCGAGTGGCGGGGACGTTGGATCCAGAGAAGGACGTCTGGATGTACGCCCTGCCGGCCATCCTGGAGCTGGGCTTCCTGGGGCTGGCTTCGGTGTACGTGGCCGCCTTCGCCCTGCTCTTCCAGCGCGAGCGGTGGAAGCGGGTGATGCAGGTCCTGGCCCCGGTGGGCCGCATGGCGCTCACCAACTACCTGCTGCAATCCGTGGTGAGCCTCTGCCTTTACGACGGCTGGGGGCTGGGCCTCATGGGCCGGATGCCGCCATCCCGCAGCGTGGCGCTCGCGCTGGCCGTCTTCGCCCTCCAGATTCCCCTGAGCCACGCGTGGCTGGCGTACTTCCGCTTCGGTCCGGCCGAATGGCTGTGGCGCTCGCTCACCTACGGCCGGGCGCAGCCCCTGCGACGGGCCGCCAATGAAGCCCCGGCGCAGGTGGCGAGCTGAAGCCGGAGACGCCGCTCAGGCCGTCGCGGGTCGGCGGCCCCGGCGGCCGAGGAAGAAACCCACCGCGAGGGCGGCGACGGCGACGAGGGCCCCGAAGCCCATCGCGGCGTTCTTCACCTTGGTGAGCAGGGGGTTGTCGAACACGTTGGTGGAGTAGTGGAACGCGGCGATGAGCCAGCGGTCGCCCTCCTTCACCAGCGTGCAGGTCCACCGACCATTGATGACGATGTCGCTGCCGTCGCTCAGTTCGTAGTGGTCCAGCGACGAGCCATACGCGACGCCCGCGTTGCCATACAGCCGGGTGAGCGAGTCCACATCGAACTTCGCCGTCACCTTCTTCACGACGCTGTTCGGACCGCCCAGCATCTGCGCGTAGTAGGCGCGGATGGAGTCCTTGCCCACGCGAACATCGTTGTTCATCGTGGAGAACACGACGTCCGGATGCAGGTGCGACAGCAGTCGCTCCAGGTCCTGCTTGTTGAGCGCATCCTCCATGTCCTGCTTGATGGCGCGCAGCGCCTGATGCGTCGCTTCATCCGCGGAGGCCACCACCGCAGGAGCCGCAACCGGCTCCTGGGCGCCCGCCATCACGGGCACCACGACGAACAGCAACGCCAAGAGACCCAGCCGAGTGCGCACCATCGAAGCTCCGCGAAGGAAGAGGCCAGGCATCCTACCACCGCGCTCACCATTCAGGACCTGATGTGTGCACCACGCCCTCGTACTCCCCCAGAGCAATGGCATGGCGGAGGCCTTCGTGAAGACCTTCAAGCGCGATGACGTGGATGTCAACGCGCTGCACTCGGCCGTCCACGTCATCGCGCGGTTGCCCGCCTGGGTCGACGACTCCAACCACTGCCACCCGCATCGGAGGCTCAAGATGAAGTCACCCCACGAGTTGCGTACTGCTCACTCCCAACCTTGAGCTGTCCGATTTGACGGGGGCAACTTCACCGCCGGGCCCCCTTCCTGAAAGCCCCAGGAGGTACGGGTCAGTGGTAGTACGGCGAAAGGGCACTGGAGATGCGTGCCAGCAGGTCCTCGGTCTGCAACCGTTCATCCCCCGTGAGCGACGGGAGCTGGGCAGTGAGCGTGCCATGGGCCTCGCGCAGCGCCGAGTAGGCGGGCAGCGTCTGGTGTTGCTTCAGGATGTCCACCATGGTGCGGCGGGACGCGGGACCGCGCACGCCATCCACGTTGAGCAGGATGCCGCGCACGTCCGTCAGCACCGTGGCCAGGAACTGCGGCGTGGTGGGCGCGTTCGCGCTGAAGGTGCCCCGTGCCGTCGCTGGATCCAAATAGAGCCGCGTGAGGACGCGACGCGCGAGTTCATCCGCCCGGGCGCCGTAGAACGCGGGAGCGTCCGGGGGAACGACGAGCGGCGGCCGCACCGACGCCAGGATGTCCTGGTACGCGTCCACCTGCTCCTGCGCCTCGCCGACCCGCACGAAGCCCAGAACGCGGTTGGTGCGAGTGTTGAAGAGGCTGTCGGCGTAGGACGCGAGCGGCTCCGCGTTCAAGTACCACTGCGCGAAGTCGTTGAAGAAATACAGGTTGAACGCGAACGGGTCGTGGGTGCGGTCATCGGCGCCGCAGCGCGGGTTCGTGTACCGGTCTTCGTCCGTGCAGAACGGCCAGGTGGGCAGTTGGGAGTCCAGCCCGTAGAGGTAGCGCACCGCCTGCACGTCGTAAGGGCCCGGCGTGGTGCCGTAGATGGCGTCCTCGTCCACGACGTAGTCCATCACCGAGCTGCTGCGCAGGCCCGTGGGCGAGCCGTCGTAGACGATGGACCCGGCGAAGTTGTGGCGCAGGCCCAGGGTGTGGCCAATCTCATGCAACATCACATGCGTGATGAGGGCCTCCACCTTCTGCTTCTTGGTGAGGGGGGCGCCGTCCACCAGGAAGGAAGGCAGGCCGGAGAGCCGCGCGCCGGAAGGCTGGAGGACGTTCAGGTCGCACAGCGTGTCCGCCTTCATCCCGGACCAGGACAGGCTCAGGGGCGGCCGTGCCGCGACGGACGCACCGGGGTCGCTGTCGTAGACCTCATCGCCCTTCACCAGCCACATGGCTGGCATGTAGACACCGGCGCCACGGATTTCGCTGGTGTTGGGGTTGAGGCGGAAGTCGGCGAAGGCGAAGGACATCGCCTCATCCGTGTCGAAGATGACGACGTTCTTGTCGTCATCCCCGAAGTCCAGCCCCGCGTTGCCCACCTTGGCCTCCAGGACCTTGAAGCCAAACGCCTGGTTCCAGTTCTCGATGCCGCGCTTCACCGCGCCCACCAGGTCATAGCCCTGGAAGCGGGGATCGTTCTGCACCTTGAGCACGCTGGGGGTGATGACCCAGGAAATGGGTTTCATCCCGGGGTGGATGTTCCATTTCATCGCCGGCGCGTCCGTCCAGCCTCCAGTGTTCTTGATGAAGCTCGGCTCGCCGGGAAAGTAGTGGGGCTGCGCGGGCATGGGCGTGGGCGTGTAGCCAGCGCCCTCCTTGTACCGGCGCAGGGAGAGGCTGAGCGTGCCGGAGGTGCGGTACGGATTGGGCTCCAGTAACTCCCACGAGGCGTCGTCAGGCAGTTCCGCGTAGCCGGTGAAGACCTGCTCGAACGCGATGCCGTCGGTGATGGCGTGGAAGCGCTGCGCGAAGCTCAGCTCCGTCTGGAAGCGCGGGGAATAATAGGTGATGGCGTCCGCCACCACACCGAAGCGGTTGAGTCCCGCAGACGGGTCGACGAGCACGTACTGGTCCGCGCCACGCAGGCGGTTGAACGGGCCGTAGTCGGTGACGATCGGATACGCCTCCATCAGCACCTGCGGGTCGAACAGGTCGCTCCACTGCTTGCGGTCGTCCACGTCCAGTACGAAGAGCCTGCCGTTCTGCTCCTTGAAGCTGACCACCCGCGTGCCCATGGACACGGCGGCCCCATAGGCCACCCCTCCAGGATGGAGCTGCTTGAAGAACGTGGACAGGAACCACTTCTGGTTCAGTTCGCTGCGCTTGATGGCCAGGTAGAAGTGGGTGCCGGCGTCCTCCACCACGCCGGACAACCGCTGCTCCACCTGCTGCTTGCGCTCGGCGCTCGTGGCGCGGGGCACCACCACGAAGGCATCCTCAAGGCTCATCGCCAGCGGCGCCTCGGGGGCTTCGGGGCCGGTCGCGGGCCCGGCGTCATCACAGCCTCCCGCGGTCAATATTACTGCCAGCGACGCGGCACTCAACCCTCGGCGCATCGGGAACCTCTTGCTTCCAGGCATGGGCTCACTCCAGGGATGGAGCGGCGCGGTGTCTTCAGCCCGCGCCGCCGGCACTGGAGGAACGACACCCGCTGAAAGGCATACCGGCCGAAAGTTCCCGACCGGGGAGGCTCATCGGAAATCTCACGCGCCAGTCGCAGGAACTCCACCTCCTGCTCGGGGCTCACTCCGAGGTGGTATGGACAAGGGTGAGCGAAAGTACTGTAGTACTGAAAGTTGCCAGACTTTTCGCCGCACTGGCTCGACTCAAGTTCGACGGAATGCAGGGGGAATACCGTGGACGCGAATCAATTGCTGGAGCTGGTCAAGCGCTATCAGGAGTCCAAGGCCTTCATCACCAATGAGGAGACCGCCAAGCTCGCGCTGGTAGTCCCCTTCATCAGGCTGCTTGGCTATGACCCCGGTTTTCCACGTGAGGTCCGCCTGGAGTACGCGGCCGACTTCGTCCAGGGCGATGGGAAGAAACTCCCAGACCGCATGGACTTCGCCATCTTCGACCAGACCGGCGCGAAGCCCCTCATCGTCATCGAGACCAAACCCCTGGGCACGGACCTCAAGTCGCGCGCCCAGCAATTGGCGCGATACCTGTCCCAGCTCCCGGAACTCCACTTCGGCATCATCACGGATGGATGCCACTATCTCTTCTTCGGAGATCTGGAGAACCCCAACGTCATGGACCCGGAGCCCTTCTTCACGTTCTCCTTGGAGGACACGAAGTCTGACTGGGCCAAGGTCGCGAAGTTCCTGTCCAAGTTCAGCCGTGAGTCATTCAACGCAACGACGTTGATCACCGACGCGGAGAACAGCCGCTATCGCCAGAGCATGATCGACAAGCTCTCAGCCGTCCTGAAGGCGCCCGGCGAGAACGAAGGCTTCCTCAAGTGGCTCACCGAAGACATCTACAAGGGAAAGCGGACGACCGCGGTGATGGAACGCCTTGGAGAAGTCGCCAAGGAGGCCATCGAACCCACCCTCCTCCGGGTGATGGGCGATGACTTCCTCAACAAGCTGAAGGAGCGCATCCAGCGTCTGAACGAAGGCACGGAGCCGTCGGTTGCGTTGGATGCCCCCAACGTCGTGAAGGCGGACAGCGCGAGGCCGTTCGACACGGAACCTCGTCTCCCGGGCGATGAGAAGGCGCGAGCCACCATCGACACCACCGAGGAGGAGCTGGCCTTCTTCAACGTCGTCCGGGACATCTGCGGCAAGAACGGCCATTCGGCGGAGGACATCCTCTACCGGGACACCTCGAGCTACTTCAACGTGTCCTTCAAGAAGCCCACGAAGTGGTTCGTGAGGTTCTTCGGCAATGGCAAGCGCAAGAGCATCGCCACATGGGTGCCGGTCGAAGAAGCCAAGGCCCTCGCCACGGGGTTCGAGGTCGAGGCAGCCCCCGCTGCATTCGGCCTGAGTCGGGTCTACATCGAGACGATTCCCCAGGTGTGGGCGCTCAAGGCGCTGATTGCGCGCAGCCTGGAGCTGTCCCTCACGGGCAAGGATGAGGTCAGTGCAGAACCCGCGGAGCCCAAGCCGCCACTCAAGGTTGTCTCCAGCCTGTAGAAGACAACCTCGCCCCCGGAGCATCACCCCACCGGCAGCGGCTTCACCGTGAGCTGCTTGGACGCCAGGAACTCCGGGTTGAACACCTTCGACGCGTAGCGGCTGCCGTGGTCACACAGGAACGTGACGATGCGCAGCCCCTGCCCCGCGTGCTGCCGGGCCACCTCCCAGGCGGCACGCACGTTGATGGCCGCGGAGGTGCCCACCACCAGCGCGTCCTCCCGCGCCAGGTGGTACAGCATCTCCAACATGTCCTGGTCCTCCAGGCGCATCGCCTCATCCACGCGCGCCTGACGGAAGTTCTCCGTCAGCCGCATGATGCCGATGCCTTCCGTGATGGAGCTCCCCGTCGTCTCCAGCTTCCCCGTGCGCACCTGGCTGTAGAGCCCCGACCCCGGCGGATCCACCAACACCACGCGCAGCGCCGGGTTCTTCTCCTTCAGGTAGCGGCTCGTCCCGGACAACGTCCCGCCGCTGCCCACCGATGCCACCAGCACGTCCACCTTGCCCTCCGCCTGCTCCCAGATTTCAGGGCCCGTCGTCTCGTAGTGGTAGTCGCCGTTGGCCGTGTTCTCGAACTGGTTCATCCACGCCCAGCCGTGCTCCTCCGCCAGCACGCGCGCCTGATGGAAGAAGTGGGACGGATTGGAGAAGGGCACCGCCGGCACGCGCCGCACCTCCACCCCCATCGCCTCCAGCAGCTCGTACTTCTCCCGCGCCTGGTTGTCCGGCATCGTCACCACCACGCGGTAGCCCCGCTCGCGCCCCAACAACCCCAGGCCGATGCCGGTGTTGCCCGCGGTGCCTTCGACAATCGTGCCCCCGGGCTTCAACTGCCCGGACGCCTCCGCGCGCTGGATCATCCCCTTCGCGGCCCGGTCCTTGATGCTGCCGCCGGGGTTCATGAACTCCGCCTTGGCGACGATGTCACAACCCGTCCGGCGGCTGAGTGAACCGATGCGCAACAGCGGCGTGTTGCCCACCGCGTCCCAGAGCGAACCCAATCGTGGAGCCATGTCTGTGTTTCCCATTGCCGCCTACAGCTTGCGCATGCGCACGCGGCGGACCTTGTGGTCGTTGCCCTTCACCAGGATGAGCCGCGCGCGCGAACGCGTGGGCGCGATGTTCTGCGCCAGGTTCGGCCCGTTGATCTCCGCCCACACCGACGCCGCCCGCGCCACCGCCTGCTCCCGCGTCAGCTCCGTGAAGCGCCGGAAGAACGAGCGCTCGTCGTGGAACGCCGTCTCCCACAGGTGCAGGAAGCGCTCCACGTACCAGTGCCGGATGTCCGTCTCCGGCGCGTCCACGTAGATGGAGAAGTCGAAGAAGTCCGACAGGAACGTCTGCGGCAACTGCCCCCCTTCCACCAACCCTGTCTGCAGGACGTTGAGCCCCTCCAGGATGAGGATGTCCGGCTGACGGATGGTCCGCGCCTCCTCCGGAACGATGTCGTAGACGAGGTGCGAATACACCGGCGCCGTCACCTCCTCCTTCCCCGCCTTCAGCTCCGCGAGGAAGCGCACCAGCCCGCGCCGGTCATAGCTCTCCGGGAAACCCTTGCGGTTCATGATGCCCCGCTCGGTCAGCACCCGGTTGGGGAACAGGAAGCCGTCCGTCGTCACCAGCTCCACGCGCGGATGATCCGGCCAGCGCGCCAGCAACGCCTGGAGGATGCGCGCCGTGGTGCTCTTGCCCACCGCCACGCTGCCCGCGATGGCGATGATGAAGGGCACCTTGCGCCCCGAATACCCCAGGAACGCCTGCTGCGCCGCCCACAGCGACTGCGCCGACGCCACCTGCAGGTGCAAGAGGCGCGACAGCGGCAGATAGACATCCACCACCTCGTCGATGTCCAACCGGTCGCCCAGGCCCCGCAGCTTCTCCACCTCCTCCGCCGTCAACGTCATGGGAGTGGAAGCCCGCAACTCCCGCCACGCTTCACGGTCGAGGTCGACGTACATGGATGCGGCGCGGGGCTTGGTCGCGGACATGCCACCCAGCATGAACCAGACCTGCATGGATCCGGCAAGTGAACGTGACAACAGGCTCACGCGGAGTGCCTTGACAGCACGGCCCGCCCCTCGCAACGTCCGCCGCCGACCCCTGGGC
>NZ_RAVZ01000509.1 GCF_003611635.1 Corallococcus terminator | reverse complement strand
GTGTCCGGGGCGGGGGCGGGCGGCTAGCCTGCTCCGCCTTCGTGCGCTTCCGGGCCTGCGTGCCCGGTCCCTGCCTGACCCAAGGTGCTGCTCCCGTGAAGACGTCACTCCTGGCCGTGCTGTCCTCCGCCGTGCTGTTCGCCGCCGCCCCCGCTGGAGCCCAGCCCGGGGCCCAGAACGACGCGCCCGTGAAATCCGCGAACGTGGACCTGGACGGCGATGGCAAGCCCGACGCGGTGTCGCTGACGCCGGGCGCCGACGGGAAGTTCACGTTGAAGGTCGGCGCGGCCACGGTGCAGGGCAACGCGGCCGGCAACGAGGTGAGCGGCTTCACCGTGGTGGACCTGGACACGGGCGACAAGTGGAAGGAGCTGCTCGTGCACTCCGTGGGCGACGTGGACGACGACCACCGCTTCTTCCTCTACGGCTACGACGGCAAGGGCGTGAAGCCGCTGGGTGACGTGCGGGCCCTCACGGAGGCGAAGGGCAACGGCATCGTCCTGGTCGATACGTGGATGGGCTTCTGGCACCGGCGGGAGAAGTACGCGCTGGACCGCAAGGCGTGGAAGCTCAACCTCGTGCCGCAGGAGCTGTACGCGGTGGGCGTGGAGGCCACGGTGAAGAAGTCCTTCCCGCTGGCGCAGTCCCGCACGGGCTCCGCGGTGGTGGCCAACACCGCGCAGGGCTCCAAGGTGCAGGTGCTGGCCGCGAGCGTTGCGCCGAAGGGCGACTGGGACGACGTCTGGTACCTGGTGCGCTCGTCCAGCGGGCTGCTCGGGTGGGTGCGCGGAAAGGCCCTCGTGGAGTTCACCGAGGGCCTGCCGCTGGCGGGCTGAAGCGTCACTCCACCAGGGAGAACTCCACGCGGCCCAACTGTTCGTCGGTGGAGACGACCTTGACCTTCACCGGCATGCCCACGGTGAAGGTCCGCTTGGAGCCCACCATGGAAAGCTCGCGCGCGTCCGGGCGGTAGGGGCCGCCAGCGAGGCCGTCCGCGGGCACCATGCCCTCCACCCACATGCCATCCAGTTGCGCGACGAGGCCGAAGGGCTTCACGCGCACGATGCGCGCCGGGAACTGCTGCCCGATGCGGGTGGCCATGAAGCGGGCCTCCAACTCGTGGTGGCGGTCCACCTCCGCGCGGTTGGCGGAGCGGGCGCGCAGGTTGATGTGCTGGGAGAGCAGCTCGACTTCGGGATCCTCGTGCACGAAGTCACGGCGGCCCTGGAGGTACGCCTTGATGAGCCGGTGCACGGCGAGGTCCGCGTACCGGCGGATGGGGGACGTGAAGTGCAGGTACAGGGGCGCGGCCAGACCGAAGTGGGGGCCGGGCTTCACGGTGTAGCGGGACGGGCCCAGCGAGCGGCGCAGCACGGAGCGCAGCGCGGCCTCCGCCTTCGCGCCGGAGATCTGCCGATCGAACGCGGCCAGGGCCAGGGGCGTGAGCTGCGCGCCGAAGCCCGCCGCGAACCCCGAGTGCAGCGCGAACGCGTTCACGTCCGCCACGCGCTGCGGGTCCGGCTGTTCATGGACGCGGAACACGGTGGGCACGCCGCGCGTCATCAGCCACATGGCGATGGCCTCGTTGGCGGCGACCATGAAGCGCTCAATCATCCCGTGCGCGGAGGTGTCCTTCTCCCCGGCGAGGCCGGACACGGCGCCGGTGGCGGTGTCGAAGGTGAAGCGCGCCTCGTCGCGGGACATCACCATGCCGCCCCGGGCCGCGCGGGACACGGCGAGGCGGGCCGCCGCCAGCCGGAACCAGGGCATGGCCTCGCGCACGGACTCCATGGCGGGGGACACGGTGCCGTCGTCGAGGAACTCCCCGACCTCGTCGTAGTTCAGCCGTGCCCAGGAGCGGATGAGGCTCTCATAGACGTCCGCGGAGGTGACGCGGCCGTCGGGGTCGATTCTCAGCTCCACGGTGAGACAGTGGCGCTCCTGGTCGGGCACGAGGCTGAGCCAGTGGGAGGACAGCTCCTCCGGGAGCATGGGGAGCACGCGGCCGGCCAGGTACACGCTGGTGGCGCGGGCGCGGGCCTCCAGGTCCAGGGCGCTGCCCTCCTTCACGGACTCGCCGACATCCGCGATGGACACGAGCAGGCGCACGGCGCCGTCGGGACCCGCGGGCAGCACGGAGATGGCGTCGTCGATGTCGCGGGTGGAGGGCGCGTCCACGGTGACGGTGGGGATGGCGCGAAGGTCGCGGCGGGTGCCCAGCGCATGGGGCACCTCGCGGGCGCGGAGGGCTTCGGCGACGACCTCCTGCGGGAAGTCGCGGTGCAGGCCGTGGCGGGCGATGACGCGTTCGAGGGAGCGGTCGGCGCCGGGCTCCAGTTTGTAGAGCAGCATGACCTTGCCGTCCGCGATGCGGGCGACGACGGCGTCATTGGCTTGGACGGGGGTGGTGCCCGGGTCCAGGGGCCACTCGGTGTTGGAGACCTCCTTGTCGATGCGCAGGAAGAAGGTGCCCCGGCGCGCCACGACCTCGCCATAGACGACGGTGCGGGAGCGCTCCACCAGCGACAGGCCGGACGCGGTCCACCGGCCTTCGCCGGAGGCCGTCACGGTGGCGGAGACGATGTCGCCCGCGAAGAGGGGGTTCAGGTCCGGTGGCGTGATGAAGGCGGACAGCACCTCGGGGGCACCGGGCTTCTGCACGGTGAGGAAGCCGAAGCCACGGGGATGCACGTCGACGCGGCCGGTGACGGTGCGCGGGGAGGCGGAGGTGTCCATGTCGCCGCCGTCGTAACCCACCTCCAGGGCGCACGGGGAGATCCCGGGATTCTTCTCCTCCGGGTTGCGGTTACAGCGTTTTCACGGTTCTTCCTCTGGCCAGCTCATATGGGGCGACTTGCGTTTGCGTCGGATGTGGCCATGATTCCTCCTGGCCCGGAACTGCCCGGCCGAGGAGGCACCCATGGCTTCACCAACCGCTGATGCCCTTCCGCCCCGTGCGTCAGAGCCTGTCGCCGCCAGCGATGTGTCGTTGGAGCAGGTGCGGAAGCTCGCGCAGCTCATTACCCGGGAGCTGGCTGAGAAGGGGGGCGGACATCCGCTCTTCTCGCTGTTGGGCCCCAACCACGAATCCGTGCCGTTGCCGACGGATGTGCTCACGCTGATGCAGCAGTTGCTCGCCATCCTCGCATCGGGCGACGCGGTCACCGTGGTTCCGGTCCACAAGGAGCTCACGACCCAGCAGGCCGCGAACCTGCTCAACGTGTCGCGGCAGTACCTGGTGCAGTTACTCGACGAGGGACGGATCCCCTTCCATCGCACGGGCACCCATCGGCGCGTCTACAGCAAGGACGTCCTCGAATACCGCGCGCATCAGAAGTCCGACCGCCGGGCCCAGCTCGACGCGATGATGCGGGAGAGCCAGGACGCCGGGGGCTACCCCGAACTCGAATGAAGAGAACGCGAGGGCCCTTCAGCTCGTGATTCACGCCCCGTTCCCGGTCGTCCTCGATGCGAACGTCCTGATTCCCCTCACCGTCTGCGACACCTTGCTGAGCGCGGCGCATGAACGGACTGGCCCGCAGCGTACCGGTCTTCGCGGGTGAGGTCCGCGCCCTGTTGCCCCCGTCCTTCACGGATCCATGAGTGGGGCCGGACGTCACTGGAAGCCGGGTGGCTTTCCACTGTCTGTCTTCAACCGCGTGCCCGGGTTCAGCTCAAAGACAAGCCCGAACTGCCAGAGGCTGATGCGCTCCAGGAAGAGGATGTTGTAGTAGTCCTGCCCTCGCACGTACCGCGCGAACACCCCGAAGCCCGAGCCCCACCAGGGATTCGCCGCCAGCTCCACGCTCAGCGTGCTCCGCTGACCCGGCGTCTCACCGAACGGATGCGACAGCGCCCCTTCCAACCGGAAGCGGTTCCCGTTCACCGTGCGCTCTCCCGTCAGCCCCACCCCCCAGTGCCCATCCCCATACACGGTGCGCTGCTGCGGACTCAGTCCCCCGGGCCCGATCGCTGTATTCAGTTCGTAGAAGGCATTGGCCCCCACGATCCACGCGCTCAACGTGTGCGGATCCACCCCGAACCCCAGCCGCCCGTGCACCTCGAAGCGCAGCAGGTTCGTGGAGAAGCTCCCCGACACCTCATTCAACGGAAGCTGCCCTTCCGCCGGCGTGCAGTCCGGGTCCTTCCCCGTCTGGTTCGCGAAGAAGCACCCGTCCTCACCGTTGGAGTGATGGCCCACGATGACGTTCAATCCCAGCGCCAGCATCCGGGGCGCACCGTCCCGGTCCGGGCCATGCAACAGCCGCAGGTGCGCCGCCTGGAGCGTGAACTTCGGCATGTACGACGGCGGCAGGATGGGGTTGCTGTCCGTGTTCAACATCCGCAGCAGGATCTTCGGCGTGAACACCAGGGAGAACAGCGTCTCCCGGCCGTCCTGTTTGAAGTCGCCGTAGCGCAACTGCGGCAGGAAGAGGTTGGGCGCGAACTGGCCCTCGACGAGCAACGGCGCGGGCGACTCCGGGTCTCCCAGCACCTTGATGCGGTTGGGCGACGCGAACAGGTACGTGCGGTCCAGGAAGAGCGGCGTCTGCAGGTCGAACTCCACCTGGAGCCCCTTCGCCCGGGCCTCCCCGGCCCACACCCCAAGCAA
>NZ_RAVZ01000508.1 GCF_003611635.1 Corallococcus terminator | reverse complement strand
GGCCTGTCCCCCACCCCCATCGCCCCTAGCTTTTTCCCAACGGGGGCTGTCGCCCCGTCCCACTCACATCCTCCGGGAGAGATTCCATGAAGAAGCTCATTGGGGTTTTTGCGTCCGTGGCGTTGCTGGGTTCTGGCGTGGCCCTGGCCCAGGACAGCGTGGTGCAGCCTTCTCAGCCGCCTTCCACCAACGTGCCGGCCCAGGGAAGTCCGGGACGGATTGAGTCCGGCGACACCATGCAGGGCTCCCAGCAGCAGGGCTCCATGGGGAGCACCGACGCCATGGGCGGCTCCGGTTCCACGGCCCACTCGTCGAGCATGACCGGCGCGAACGAGCTGACGGGCAAGGTCGTCAAGAGCGAGAGCAAGAAGGTCTTCATCAGCAGCGCGAACGGCGCGGTGGTGCCCCTGGACATCGACAGCAAGACCCAGTTCACCGACCCGAGCCTGAAGAACGCCAAGAGCCTGAAGGAAGGCCAGGAGATCCGCGCCAGCTTCCAGGTGAAGGACGAGAAGAACGTGGCGACCCGCATCTCGCTGAGCCAGGGCACGGGCGGCTCGGGCACGGACGTGATGTCGCCGGATCCGTCCATCAACGAGGGCAAGGGCGGCTCGGGCATGGATGACCACACCATGGACCCGGGTGCCTCCGACAGCGACTCCAGCCTGAATCCGGACACCGGCTCCAGCACGCACGACACCAGCGGTTCGCCGAAGACCTACTAGTCCCTTCGCGTGTGCCTCTCCCCTGCTCGCGGCCCGCCGACTCGCGGCGGGCCGCGGGACGTTTTTCACGGTGGATGCACCATGGTGGGAGCGGGAGCCGCATGGACCGCACGGCCGACGTCATCATCCTGGGGGCCGGTGCGGCGGGGCTGTCCTCGGCGGTCCGGTTGATGCGCGAGGGCCTGCGGGTCATCGTCCTGGAAGCCCGGGACCGCGTGGGGGGACGCGTGGCGACAGTGCGGGATCCGATGGGCGACGTGCCCCTGGAGCTGGGCGCCGAGTTCGTCCACGGCAAGCCGCCCACCCTCCTGCGGCGCATCCGGCAGGCGGGGCTGACGGTCGGGGCCTGCAACGACAGGCATGCGCTGCTGTGGCGGGGGACGTTGGCGGAAGCGGAAGAGGCCTTCGCGTTCCAGGAGGCCCTGAGCTCGGCGAAGCCTCCGGACCGGTCGATGACCGCGTGGGTGACGGAACAGGCCCGTGCTCGGAAGTGGCCGCCCCTCGTCACCGTGATGGCCCGCTCCTATGTCGAGGGCTTCTACGCCGCGGATCCGGACATCGCGAGCACGCTGGCCATCGCGCGGATGGACCGGTCCGTCGCGAGCACGGGCGGTGCGACGCCGTCCCGCGTACTGGAGGGCTATGACCGCGTCCTGCGGGCGATGGCCGCGAAGCTGGTCGCGAAGCCGGACACGCTGTGGCTCAACGCCGTGGCCGAGGAGGTGCGCTGGAAGCCGGGACAGGTTCGCGTGCGGGCCCGGACGCGGCAGGGGGTTCCGCTCGGGACATTCCAGGCCCGCCAGGCCGTGGTGACACTTCCGGTGGGCGTGCTGCGGGCCCGTCCTCCGGCACCTGGCGCCGTCCGCTTCGTGCCCCGCGTCCGGGAGCAGGAACGCGCCTGGAACCGGTTGGAGATGGGCCCCCTGGTGAAGGTGCTGCTGCGCTTCCGCACGGCGTTCTGGCGGGAGCAGGCGGACACCGCCCGCTTCGGGTTCTTCCATGCCCCGGGGGCGGCCTTCCCCACCTGGTGGACGCTGTCGCCCCACCGGCGCACCCGGTATCTGGTGGGCTGGAGTGGCGGGCCCGGCGCGTTGGCGCTGTCGAAGCTGAGCGAACGGGTGGTGCTGGAGCGCGCGCTCCAGGGGCTCTCGCGGTTGTTCCGGCAGCCCGTGCGGCACCTCCACGAACAACTGGAGGCGTGGCACGTGCAGGACTGGCAACGCGAGCCGTACACGCGCGGCGGTTATGCCGTCATTCCCACGGGGGCCATGGATGCGGTCGCCGCGCTGGCCCGGCCCGTGGGCCGGACCTTGTTCTTCGCGGGCGAGGCCACGCACGTCGGGGGCGAAGAAGGCACCGTGCACGGGGCGCTCGACACCGGGCGGCGGGCCGCGGACGAGCTGCTGGCCCGGCGCGGGAAGACGTGAGCCCGGGTCGCCTTCCTGGCGGGCAGGCGGAGGAGCCCTGGGAGTGATGTGGAAGCGTTCGCCCGTGGACATCTTCCAGGCATGCACCTCTGGATCGCCATCGTCGCGGGATTGAGCCTTGGACAGTCGCAGAAGGTGGAGCCCCTGCCTCCGGAGGATCCGTCCGTGAGGGACCCGGCCGCCGCAGCCCTCCAGGATGCCTACGAGCAGGCGGCGGATGATGCCGACGGCGCCCGCCCTCCGCAGGGATACATCCAGACACCCACGGATCTGGCAGAGGGAGGCTACTCCCTCACACCGCTGCTGCCCGATGGCCGCCCGCCCGTCAGCGCGGGACAGGTCGCCACGCAGCAGTCGCAGACCTATGTGCCTCCGCCCGTTCCCACGGTCTTCGAAACACAGCCGTTGGACACCGCGTCGCCCGACCAGGAGACCGCGCCTCAGGAAGCACAGACGGGGACGGGGGGCGCGGGCGCGGCGGGTACCTCGTCGACCGTTGGGGGAACCACCGCGGGGCAGCCCGAGACAGGCGCGGGAGCCGCGGGCGCGGCTCCTACTTCCCAGCCCACGAACACCGCTGAGCCGGGCTTCGGGGGGACCGAGGACACGGGTGCGACCTCCACGAGCCCTGCGTCCAATGCGCCGGTCGGAGGGACGGGAGGCGTCCCGGTGGATTCGTCGCAGGTGACGGTGCAGGAGCCCACGACCGGGAGTCAGGCCGCGCCGGAAACCGCGACTGGCGGATCCGGTGTGTCCGGAACGACGGGCACCGGGACAGTGCCCCCGTCCACCCTCGCGCCCTCGACGGGCACGCCCGCACCAGATCAATCGAGCAGTACGTCCACGACGGCCCCGGTCCAATCAACGCAAGCCGCGACAGGTACGGCGGCGCCGGTCCAGTCGGAACAGCCCACGACAGGCACGGCGGCTCCGGCCCAGTCGACTCAGGCCGCGACCGGCACGACGGCTCCGGCCCAGTCAACGCAAGCCGCTACGGGCACAGCGGCTCCAGCCCAGTCGGCACAGGCCGCGACCGGCACGCCGGCAGGGACCGCCATCGCGGCGAATGCCAACACGGCCCAGTCGAACGAGGAACTCACGCGCCTCCGTGAGCGCATCGCCGAACTCGAGCAGGAGGTGCAGGAACGCGACGCCGTGGCCACTGAGCGCACCCAGGCCGTGCAGTCCCAGGTGGATGTGCACGAACAGCGCGCCTACGAGGCCGAGCGGTTCCGACAGCAACGACTGGCGCGGATCCAGTCCGCGGGCCAGTGGATGCTCGCGGCGGATCAGGCGCTGGAGCAGGGCGAACTCTCCGTGGACAACGCCCTGAACATCGCCGACGAGGACTTCTCCGTCGTGGGTCAGACGGCTTCAGCCGACGGACAGGGCATGGTCGTCGTCTACACCGAGCGGGCCCGCGCGCAGATCGCACTCGCCCGGGATGCCGCCGGGCGCCGGGACGTGTACGCCGCGCGCATCGCCCTTCAGACGGCCGGCGACGAGCTTCGCCTGATGCGCGCGGCGACCCTGGACCGGCCGGGTTCGTCCAACGTCCTGCTCAATCGTTGAGGCGCGGGGTGACCTGCGCAGGCACCGCCGAGGGCTTCGCGATGAGGTAGCCCTGCACGAAGTCCACGCCGTGCCTGCGCACCCAGGAGAGTTCCTCGGGCGTCTCGATGCCTTCGGCCACCGTCTGGATGCCCAGTTGGCAGGCGATCTCCAGCAGCTTCTGCACGATGGACGCCTTGTAGGGATCCGCGTGGACGCCGCGCACCAGCTCCATGTCCAGCTTCATGTACTCCGGACGCAGTTGGTGGAGCAGGTTCAGGGACGAGTAGCCCGCCCCCAAATCGTCCAACGCCACCTTGAAGCCCGCCTCCCGGTAGAAGTCGACGATGGAGCGCAGGTGTTCGGCGTTCGCGGCCCGGTCGGATTCGATGATCTCGAAGACGACGTGCGCTGGCGGAATGCCCGCCTCGCGGATGGCCGCCACCGTGGAGCGCAGGCAGAAGGCCGGATCGTAGATGGCCGTGGGCGTGAAGTTGATGAACAGGTGCGTGCGCAGTTGGTGCCGCACCGCCTCGCGGATGGCGGTGGTGCGCGCGGCCAGATCCAGTTGGAACAACAGGTCCGCTTCCCGGGCCGTGTCCAACATCCGCGCCGGCGACACCAGCGAACCGTCCCGGTCGCGCCCGCGCATCAGCGCCTCGTGCGCGAACACGAAGGACGTGTCCTGCGCATGGACGATGGGCTGGAAGAACGAGGTGAGCCGCGACTCCGCCAGCATGTCCACCAGCCACCCTGACTGCTGGAGCATGGTGAAGCGCTGCAGCGAGTCCACGCGCGGGAAGTCCGCCATCCCCGGCTCCGTGTCCCCTGGAACGAAGAGGGCCCGCGTGCCCCGGACCTCCTCCGCCGTCAACACGTTGGGCAGCAGCACGGACAGCCGCCCCAGGTCCCCCTGCCC
>NZ_RAVZ01000507.1 GCF_003611635.1 Corallococcus terminator | reverse complement strand
TCCGCCCCCCGTGCGCACCGCCGACGTCGCCCGTCCGGAGGTCAAGTACACCTTCTCCTCCGAGGGCGCCGGCCTCACCTCCGCCGTGCTCCAGGGCGTGAAGATGCGCGAGCAGCAGTCGCTCACCGTGAAGGAGGGCTTCTCGCTGCTCTTCGGCAAGGAGATCCCCCCGCCGCCGCAGATGAATGTGGCGACCCCGGTGGCCGGTCAGCCCCTGCCGCTCGCGGTGACCATCGAAGGCGGCGCGCCGCTCGCGGCGAACACCCGCTACGCGGTGCAGGAGAACCCCACCGACAACGGCGGCACCCTCGTCTTCACCGGCCGCCAGGGCCCGTGGGAAATCACCAAGACGGTGCTGTGGCCGCGCGAGGGCTTCGAGTTCGCCTACACCCTCCAGGTGCGCAACACCTCCGCCCAGGCGCAGGCGGGCGAGCTGAAGCTGCACTACAGCCGCGCCATCGACCCGGAGTTCGAACACGCGCCGTCCTTCTTCGGCGGCGTGGGCAACCTGAGCCGCTCCGCGTGCTGGGTGGGGGATGAGCTGCACAAGATGTCCCCGGGCGACAAGCCGCCGGAAGACACGCGCGGTCAGGTCTCCTTCTTCGGCATCGACCAGCAGTACTTCCTGTCCGCGCTCTACCCGCTGGACGGGCCCATCGCCGGCCACTGCACGCTCACCGCGACGCCCACCGCGCGCGAAGTGGCCGCGGCCTTCCCGCTCAACGTCGCCCCCGGCCAGACGACCACGTTCCGCTTCGGTGGCTACCTGGGCCCCAAGGATCCGGAGCTGCTGCGCCCGGCGCCTGGCGCGGAGCTGCGCGCGGTGGCCAACCTGCCCGCGACGACGTACCACCCGATGCTGGAGGACACGGTCGACTTCGGCATCTGGGCGGTGGTCTGCAAGCTGCTGCTCTCCATCATGCGGTTCTTCCACGGCATCGTGGGCAACTGGGGCGTCGCCATCATCCTGCTCACCGTGGTGGTGAAGCTGGCGCTCTTGCCGCTCACCTACCGCTCCATGGTCAGCATGGAGGCGGTGAAGGTGCTGCAGCCCAAGATGGAGGAGATCCGCAAGAAGTTCGCGGAGGACAAGGAGCGCCAGAACCTGGAGATCATGAAGCTGTACCAGGAGGCGAAGGTGAACCCCCTGGGCGGCTGTCTGCCGCTGCTCATCCAGATGCCGGTGTGGATCGCGCTCTTCACGTCGCTGCGCAACAGCTTCGAAATCTACGGCGAGCCGTTCGTCGGGCCCATCTGGCGGGACCTCACGTACAAGGACCCCACGTACCTGCTGCCGCTGGCGCTGGGCGTGTCGATGATCATCACGCAGAAGATGCAGCCGCAGATGATGGACGCGGCGCAGGCCAAGATGATGACCTGGGTGATGCCCATCATCTTCACCTTCACGCTGCTCCAGTACCCGGCCGGCCTGTCGCTCTACATCTTCACGAACAACGTGCTCTCCATCGGGCAGCAGTACGGCCTGCGCAAGTGGCTGGACCGCAAGAAGGGCCAGACGGGCGGCGGGACACCGGCGGTCGTCACCGCCGGGGGAGGCAAGCGCAAGTGAGCGGGCCGCAGGGAACGCAGGTCGCGGGCGGGGCGGACTTCCGCCCCCGGGTGGAGCGGCTGCTCACCGACATCCTCGGGCTGATGGGCTTCCCGGCCCGGCTGGACCTGCAGGACGCCGCCGACGGCAGTCTGTCCGTCGCGCTGCACTTCGAGTCCGGCCCGCCCCAGGGCGTGGAAGCCGGCAAGCGCAGCCAGGTGCTGGATTCGCTCCAGTTCCTGCTCAACAAGATGCTCCACCGCCCCGGCGTCGAACGCCGGTGGGTGATGCTGGGCGCGGGCGGCCACCCGGAACCCCGGCCGCGTCGCGAGGCGGCGCAGGCCCAGGCCTCCGCTCCCGTGGCGACCGTGGCCCAGGTGGCGGCTGCCGCTCCGGCACCGCCGGCCCGGACCGCCCCCGCGCCGGCCGCGCCGCCCGCCCGAGCGGCTCGGGGCGCGCAGCCCGCGGCCCAGACTCCGAAGGCCGCGGCCGCGCAGCAGGTGGCGGCGAAGGGCGCGGAGACGGACGAGCGCTCGGTGCAATGTGAAGAGGATGCGGTGCTGCGAGAGGCCGTCCGCAAGCTCGCTGAGAAGTCCGCCAGCCTGGGGCGCTTCTATGCGTTCGCCGCGATGAAGACGGAGGACCGCGCGCGCGTCCTCAGGGCAGTAGAAGGAGTAGGAGGCGTGAAGGTGGCGGCCGAAGGCGAGGGCCGCAACCGACGCGTGGTGTTCACTCCGGCGAAGCCCGCCCCGATGCCCAAGCGGAGCATGCTGCCGGACGACGACGAAGACGACATCGACGCCTGAGCGGGCGCCCGGAACGGGCCCGTCCATGCCGCCGGCGGGCGTCTGGGAGCAGAGGAGCGAATGGGTAAGTCGAAGGGTTTGAAAGACAAGCTGTACGGCGCGGCGGTGCTGAAGATGAGCTTCCGCCTGCGCGGGGACGAGGAGTCCCCTGCCTTCCGCTTCGTCTATCCGGGCGTGCTGCGCGACCTGCAGGTCGAGGACGCCGAAGTGGAGAAGTACATCGAGGCACACCGCGATGACGTGGAGCGCGCCGCCCGGGGTTCCACCCCGCCGCAGGGGCCCCGGTAGTTCCGTACCCGCCGGAGGGTCCGCCAGACCGTCGAGCGGAATGGGACGGTCGCCTCTTCCGGCCTGGGGATGCCCCGGCGAGACTGCGCCTCCATCCGTGAGGGGGCGTTGTCCTTGAATCTTCCGTCCGTGCGTCGTGCGCTGTTGCCCATGTTGCTGCTCGTGTCCGCCTGCAAGCAGGACACGGCGGCGTCCTCGTCGCTCCAAGGCGAGCAGGGGCCTCCGGGGCCCGTGGGTGAAGCCGGTCCCCAGGGGCCCGCCGGAGTCCAGGGCCCGCCCGGCGAGCAGGGTCCCGTGGGAGTGCAGGGCGCTTCCGGCCCGATGGGCGCTCCGGGTCCCTCCGGTGCCGACGGGTTCGCGACCGCGCGCATCCAGGTCATCCCGCTGGGCACCACCGCGTTGGAGGCCGGTGCCGCGCTCCGGGCCGCGGTGGAGGCCGTGCCCTCCGACGGTTCCCAGGCCTGGGTGCTGAAGCTGGGCGCGGGGACCTACGACCTGGGCTCCACCGGGCTGGATTTGAAGCCGGGGGTGTTCCTGGAGGGCAGCGGTCCCCAGGTGTCCCGCATCGTCTCCTCCACGTCCGGACAGGGCACGGTGGTGGGGGCCACGGGCGCGGGGTTGCACAACCTGTACGTGGGCAATACCGGCGGGGGTGCGCAGTCCGTGGCGGTCTTCAATGCGAGCTCCGGCTTCGGGGTGCGCGACATCGAGGCCGATGCGCGACAGGGCCAGCAGGGCACCTACGGCGTGCTCTATCAGGACGTGTCGGGAGGAGAGCTCGTCCGGGTGCAGGCCGGGGGCAGCTCCGCGACGGGCCAGGTCGGAGGCTTGTCCCTGAAGGCGAGCACCGTGAGCGTGACGGACAGCCGGCTGCTGGGAACGGGCGCGGCGGGCAGCGGGGATGTCTTCGGGATGCGGGTCGAAGGGGGCGATGTCCAGGCATGGCGGGTCCATGCCAGCGCGAATGGAGGCCCTCGTGGACACGGCCTCTACGCCGACGGGACGGTGTACCTTTCGCAATCCCATGCATTCGGGAATGGAGGGACCCGGGGCGTGGGCGTGACCGTGCTGGATGTCTCCACCCAGGTCCGCGACTCCCGCGCGAAGGGGACGACGTATGGGATGTTTGTCGATGCGCCCTCGCCGGCGGTGGTGCGGACGGTGGGTGTCAGTCATTCGGCCTTCGAGGGCAATGACGGGGGCGTCTACGTGACGCGGGACACCCGCTTGAAGCTGGCCCATTCGACGCTGCTCCCCGGAATCCAGGCGGAGTCCATGTCGCTTCCGGCATGCATCCTGTCGTCGAATGACACCAAGGCATTGAACGCCAACTGCATTTGATTGCCATGTGAAGGAGCGCCTTCTTCCGGTGCCCGCCCCTGTCTCGCCATGACGACGCTTCCTTCCGCCACCATCGTCGCCCTCGCCACCGCGCCCGCCGCGGGGGCGGTGGGCATCCTCCGGGTGTCCGGGCCGGCCGCGCTGGAGGTGGGCCGCGCGCTCGCGCCTGGAGTTCCCGACGTGCCCACGCCGCGCCATGCGTACCTGGCCACGTTCGTGGACGCGGCGGGCGGTGTGCTGGATGAGGGCCTGTTCCTCTACTTCCGTGCGCCCCAGTCCTTCACCGGGGAGGACGTGGTGGAGCTCCAGGCGCATGGCAGCCCGCGCCTGCTGCGGCTGTTGCTCGCGCGGACGCTGGAGGATGCCCGTGTCCGCCCTGCCCTTCCCGGCGAGTTCACCCGGCGCGCGTTCCTCCATGGCCGCATCGACCTGACCCGCGCGGAGGCGGTCGCGGACCTGGTGGCCGCGGATTCCGAGGCGGCCGTGCGTGCCGCGGCGGCCGGGTTGTCCGGGGCGCTGGCGGAGCGGATCCGCGCGCTGGAGGAACCGCTGCGCGCGCTCCACGCCGACCTGGAAGGGGTCCTCAACTTCCCCGACGAGGCGGAGGGCGCGGACGAGGATGCGGGGCCTCGGGTCGCCGCACTGCGCTCTGAAGCGGAGGTCCTGCGCGCGGAGGTGGGG
>NZ_RAVZ01000506.1 GCF_003611635.1 Corallococcus terminator | reverse complement strand
CCCCCAGCATGCGCAAGCGGGGCCGGGACGCATCGCCCCCCGCATGCAGAGCACGCACGGTGGCTGCCGCGGCGGTGCCGGAAGCGAACGGAAGCTGCTCGCGGTCCACCAACTGGCGCTTGAAAGGAACAGCGAAGAGGACCCCCAGCGCGGACAACAGGAACGTCCACGCAAGCAGGGTCCAGCCAGGAAGGTGATGCCCCGTCGTCAGCAGCCACGCGCCCTGCACGGACACGAGCGCCCCACCCGTCGCATACCCCGCCGACGAGGCCACCGTCTGCGCGCACCCCATTTCCAGCAGTGACAACGGAGCCCCCGCGACGCGAGGGACAGCGCGGCGAAGGGCCCCCTGCGTCGCGGAAGCAAGAAGCGCGGCGGTGATGGCCACGCCGAACACGACGCCTGTCTTCAGGCCCGCATAGAGGTTGGTGGCACAGGTGAGGACGCCCAGCCCCGCGCCCAGCCCCACCGCGCGCAGCGTCAACTGCGGCATGCGGTCGCCCTGGTACACACGCGTGAGCCAGAATGTGTCCGCGTCCGCCTGCGTCGCGCCGGGAATGCGGAGCAGCGTCAGCGAGGCATCGGTGGGAGCGTCCCCGGCAGGGGCGCCGACGGGAGCAGGACGAGGCATGGCCGACGGGCATCCTCCCCGTTCGTCCCCGCCCGCGCCACCCTCCCCGTCTTGAGCAGCGAAAGGGGAATCACAATTCCTGTCATCGCCAAGCCCCCATCAGGCCCTGGCAATCACAGACTCGGACGTTGAAGCAGGAGCCCCATCCGTCATCAGAGACCGGAGTGCCCCTGACGACCGAGCAGCTCCGCAGCGCGAGAGTCAAGGCTCGCGCAGACGCAGTAGGTAGAACACGTAGCCGTAGCTGTCCCCGTGGCGGCGGTACAGGCCCACCTCCTGCTCCGCTGCGGCGATGACCTCACGCAGCGCGGGGTCCGCGAAAGGTCGCAGCCGTTCGATGCGCTGGAGCAGCGGCGTGTAGTAGTCGTCCCACCACGCGGATGCGGGCAGCGTGAAGGTGTCCAGCACGGTGAACCCTTCAGCCTCCGCCGTGGCGCGGTTCTCGGAGATGGAGGCCATGGAAGGATAACCCTCCGACCAGAAGCGGACGGCGTCCGGAGGCCGGGCATCGGTGAGCCACGAGCACTCGGTGACGGCCACCAATCCCCCAGGCGCGAGCAGCGGCCGCAAGCGACGCAGACCCGGCCCGAAACCCATCACATAGATGGCGCCCTCGGACCACAGCAGGTCCACGGAAGCAGGAGGCAGCGTCAGCGCGCCCATGTCCTCCTGTCGGGTCATGATGGAATCCGCGAGGCCCCGCTCCCGAGCCTCCCGCTCCAGCCGCTCCAGATAGGGCCGGTGCAGATCCACGGCGGTGACCCGGGTCCCAAGCGTCTGGGCGAGCACGAACGTCTGCCGGCCCGTGCCCGAGCCCAGGTCGAGCACACGAGGAGAAGCCCCCAACGGAGGCAGCCGGCGAAGGGCCTCGCGGGTGCAGTCATCACTGCCAGGGCCCAGGCGGGGCAGCTCGTTGTAGAGCGTGAAGAAGGCATTGGCCGTCTGCCGCAGCCCTCCCGCGCCGCGCTTCACCTCGCCCTGGAGGAGGGGAACCTTCTTCCAGTGCTCCTCGATGCGGTGCTTGAACAACTCCGGCATGGGCAGGTCCGCGCGAAGCGAAGACCACGTGTCGAGCGCGGATTCGACAGCCCCCTTCACCACCGGCAGGACGTCATCATCGGAAAGCCCCAGCTTGCGCGCCAACCGCTCGAAGCTCTGCAGTGACACGTCGTCAAAGCGCTTGGACTTCGCCAGGTTCAGCGCAAGCTGATCCTGAGGCATGTACTGGATGGTGGAGACGAAGTCATACGCGGGCGACAGCGTGGGACGGGTGCCCTCCGGGTAGAAGAGCGACCAGTTCTTGTGGTGCGCGTCGCCATTGCCGCACGCGATGATGAACACCATCCGCCGCAGGAACTCCTGGAGCGCATCCAGTCCCGCGACCTTGAGCAGCACGTTGGCGATGGTCTCGTAGTTGTACTTCTTGTACTTCTCATCCGAGTACAGCCCCAGCACCTGCGCCAGGTCCTCCATGTGCACGCGGTGTCCGGGCGACGGCCGGTCGAAGCGTCGGATGGCATACGCCAGGTCCTCGCGAAGGGTGATGCCCTCCGGAAGTCCGTGGAGGTCGGAGACCTTGAGCAACTGCATCTCCGGCACGTCGATGCCGGTGGCGCGAGCCCACGTCATCACGGACAGCTCGTTCTCCGGCACGCGGTCGTAGCGGTTGTCCGGGAGCTTGACGATCCAATCGCCGCCCTTGCCGCCCATGGGCAGCGTCATCCCCCGGTCGCGCCGGAGCATGGAGAACTTGAGCTGCACGCCCGCGAGCGAGAAGCGCAGCGGTTCCCCGTCGGAGGGAGCCGACTCGGAGGGGGCTTCGACCAGGGGGGTGTCACGGACAGGGAGCTCCCCCGCGGGCCGGACGACGACGGCGCCAGAGAGGTCCTCCCCCAGATGGGCGATGAAGAAGAACTCGCGCTGCCGGGCAATCTGCTCGCGCTCGGAGATGAGGTCGCGAAGCGGGCCTTCGGGAAGGAGGTTGGAGAAGAACGGCGGCAGTCGCATGCGGCTGATGTGCCGGCGCGACAGGTCGTCCTCGAAGAACTGGCCCAGCACGGGGCGCGGATAGCGCTGACGGTACTCCTCGGAGACGCTGAACTCGATGCGCTCATCGGCGAGCAGCGTGAGTGTGCCGACATGCACATCGCCAATCAGGACATCGAGGACACCGGTGGTGGACGCATGAGGCCTGGGGTCCATGTCAGTCGTCTCCGTCGTCGATGATCATCGATTGGAGGGAAGGACGGTCCGAGTCCTCCCAACGCGTCCGGGCTTCGATGAACTGGCGCACCATCGGCTCCAGGTGTGCACGCCGCTGCCGGAGGAAGTCCATGGGCTCGCCACGCCACAGATATTCGAGCATGGCGGGCGTCAGCCCCTGGCTGGCCAGGCTCTCCGAGTCTGGAAGCGAGCGCTGACTGAGCAGCGCCAGGACGGACGTTCCAGGCAGGGAGGGATGGAAGAGGAAGTTGAAGGGGGCGACGAGTTGGAACCCTCGCTGAAGGGTCCCGCTACGGACCGCCCATTCCGGGGCGCTCTCCACCGGGAGGATGTCCAGGAAGCCCCCGGCCTCCGAGTCGAGCAACTCGCCTGGCTCCAGCACCGCGCCTGTCAGCAGGTGGCGCGGCTGGAGGGACAACAGGATGACGCGCAGAACCAGGGGCGGCTGGGCGACGTCCGGATTGGGGATGACGGGGAGCCCCGGCTCCAGCCACCAGGGAATCAGGGGCGAGGCCACTTGCGCCAACATCGCCTGGATGGAGCGTTCCTCATCGGAGCGCATGGCCGCGACGACCTCCAGGGCCTCGGAGGGCTTGAGCACCCAGCCACCAAAGACGACATGCCGCCAGAACCAGCGGGACAGCAGCTCCCGCGACCGGGGAGAAGGTTCCGGGTGCAACTGGAAGAACCGCGTCAGCAGCACGAGCGAGTTCTCGGGGGATGGCAGCAGCTTGAGGTGCGGAATGAACGCATCGCGCTTGAGGAACACGATGGCATCGCGCATCGCGCGCTCGGTGCGCCGGACGGTCTCCGTGAAGTCGTCGTCCTGGTTCAGTTGCTGCTGGTAGCCCCGCGTGAAATCCAGGCCCCGCACGGCCAGGACGGCACGCAGCAACAGCGACTCCGGAATGGCACCGAAGCCCAGCTCCCCCATCCCCTGCGTCACCGACTCCAGGCTGAGTGAGCGCGAGCCCACATACAGCGCATTGAAGACCTCTTCGTCGGTGAGGGGCCGGCCCGCGGTGTTGAGGCGCTTGAAGATGATCCGCAGGACCTTCTCGTCGGTGGTGTCCACGACGTAGGCGGGCACCTGGTACTCGCGGATGGCCTTGCCCAGACGGATGGCAGCACGGATGTGCTCCGGGTGCGCTTCGCGATCCGGATAGCGGTTGAGCCAGTTGAGCAGCGACTCGCTGTCCAACACCTCATTCATCGGCAGCCAATGCGGAGGGGGCACCGCGTTCCGCGACGGAGGCAGCAGCTCCTCGGTCTCCAGATCGAAATAGAGGTGGAAATCATCGCGCGCCACCTCATCCCCATACGCTGGGTGAAGCAGCACACCCGCGAGAGCCGTGACCCGCTGCTGCCCGTCCACAGCCCACAGTCCCTGGCTCGTGGAAGGCGCATCAATGCGCACGGGCCCAAAGCTCACACTGGAGGCAGGGGCCTCACGCCGCCAGAACAACAACGTCCCAATGGGATAGCCCCGATAGACGCTGTCGATCAGGTCGCGCACGTCCTCCGCGGTCCACCGAAGGGGCCGCTGGAAGTCGGGGATGCGCACCTCACCGCGCCGCACGCGGTCGAGCAGATCCTCGATGCTGAACGACTTGGTCTCCGGGCGCCGCGTCAGGAGGGAGGGCATCGCGTATCTCCTGCCTGGGGTCTGTAGCCCGAATCGACACCCGGGCGAAACGCTGAACAAGCCCGCAAAGACAAAAGCCCCTGGCGCCTTACGGCACCAGGGGCTCTTCAAAAAGAATCCGGCAGCGACCTACTCTCCCACGCGGTTTCCCGCGGAGTACCATCGGCTCTGGAGGGCTTAACTT
>NZ_RAVZ01000505.1 GCF_003611635.1 Corallococcus terminator | reverse complement strand
GGGGTGAGGGGCCGCACGCCCAACAGCGTGGTGCCGGTCTGCAGGGCCAGCAGGAAGCCCCGGGCGCGCAGGCCCTGCTCCAGCGTGTCCAGCACGACGGCGAGCGCGGCGTAGAGCGTGTCGTCGTCCTGGTCGGTGGCGGGCAGCACCACCTCCGCGTGCACGGCGAACACGGGGCGGGTCTGCCCCTCCACCTGTCCGGGCTCCTCGGCGGCTTCGCGCAGCGCGGTGAGGAAGGCATTCACGCTGGGGTAGCGGCGGGTGGCGTCCTTGTCCAGGCAGCGCAGCACCACCGCGTCCATGCCGGGGGACACCGGCGCGCGCACGCTGGGGCGCGGCGGCGGGGCCTCCAGGTGCATCCGCTCCAATTCCAGTCGGTCGTCGGACTGGAACGGGTAGCGGCCGGTGAGCAGTTGGTGCAGCAGCACGCCCAGCGCGTACACGTCCGTGGGCGGACCGATGCGGCCGCCCCGGAACTGTTCGGGCGCCATCGCGTGCGCGGTGCCCAGGCGCTGGCCGGCGGTGGTGAGGCCCTCCTGGCCGGGCTCCTGCTGGATGAGCTTCGCGATGCCGAAGTCGAGCAGCTTCAGCCGGGGCTTCTCCCCCTCCTCCACGACGAGGATGTTGCTGGACTTCAGGTCGCGGTGGACGACGCCGGAGCGGTGCGCCGCCTCCAGCGCGCCGCAGATGGGCTCCAGGTACGCCAGCGCGCGTGACGCGGAGAGCCGGCCGCGCTCCTGCACCACCTGACTCAGCGTGCGCCCCGACAGGAGCTCCATCACGTAGTAGGGGCTGCCGTCCGGCATCAGGCCGAAGTCGTAGACGTCCACGATGTTGGGGTGGTGGATTTGATTCACCACGCGGGCTTCGCGCACGAAGCGCTGGAGCATCTCCCCCTGGTCCGCCAGGTGCGCGTGCAGCACCTTCACCGCGGCGAGCCGGCCGAGGATGCGGTGCTCCGCCTCGTAGACGCTGCCGTGGCCTCCGGCGGCGATCATCGACTTGAGCACGTACTCGCCCGCCAGCGTGCCCGGTCCCCGTTCGGATCGGGCGGGTGCGTCATGCCCCTTGTCCGTGGCGCTCGCCGCCGCGCGCGCCTGGATGCGGAAGGTGCTGTCGGAGTCCGCCGCCATGAATGCCCCGCACCCTATCATTCGCGGGGTGGGTCGCGTGCGCCCGGCGCCGGCTGCCTCCCTGCCTGCCCTTTTGCCCGTTCACCAGGAGTCAGGCTTCCTGCCCCGGAGGTGGAAGGGACGTTCATTGGAAGCCGTTGGGGTATGGTTGCGAACCGGGCCAAGGCTTGTGGCCATCACGGAGCGCGGCGTCATGCACGACAGGCGGCGAGGAGAGTGCCGGCCCGAGCGCAGGGGAACGCAAGGGGGCTGGCACACATGATGACGTTGTTGGACGAGCTCACGACCTGCGCGGGCCAATCGGTGACGGCTCCGTCCTCGACCGGGGCGTGCCTCATCCTGATCAGCACCACGACGCCGGCCGCCATCGGCAAGGCGTATCGGTTGGAGCCGGGCGAGCACGTCATCGGACGGGGTTCGGAGGCGGAGGTCCGCATCGATGACCACGGGGTGTCGCGCAAGCACGCGCGCATCCTGCGCTCCGCCGACGGCACCTGCCGCGTCACCGACCTGGAGTCCACCAACGGCACGTTCCTCAACGGCCTGCCGGTGTCCACGGCGGAGCTGCAGGAGGGCGACCGGCTCCAGGTGGGCACCGTCACGGTGTTCCGCTTCTCCCGGCGCGAGGTGCTGGAGCAGCGCGAGGAGCAGCTCCGGCAGGCGCTCTCCGCCGCGCGCGTGGGCATCTGGGACTGGAGCGCGAAGAGCGGTCAGGTGACGTGGAGCGAGCACGTGGACCGGCTGCTGGGCCTGGCGGTGGGCAAGCTGTCCGGCCGCGCCATGGACCTGGAAGAGATTGTCCACCCGGCGGACCTGCCCCGGCTGCGCGCGGGCCTGGCGACGGCGCTCCAGCAGAAGTCGCAGGTGGACGTGGAGTACCGCATTGAACCGTCTGGCAGCGGCTACCGCTGGATTTCGTGCAAGGGCGACGTGCTGCTCGACGCGGCGGGGCAGCCCGCGCGGGTGACGGGCACGGTGATGGACATCACCGCGCGCAAGCAGGCGGAGCAGGAGCTGCACCGGCAGGCGCTCATCTTCGAGAGCATCTCCGACGGCGTCGTCATCACGGACCTGGCGGGCGGGGTCATCGACTGGAACACCAGCGCGGAGCGGATGTTTGGCAGGAGCCGCAAGCAGGCCATGGGTCAGACGCTCTTCAGCGTGCTGCACCCGGGCGAGCAGGACCGGCTGACGGGCGCCATCCTCACCGCGCTGGAGGTGCACGGGCGCTGGTCCGGGGAGCTGGAGTTCCGGCGCGACGACGGCATGACGTGCGTCTGCGAGTCGGTGGTGGTGCCGCTGCGCGACGCCGAAGGGCGCATCATCGCGAACATCATGGTCCACCGGGACATGAGCGAGCGCCGGCAGCTCCAGGCGCGGCTGGTGGTGGCGGACCGGCTGGCCAGCGTGGGCACGCTGGGCGCGGGCGTGGCGCACGAAATCAACAACCCGCTCGCGTACATGCTGGTGAACCTGCACCTCATCCGCGAGGGGCTGGACAAGATGGAGGCGGAGGGCGCGCCGTCGGAGCCGGTGGCGGCCATCCAGCAGTTGGTGCGCGAGACGACGGAAGGCGCGGAGCGCATCGCCACCATCGTGCGGGACCTGAAGGTGTTCGCGCGCGGCGAGCAGGAGTCGCGGCCGATGCCGGTGGACGTGCGCCGCTCCGTGGAGCTGGCGTGCAAGATGGCGGACAACGTCATCCGTCACCGCGCGCGGCTCATTACGGAATTTGAACCGGTGCCGGCGGTGGAGGCGAGCGAGGCGCGGCTGTGTCAGGTGTTCCTGAACCTGCTGCTCAATGCGGCGCAGGCGATTCCAGAGGACCCGTCCTCCGTCACCGAGCATGAGATTCGCGCCATCATCCGCCAGGGCGAGCCCGGCAAGGTGGTGGTGGAGGTGCGCGACACCGGCGTGGGCATGACGCCCGAGGTGTTGGGGCGCATCTTCGACCCGTTCTTCACCACGAAGGCGGTGGGCGTGGGCACGGGGCTGGGGCTGTCCATCTGCCACGGCATCATCGAATCCATGGGCGGCTCCATCCAGGCGGAGAGCGTGCCGGGGCAGGGCAGCACCTTCCGCGTGGTGTTGCGCTCGGCGCAGCACGAGCCGGACCTCTACCCCCGGCTGTCGGCGACGGCGCAGTCCGGTGCCCGGGCGCGCATCCTGGTGGTGGATGACGAGCCCAACGTGACGGTGGCGCTGCAGCGCTCGCTGGCGACGGAGCACGAGGTGGCCACGGCGAACAGCGCGCAGGCGGCGCTGCGGCTGGTGAACGAGGGAGGCCGCTTCGACCTCATCCTCTGTGACGTGATGATGCCGGGGATGACGGGCATGGACCTGTACTTCGAACTGGGCCGCTCCGCGCCGGAGCAGGCCGGGCGCATGGTGTTCATGACGGGCGGGGCCTTCACGCCGCGCACGGTGTCCTTCCTGCGCGACGTGCCGAACCTCAAGCTGAGCAAGCCGCTGGACCTGACGCAGTTGCGGGAGCTGGTGGGACGCTCGGCGGAGGCCGGGCGATGAGTCCTCCCTCCGGTCACCCCGCGTCCCCTCCCGAGGCCGCGGTGGGGCCGGGGGCGCCGTTGCCTCCCGTCCAGGACCTGGGCTCCGCGGCGCTCCCTGCGTCCGAGGGCCGGGAGTGGACGGTGCGCGCGCTGGGGATGGGGCTGCTCATCGGCGCGCTCCTGGCTGTCACCAACCTCTACATGGGGATGAAGACGGGCTGGTGGGACAGCGGCTCCATCACCGCGACGGTGTTGGGGTTCAGCGGGCTTGCAGCCTATGGGCGCAGGCGGGGCGTGCCGTACACGCCGCTGGAGAACAACCTCACGCAGACGGCCGCGTCGGCGGTGGGCGCGATGCCCGCGGCGGCGGGCCTCCTGGGCGCGCTGCCGGCGCTGGCGCTGCTGGGCGTGACGGTGCCGGGCTGGGGCATCGCGGCCTGGGGCGTGGTGCTGGGCACGGTGGGCGTGCTGGTGGCGGGCCTGCTGCGCCGACGCCTGCTGGTGCAGGAGGCCCTGCCGTTCCCCACGGGCATCGCCACCGCGGAGCTCATCTCCACGCTGCACTCGGCCACGCCGACGGAGGCCCCGGGCACGTCGGTGGGGCGCGGCCGGACGCTGGTGGGCGCGGGCGTCGTGGCCATGGTGGTGACGTGGATGCGGGACTCACGCGGGTTGCTGCCGGGGATGGTGGGCCTGCCGGGCCGCGTGGGTGGTGCTTCCCTGGAGTCGCTGAACTGGGGCATGGGCGTGAGTCCCATGCTGCTGGCGGTGGGGATGATGACGGGGCTGCAGCTCGCGCTGAGCATGCTGCTGGGCGCGGTCGTGGCGTGGGGCGTGCTGGCTCCGCTCCTCTTGAGTGCGGGCGTCGTCGTGGGCGCGGAGTATGGGCCGCTGTCCGCGTGGCTGACGTGGCCCGGGGTGGGGTTGATGGTGGGCGCGGCGGTGGTGTCGCTGGGCGCGCAGGCGCGCGACTTCCTGAGCGCGGCGAAGGACCTGCGTTCGGTGGGCGCGAACCGCAGTGGCCTTCCCCGGTGGACGCTGGGCGTGGCGGCGGTGGCGTGCGTGCTGGCGGTGGTGCTGGGCGGGGTGTTGTTC
>NZ_RAVZ01000504.1 GCF_003611635.1 Corallococcus terminator | reverse complement strand
GAAATATACGGGGGTCGGGGCCCGGAAGGTGAGGCCGCGGGGGGCCCAAAACCCTGGCGAACACCCGGGTCAGACCTTTTTCGCGCCCCATGCGTTCAAGGGAAACCTGACGGCGCGGGCCTCCCGCGCTGGTCGCGTCATCCCGCCGGAGAACCACCCCATGTTCAAGTCTCTCGCCCTCGGTCTTGGCCTGCTCGCCCTTCCCCAAGTCGCTCACGCCAGGACCCCGGCCGCGCCCACCGGGTCGGTGGCGCCCGACGTGAAGGCGAAGCCCGTCGGTCCTTCGCCCGCGGTGGTGGACGCGGCGACGTCCGCGCCCCGGGTGCAGATCGCCCTGCTGCTGGACACCAGCGGCAGCATGGACGGCCTCATCGACCAGGCCCGGCGTCAGCTCTGGACGGTGGTGAACACGTTCCAGAAGGCCCGCCGCGATGGCCAGATGGCCCGGCTGGAGATCGCCCTCTACGAGTACGGCAAGTCCGACATCGACGCGAAGGATGGCTACATCCGCCAGCTCCTGCCCTTCACCACGGACCTGGACAAGGTCTCCGAACAGCTCTTCGCGCTGCGCACCAACGGCGGCGACGAGTACTGCGGGCAGGCCATCCAGAAGGCCACCACCCAACTGTCCTGGAGCAAGTCGAAGGAGGACCTGAAGCTCATCTACATCGCGGGCAACGAGCCCTTCACGCAGGGGCCCGTCGTCTACTCGACGGCCATCGCCAGCGCGAAGGAGCACGGCATCATCGTGAACACCATCCACTGTGGCCCCGCGGAGGTGGGGGCGCGGGAGGGTTGGACGGCCGCGGCGGCGCTCGCCCAGGGGCAGGCGCTGAACATCGACCAGAATCGCGCGGTGGCCCACGTGGCGGCCCCCCAGGACGCGGAGCTGGCGCGGCTGAGCGGGGATTTGAGCAAGACGTACCTGGGCTACGGGTCGGAAGGGCGCGCGAGCAAGATGCGGCAGGAGGCCCAGGACAGCAACGCCGGGGTCAGTGCCAGCGCCACCGCCTCACGCGCGGCGTCCAAGGCGAGCCGCCTGTATGACAACTCCAGTTGGGACCTGGTGGACGGCGCCAAGAAGGGGACGGTGAAGGTGGAGGCGCTCAAGGATGAGGACCTGCCGACGGAGCTGAAGGGCAAGTCGGTGGTGGAGCGCAAGGCCATCGTGGACGCGAAGTCGAAGGAGCGTTCGGACATCCAGGCCCGCATCCAGACGCTCCAGGGGGAGCGCGAGAAGTTCCTCGCCTCGAAGGCGGCGGAGAACAAGGGCGCGGACACGCTCGACACGGCCATCATCCAGTCGGTGCGCACGCAGGCGGCGGCGCGCAAGCTGATGCTGGAGTAGGTCTCCTGGAGGGCCCTGGTGCACGGGGAGCCACCGCGATATGGCGGGCCTCCCACCCATGGTCCTCTTCTTCACGCGCCGAGCGTTGTCATGAAGCTCGAGCGCCACGTTGGAGGACTGTCGCTGGCGCGCAAGGCGAACTACCTGCGCGCCCGCGGCTGGCGGGAGGAAGCGGGGAGCTGGTCGAGCGAGCGCTTCAGTCCCGTGCCCATCGCTCGCGCCATCCACCACCAGCTCACCGACGACCTCAGTACGGCGCTGTGCAGGCTGGGCTGGCAGGTGGTGGGCTATTCCGAAAGGGGCCACGTCCAGATGCGCGACGGTGAGCGCGGGCGGCCCTGCTCCCTGCCCAAGGCGCTGCGGCTCCAGGCCCGGCGGGAGAAGCGGCCCGTGGCCGAACTCACATATGTGTTGTTCCTCGCGGCCATCGTGGAGACCGAGGGCGGCCTGTCCTAATGCCGCCCGCCCCGCCGAGCCCTCGATGGTTGCCGCGAACGCGCGCCCTGAACCGTAGAGTGCACGGGTGATGTCCATGCCTGACGACTCTGCCGGCCTGAACGACGGCTACGTGTACCGCGAGCGGATTGGCGCCGCCTCCGTGGGGCGCACCGCGCTCGCCTACCTGACGGATGCGTACCGGCACTCCACGGAGGAAGAGTGGCGTGCGCGCTTCGTGCGTGGCGAGGTGCGGCTGGACGGCGTCACGGCGACGGGCGACGAGCGGCTGCGAGCCCACCAGGAGCTCTGCTGGCACCGTCCGCCCTGGCGAGAAGGGGAGACGCCGGACAGCTTCGAGCTGGTGTACGAGGACGCGTCGCTGCTCGCGGTCATCAAGCCGAGCGGACTGCCGACGCTGCCCTCCGGGGGCTTCCTCAAGAACACGCTGCTCTCCTTCGTGCGACTGCGCTGGCCGGAGGCTTCCGCGCTGCACCGGCTGGGGCGGGCGACCTCCGGGCTGGTGCTCTTCTCCCGCACGCACGAAGCCGCCGCGAAGCTCTCCCGCAACTGGCGCGAGGGCGACGTGGAGAAGCGCTACCGGGCACTCTCGGACGGGGTCGCGGCGCAGGACTCCTATGACATCCACGCGCCCATCGGCCTGGTGCCACACCCCATGCTGGGCTCCGTGCACGGGGCGACCGAGCAGGGCAAGCCGTCACACAGCCACGCCACGGTCCTGGAGCGGCGTAACGGACAGACCCTCTTCGAGGTGCGCATCCACACGGGACGCCCCGAGCAGATCCGCATCCATCTGGCGTACATCAGCCATCCGCTCGCCGGGGATCCGATGTTCGCCTCGGGAGGTCTGCCCCGCGCGAGCGAGCCCGGCCTGCCCGGAGATGGTGGCTACCTGCTCCACGCGGAGACGCTCGCGTTCACGCATCCGCTCACGGGAGAGCGCCTTCGGCTGCAAGCCCCTCCCCCGGCCGGGTTGAGGACGGCGACGGAAACCTGACTCGCGCGACGCGTCCTGCGAGTAGATGTACCTCTCTTACTCTCGGGGAGAATGGTATGACTTAGTCGTTGAAGGCAAATTGAATCCTCTTGAGCCAAAGTGATGCATGATGGGGCGAGTCAATCCATGCCGCTCTTGGATGGAAGAACTATTAAATAGAGGGGAAAATGGCTCCATTTCAAGTGCAGCTCACGACGACATCAAAAGAGCGAGGAATTGAATTCTATGACGAGGCGTCGTGGATCGATGCGCTCCGTGGCACTCTGGAACTGGAAGTGGTTTCGTGTTTCTTCGGCATCGACTGGCTTAATGCGGTGCGTGAACGACTCGCTGCGTCAGCGAGCCTGATTCTGCACCTCAACCGTCCTCCGAGTGGATCGAAGCAGTTGTACGAACTTGAGAAGTTCCTCATTCGAGCCAAGCGGCGAGGACCGACTGAGGTGTATCTCCACACCGGGCCACGTGGCCTCTTCCACTCGAAGCTTTACGTTCTGCGAAAGAAAGACGGAACAACAACGTACGTAGGGTCCTCGAATGCGACCGGTTCTGCGTTTCGGAGTAACGAGGAAATCCTACTCGAAGTTGTCGGAGCGCGCTCGCCTGCAGGAGTGGATGCCTATCTTAGGAGCCTGCAGACGAAAGGACAGCTTCTCCAGAGTGGGGCTTATCGGTTGACCCTGGAACATTTCTTTCGCGAAGCACGTCTCGTCTTCCGGCCGACTCGCGCCGATCCGTTTCGACTACCGTTGCCGCCTGTGCGGGAAGCGCCCGAAGCGTCGGAGCGCGCGAGGGGGTTGGTGTATTCCGGCACTGGTGCGATGTTCAGTCTTTGGGCCTCAGTCGAACTCGATGATGCTTCAGGCGACGTGGAGGATTCCCAATCGACATTGAGCGTCACTGCTGCAGTGAGACCACGTGCCATAGAAACAACATACGGATTTTGGATTCCAATACCGTACTTCGAAGAACTCTCGCCAACGTTAGACAGGGCGACTCAAAGTAGAATCAAGCGGCTTGATATGCTCCGGAGTCGGCTTGCGAAGCGCGAGGACCGGGTTCGGGAGCAGTTCCGACAAGCTCTTCGTGATGTACAATCGCGTGGTCAGAAACCGCTCACCGAAGAGGATGTTAAGCGGAAGCTGAATGCTTTCGATAATCTGCTGGAAGTTTCGTGTAAGCGACTTGAAGATCCAGAATGGGTAAGGGCACATGCCAAACGCTATTACGATGCAATTGTGCCGGATCTCTTCACTGATCCTGAGACACGCACTGCGTTTCTGGCCTCGTTCACTTACGATCTCTCACTACGGCTGGAAGAGCCCGGTCAGAGACGCTCTCGCATTGTCAAGGCGCTTCTAAACGGGATCAAGAACTGGGCAGAGCCGTCCCTGATGAGCCGTAAAGGCGCATTCCTCAAGGAGGCTTGGTTCCTCGAAGCACTTGAGTCGATGCTCCAGGCGGATGACTTCACGATCGATGCTCTATGGGGTGTTGTTGATTCCGAGGAAGATGACTGAGTGCACGGCCCGCCAAGAGATCGCAGTCCAAGCTCTGAGGACGCTGGGAACCAGGATTTTCCCTCCGGCTTCTGTTCGCGAAGTCGCTGGCCTGTGTGCCGCTGCCCGTGAAGGCGAGGTTGAATCAGGTGGTGCATGCCCTGAATCGCCCCATGGAAAAAGCGTCTCCGAGCGGGTGGCTGCGTTTGTCCTGCTGCTCCTGATTGGCGCCAGTTACTACCGTGTGGCCGAGCGCAGCGGAGCCTCAGCGGAACAAACTCTTCGAACCGAGTGGGAAATCCGGCGTGACGTCCTGGCGTGAAACGGACAGCAGCAGCAGGAGTCCGCGAGTCTTCCTGTCTCCGACCAGGAGAACTTGAAGGGTAACCGTCCGGCCAACGACGTGCCGGATCGCTTGAGGGCGGACGGGAAGCGTGCGTGACGAGCGGCGCGACCGATTGAAACGCGAGGCTTCAGGCCGCGTCAGCGGCGCGCAGGCGCTTCCACTCG
>NZ_RAVZ01000503.1 GCF_003611635.1 Corallococcus terminator | reverse complement strand
CCTCCACCCCAACCCCAATCGCATGCATCCCTCCCCACGGGTCACGCTTCCGCGAGGCATGGGCTCCGCGGATGCCGACAGTGGGTGTCCCGCGGGGTTGGGGGAAGCGGCCTTCCAAGGCGATGGCCCTGGGGGATTTCGTGCGGAACGGGCCCGCGGCGGGCCGCGATTTCCTTCCCCCTGCCCTCCAGGAAGTCCTACAAACAGCGGCATGGGAACCCCTGCTCTTCTCCGCCTTGGCGTGGCTTCGGCCCTGCTGCTGCTGTGTGCCTGCGACGGCGACATCGAAGTCCCGGGCACCCTGCCGAACCCGAAGCTGGCGCAGATGATGAACCGGGAACTCGACCGGGAACTGCTGCGCTTCGGCACCGAGAACGCGACAGCGCTGCAGATGAAAGGGCCACAGCCCTACATCGCGGAGGCCGGGGAGAACGGGCGGCGGTGGCTCCAGGAGATTTCGAGCGTGGTGTCCCGCTGCCGCCATGGGATGCGCAACGAGTCCAAATCCAACCTGATGGAGTACGACATCACGCTCAAGAGCGGCGTGCAGCTCAAGGGCGTCTACACGGGGACGAACTGCGCCTACTGGAGCAAGCTGCGGCCGCTGGTGCTCCGCGCGAACTTCGAGGACGGCAGGGTCACCGAGGTCTTCACCGACGGCCGTGAGCGGCAGAGCCCGGTCGACTTCTACAAGACCGACACGATGAACTTCGCGAAGTACGTCCTCCGGGCGGATCAGTCCCGCAACCCGGCGAACTACCGCCCGGCCCCCGCCTCCAAGGCGGACATCGCGAAGCAGTGGGACACTCCCTGACAGGCCGCGTCCTCGTGCCCCTTCCCGACTACGGCGTCGCCGTGTAGCGCGCGAGGCTCGCTGGCAGCTTCGCCGCCAGGTCCTCCGCGCCGCTGAGCGTGAGGCCCAGGTCGGACAGCAGGCCGTCCTCCACGCCGTAGATCCACCCGTGCACCGTGAGGTCCTGCCCGCGCAGCCACGCGTCCTGCACGATGGTGGTCTGACAGACGTTCTGCACCTGCTCCAGCACGTTCAATTCGCAGAGCCGGTCGAGCCGGAGCTTCGGCGACAGCGCTTCGCCCAGGAGCCGCTCGTGCTTCTGGTGCACGTCCTGCACGTGGCGCAGCCAGTTGTCGGCCAGCCCCACCCGGCGGCGCTCCAGGGCGGCCTGTACGCCCGAACACCCGTAGTGGCCGCAGACGATGATGTGCCGGATGCCCAGCAGGTCGATGGCGAACTGCAACACCGACAGCGAGTTGAGGTCGGTGTGCACCACCACGTTGGCGATGTTGCGGTGGACGAACAGGTCGCCCGGCATCAGGTTGACGACCTGGTTGGCCGGCACCCGGCTGTCGGAGCAGCCAATCCACAGGTACTCCGGCGCCTGGGAGCCCACCATCTTCGTGAAGAAGTCGGCGTCCTTCTCCACCATCGAGGCGGCCCACTGGCGGTTGTTCTGGAACAGCACCTCCAGCTTCCGGTCGCCCGCGTTTCGGTCGGTCATCGTCGCTTCCAGAAGAGGGGGCGTACCCCGGGGAAGCGCGACTCTACCGGGTGGGTGGGGCCCTGAGCGCCGCTGTTTCCCGGGACGCGACGGAATATGCGCGGGGGCCGGCGTAATCACCTCCGAAGGCGGCATTTTCCGCTCGACCTCCTCCGGAGTACTCCATGGCGCAGCACCTCCTCCGATTCTCGCGGCTCCTTCCGGTCCTGGCCGCTTCCGTGCTGGCCGCCTGTGGCGGAGAAGACGGGCCCGGCGACGGCGACGGCGACGGTGACACCTGCGTCCGGGACATCACCGAGAAGCAGACCGCGGCGACGACCTGGTCGGCCGGGGACGACAACTGCGCCTATTCCGTGAAGGGCGTCATCGAGGTGAGCGGCGCGCTCACCATCGCCCCCGGGACGGTGGTCCGCTTCGGGCCCGACGCGGGCCTGCTCATCACGGAGACGGGCTCGCTCAACGCGGCGGGCACGGAGGCGAAGCCCATCACCTTCACCGGGACGACGCAGACGCCCGGCTTCTGGAAGGGGCTCGCGTTCAAGTCCAACAACCCCGCCAACGTGCTGGAGTACGTGACCGTCTCCTACGCGGGCAGCGAGTCGCCCTTCTGCTGCGACTTCTTCTACGGCGCTGGCGGCGGCATGGACGCCCGCGCCGCCGTGCTGCTGGGCTCCAACCTGCGGGACGCCGCCAGCACGGTGCGCATCACGCATACGACCATCGAGAAGAGCGGCACGGTGGGCCTCTTCGCCTTCAACAAGGCCCGCCTGCCGGGCTTCGCGCAGAACGTCTTCCGGGGCAACCTGGGCGCCCCCGTCAGCCTGACCATGTCCCTGGTGGGCGCGCTGGACAGCGCGAGCATCTACTCCGGCAACAGCGCGACCAACCCCGCCGCCAACGGCGACAACACCGTCCACGTCCTGGCGGCCCCGACGGCGGACTCCGGCGCGACCCAGACGCTGCGCAAGCTGGACGTGCCCTACGGCATCGCCACCGGCATCCCGGACACGACGGTGTCGTACACCGGCGCGCTCACCATCGACCCGGGCGTCCGGCTCCAGTTCGAGGCGTCCTCGGGCCTGCGCATCGAACAGGACGGTTCCCTGGTGGCGCGGGGCACGGCGGCGGAGCGCATCGTGTTCACGGGCAAGACGGAGACGTCCGGCTACTGGAAGGGCATCTCCATCCGCTCCTCCAGCGGGAGCAACGTCATCGCCTTCGCGGACGTGAAGTACGGCGGTTCGGATGACTTCTGCTGCGACTACTTCACGAACACCGGGGACATCGTCGCCAACATCTCCGTGGGCGGCGGCAACGGTTCCAACCAGGGCCGGCTCCAGCTCACGGATTCCGTCATCTCCGAGAGCCCCGCGTACGGCGTCTTCGTCTTCAAGGCGGCCACCTTCAGCGAGAGCGGCAATACCTACAACAGCAACAGCCAGAACTTCGCACGCGAAAACTGAAGCGGCGCCTCCAACACCGCTTCACCCGCCGCGCGCCGCCCGCAAGGACGGCGCGCGGCGGTCGATTTTCAGCGGGCTACTGGGGAGCGATTTGCCCGTGGACCCTGCCGAAGGCAGTGTCAGAACGCTCGGGGCCATTGCGCATGATGTCGAAGTGGCCATCGAGCACGAACGGCTGCAACGTCGGGTAGCCTTCGCTGTCCCCCGCGCCATCCACGGGCTCGGGGAGGAGCCCGAACTGGGTGCCCGTCTCCAGGCTCTCCAACCGGATGTAATCGATTTCGACCTCGGAATTGAATGGGGTCCGCGTCAGCCGCAGGACCAACGGCAACCCTTCCAGCGCGGGAACCACCCGGTTTTGCAACACGTCGGATGCCGTGCCTCCGAACTGGAGGGTGACCGGACCGGTGACCACCTCCACCCGCTTCTCGTAGGGGCCCGGGAGCCGGGTCACCGTCGAGGACGCGAAGCTGATGACGAAGGGCACCGTGGTGCCACCCAGCGCCGCGAAGATGGAGGGGTCCTGCGGTCCGCCCATCAGCTCGAACTCAATGGAGCCGGAGATCCAGCCGCCGTGGTCCACGCTGAAGCCCACATCCGCGGTGGCGTCTCCCGCCACCTTGAAGAGGAACCGCACCGGACGCGTCTGGCCCTCTCCCACCGTGAACGACATGGGGTTCGGCGAGACGAGCGTGGCGGGTACCGTCTGGCCGGGCGCGTCCGTGCGCTCCACGTGCCAGGAACCGGTCATCTGCACCGTGTAGAGCCCCGCCAGCAGCGGGACGCTCACCGTGTCGGCGGACGTGTCGGTGATGGTGATGGACTGCGGCCCCGTGATGGCGAACGACGCCCCCACGAGCTTGTAGCTGCGTCCCGCCGTCGTCGTCGCGACCAGGGGCAACTCCAGCAGGCCCTCCCCTTCGTGCAGGACGGGAGTGGACGGAATGGACGCCTCGCCACAGGCGACCGCGAGCAGCGCAATCGCTGACACGAAATACTTCTTCAAGACTTGCATGGACTGCCCCCTCAGGAAGGCGGCGACGATAGGATTCTGGACATTTCAGCGTCAAGCCAGAGGGACCCACACGGACAATGACAGTCGGCCCCACGCGTGGCGTGTACCTGACGCGCGGCGCTTCCGGGGTTGCATCGCCCGACGGGCGCCGCGCAGGCTGCCGGTCCATGAGCGAACCCACCGCCCCCAAGACCGCCGACCTCTGTGACGCCCACGCCGGCACCGCGCACTTCCAGGTCGCCGAGCCAGGCTTCCTGGACTACGGCGGCCGCCGCGACTTCCATGGCCCCATCAGCACGGTGCGAGCGCCTGAAGACAACTCACGGGTCCGCAAGGCATTGGAGGAACCCGGCCAGGGCCGTGTGCTGGTGGTGGATGGCGGAGGCAGCCGCCGCTGCGCGCTGGTGGGGGATCACCTCGCGGCATTGGCCCAGAAGAACGGCTGGGCGGGGGTCGTGGTGAATGGCTGCATCCGCGACGCTGAGGAGGTGGGCCGCACCGACGTGGGTGTGAAGGCGCTGGGCACCCATCCGCTCAAGAGCGGCAAGCGCGACGAGGGCCAGCGCGACGTGGAGGTGCGCTTCGCGGGCGTCACCTTCACCCCGGGCCACCACCTCTACGCGGACACGGACGGCATCGTCACCGCGGCGAAGGCGCTGCACTGACCTTCACCGGCTTCATGCCACCCGGCCACGCGGAGCGGTGCGTCGTGAAGACATCATCCCCCGCGCCATCGACTACTTCCGCGCCGCGAATGAGGAGTACGCTTCCCGTGTCGCCACCGCCGTCCCGCAACCGCGCCGCGCACGCTG
>NZ_RAVZ01000502.1 GCF_003611635.1 Corallococcus terminator | reverse complement strand
GCCCTGCGCCGCCCCCACCCCCACCGCCGTGCTGTCACCCAGCGAGACGTAGTTGACGCTCATCGCCGCTCGCTCACCTCAGGGCATCTTCAACGCGCGCAGGAGCCGCCCGCCGCCGGGGCCGGCCACGCGCAGCAGCAGGGTGCTGCCCGCGGGCGCGGCGCGGATGACCGCGGCCAGCTCCTTCGCGCTCGCGATGGGCTTGCGGTTCGCCTCCACCACCAGCATGCCCGGGGACAACTGCGCGCGGTCCGCGGGCGAGCCGGGGATGATGTCGGTGACGAGCGCTCCGGCGCGCTCCGTGAAGCCCGCCTGGGAAGCGGTGCGCGCATCCAGGTCCTGCAGGGACACGCCCACGCGGCGCGAGGTGTCCTGCTCCTCGGCGGCTTCGGGCTTCTTCTTGGACAGGCCCTCCAGGTCCGGCCGGGTGCCCATGGTCACCTTCACGTCCTGGGCCTTGCCGTCGCGGTAGAGGCTGAGCGTGGTGACGCTGTTGGGCTTCTTGAGCGCCACGGTGCGGGTGAGCTCGCTGTCGGAGCGGACCTTCTGCCCGTCCACGGCGACCACCACGTCGTCCGCCTTGAGCCCCGCCTTCGCCGCGGGGGAGCCGGGGTTGATCTGCGTGAGGATGGCGCCCTCGTTCACCGGCAGCTTCAGCGCCTGCGCCAGGTCGCGCGTGAGGGGCTGGATGCCCACGCCCAGCCAGCCGCGCGTGACGGAGCCGCTCTTCTCCAACTGGGGCAGGAGCGCCTTGATGAGGTTGCTGGGCACGGAGAAGCCGATGCCCGTGCCACCGCCGACGATGGCGGTGTTGATGCCCACCACTTCGCCCTTCATGTTGAACAGCGGGCCGCCGGAGTTGCCGGGGTTGATGGCCGCGTCCGTCTGGAGGAAGTCGTCGTACGCGCTGGCGCCGATTTCCCGGGCCCGCGCGGACAGGATGCCCACGCTGACGCTGGACGCGAGGCCGAACGGGTTGCCAATGGCCAGCACCCAGTCGCCCACGCGCACCGCGTCCGAGTCGCCCAGCTTCACGGTGGGCAACTGATCCACCTTCTCCTTGATCTTCACCACGGCCACGTCGGTGAGCGGGTCGCGCCCCACCACCTCGCCGGTGAACGAACGGCCGTCGTCCAGGCGGATGGTGATGGTGACCGCGTCCGCGATGACGTGGTTGTTGGTGAGCACCAGACCCTTGGGGTCGATGATGAAGCCGGACCCGGCGCCCTGGCGGACCTGCTCCCGCTCACTGCGACCGCCACCCCGCCCACCGTTTCCGCCGAAGAAGCGGTCGAAGAGCGGGTTGTCCTCCATGCCCTCTGGCATTTCAGGACGGGCCTGCACGTCCACGTTCACGACGGCGGACTTCACCGAGTCCACCAGCGGCGCCAGCGAGGCCAGCGACTGGGCTTCGCGCGTGGCGGGTTGGAGGTTGCCGGCCTGCCCGGTCACCGCCGGCTGCGTCTGCGGCGCGGCGGGCTTGGACGCCGGAGCCTGCGCCAGGGCGAGCGTGGGCGACGCCAGCACCAACACGGCGGTCACGAGCTTGCGACGGAACGGAAGGAGCGTGTGGGTCATGGATTCCTTCAAGCTAAAGCGGAAACGAGTCCCCGCAACCGGAACGACATCGTCCGCTCGCGGGAGGTGAACTCCCGGCCAGCCCGCCTGTTCCCGAAGCGCTCAACCGGGCCGGTACACCCGATAGTCCAGTTCTGGAAACAGGTTGTCGCGGCCCTCCACATGGGACAGCCACGCTTCATCGACGGTTCCCGCGCGCACCTGGTCGTGCAGGCGCAGGAAGCGCTGCAGGTGCTCCTTCGTCCGGCGCACGGCGTAGTCCACCATGGTGCCGGTCTTCATGATGAAGGCCCAGTCGGAGGACTGCGCCAGCAGCAGCTCGCGCGCGGCCTGGTTCAGTGCCCGACGCGGCAGGGACGAGGCGTCGGGGAAGTCCCGGGCCAGCGCCACCATCTGCTTCGCGCAGTGGTCCAGGTGCCGGTAGATCCAGTCGTTGGTCCCATCCAGCCACATGTTCGCGTACCCGCCCGCGCCCCAGGACGACAGGGGCGGCGTGGCCACCTGGTTCTCCGGGTGCGCGCGCAGGTCGTCCAGCGGGCTGATGAGGTCGAACTTCCGGGGCTCGCGCGCGGCCTGACGGATGAGCGCCTCGATGAAGTGGGGGCCTTCGAACCACCAGTGGCCGAACAGCTCCGCGTCGTAGGGCGCGACGACCACGGGCTTGCGACCGCCCATGCGCGAGGCGAGGTATTCGAACTGCCGCTCGCGGTTGAAGAGGAAGTTGCCGGCATGCACGGCCGCGCGCTCGCGGGCGGCGGCCGGATCATAGGGCTGCTTGTCGTTCGTCTTGCCGGTGATGCGGAAGTACTTGAAGCCGGTGTTCTTGCGGTCGCCGGTGGGCTGGATGAAGGGCCGGATGTAGTCCTGGTCCAGGTCCCAGCCGATGTCCCGGTAGAACTCCCGGTACACGGGGTCGCCCGGGTAGCCGTGCTCGGTGCTCCACACCTGCTGGCTGCTCTCCGGATCGCGCGCGAAGGCGGCGACGCCCGGCTCGGTGAAGATGGGGGCGTAGGGGCCGTGCAGCGGGCGGGGCGTAGCGTCGGTGAGCGCGTGCGTGTCGACGAAGAAGTAGCGGATGCGCTCGGCGGAGAGGATGCGCTCCAGGCCCGGGTAGTAGCCGCACTCGGCCAGCCAGATGCCCGCGGGATCGCGTCCGAAGTTCTGCCGGTAGTGGTTCGCCGCCACCGTCACCTGGGCGCGCACGGCCTCGGGCGTCTGCTGCATCAACGGCAGGAAGCCGTGGGTGGCGTTGCAGGTGAGGATCTCCAGATGGCCTGCGTCCTGGAGCCTGCGGAACGCGCCGACCAGATCGCGCCGGTAGTGGTTGTTGTACGCGAGGCGCAGCGATTCGAAGTGGTCGCGATGGAAGACGGCCAGCGGGTGGAACGTGGCGTCGTGTCGGGTGCGGTGCACCTCGCGGGCGCCCAGCTCGCAGAGCAGGTCCAGGCGCCGGGCGTAGCGCTCGCGCAGCAGGTCGTCGTTGAGCATCGTGACGAGCGTGGGCGAGAGCGTCATCGTCACCCGGAAGGGGACGCGATCCTCGACCAGCGCGTCGAACACGCGCAGCAGCGGCAGGTACGTCTCGGAGATGGCTTCGTAGAGCCAGTCCTCCTCGAGGAAGTCCTCGTACTCGGGGTGGCGGACGAAGGGGAGGTGTGCGTGGAGGACCAGCGCGAGGGAGCCCAGGCTCATAGGTCAGTCGAAGAGGCCGTGCGGGTTCACGAACGTCCACGGCGCGAAGCGCGCCGGGACTTGGAAGTGGAGGACTTGGAGTCCGGAGACGAAGGCTCCGGCGGGCCCTTCTTGGGGGGCGCGCGGCGCGGCAGCGTCACGGTGAAGGTGGTGCCGTCCTTCTCGGTGGAGGCGACCTCGATGGTGCCTCCGTGCGCGTGGACGATTTCGCGCACGATGTAGAGCCCCAGGCCGTAGCTCATCTTCAGGGTGCGCGTCGTCTGCGGGCCCTGGCGGAAGGGCTCGAAGAGGTGGGGCAGCAGGGCCTCCGGGATGGGGCGGCCCTCGTTGTGGACCTCGATGATGACCTTGTTGCGCAGGCCGCGCGTGACCAGGCGCACGGGCGCTTCGGGCGGGCCGTACTTGAGGGCGTTCTCCACCAGGTTGGACACCACCTGGGCCAGCCGGTCCGGGTCCCACTGGCCCTGCGTGTTGCCCTTGTGCTCCAGGACGATGTGCCGCTTGGGGAAGGCCACGCGGAACTCGTGCGCCACCTTGCCCAGCAGCTCCTGGCTGTCGGTGCCGCGCGGTTCGATGACGACGCCGCCCACCAGCCGCGCGCGGGTGAAGTCCAGCAGCAGGCGCGTGAGCCGTTCGATGCGCACGGCGGCGGTGGCGATGCGCTGGCTGGTGCGCGCCGTCTCCTCCGCGGGGCCGCCGGCCGCGAGCACGCGCGACCAGTTCATGATGGCGCCCAGCGGGCTGCGGATGTCGTGGCTGATGATGCCCATCAGGTGCTCCTGGAATTCGGAGTGCCTGCGCACCTCTTCCTCGGCCCACTTGCGCTGGGTGATGTCGCGGCTGATGCCGAAGAAGCCGAACACCTGGCCTTCGGGGTCGAGCAGCGGGCCCTTGGTGGTCAGCCACACGCGCTCGCCGTCGGGGCCCTGCTGGGCGTCCTCGTAGGTGAGGGGGTGGCCCGCCTCCAGCACGTCCTGGTCGTGCTTGCGGTTGACGGCGGCCTCGTTGGCGGGGAACAGCTCCGCGTCGGAGTGGTCGCGCACCTGCGCCACGGTGCGGCCCAGCGCGTGCGCGCCCGCGGTGTTGATGATCTGGTAACGGCCCTCCAGGTCCTTGATGTAGATGGCGTCGGTGGTGCCCTCCAGCACGGCCTGGAAGAGCTGGGCGGCGCGCTGCAATTCACCGCGGGCCTGGTACTCGTGGGTGATGTCGCGGCAGTGGACCAGGAGGGCGCCTTCGACGGGGCGGGTGCTCACGTCGAAGCAGAGGTCGCCTTCGGGCCAGCGGTGCTCGTAGCGCACGGAGGACTGCTCGGTGGCGGGGGCATCCAGGCGGAGGTGGTCTCCCAGGGCGAGCAGCTTCGCCACCTTCTTGCGCGCGTCGTCGCCGGGCTGGGCCCGGTCCCCGAGCAGCTCGCGCATGCGGGAGCTCAGGTAGGTGACGCGCCAGCCAGCGTCCACGGCGAGGAAGGCCTCGGGCAGTCCATCCAGCAGCGCGAGCAGGCCCAGGCCGGACGCACCCGGCGCGGACGGGGCGGGAG
>NZ_RAVZ01000501.1 GCF_003611635.1 Corallococcus terminator | reverse complement strand
GCCATGGAAGGAGAGGGAGGGGAGCGGGGAGGTTCGACGGCGGAGGAGGAAGGCTCGGGGGTGAAGGCCAGGCGCGGAGGCTTCGCGTCGGAGCGCCCGGCATTCGGGGTGCGCCCCGCGTTCATGATGGAACGCATGGGCACGATGGGCGTGGGGGCCGGGGGCTCCGAGAAGTCCTCCACCAGGACCGAGGACCGGCGAACGATGGGCGTCGGGGCGGGAGACTCTTCCTCCCGTGAGACGCCGGACCGGCGGACGATGGGCGTGGGCGCCTTCTCCTCGTCGTCGGAGTCGAGAGCCGAGGGCCTGCGCACGATGGGCGTGGCCGCGGGGGCTTCGTCCTCCGCCGGGGCCGGCCGGCGCACGATGGGCGTGGGGGCCGGGGCTTCGCCTTCATCCTCCAGGGCCGAGCGGCGCACGACGGGAGTCGGTCCGGAGGTGGCCGCGTCGTCGCCCTGACCGCGAGGCGCGGTGTCGGCGGTGCCTGCGTCCCTGTCGGCGGTGTCCGGCTCCGCGTCCCGGGAGGCGAGTGCCCTGGCGGAGAAGCTCGTCAGCAGTTCGGTCGGAGGGCTCGGCTCACCCCGGTGACCGCCCAGGGGCTCCGGTTCCTCCTTCGCCGGTGCGGTCGGGAGGGTGGTCCTGGCGGTGTCGCTCCCGCTGTCCACCGATTCGGTCCGCGAAGGGGCTCGCGAAGGTTCTGGGGCCGGCGTGGGCGCGCGCTCACGCAGCGGCAGGCCCAGCACCATGGGCACTTCGTCCGGCCGCATGTCGGGCTCGGTCTTCACGAGCCGCGTGTCCATTCCCTCGTCCAGGGCCATGCCCACCACCAGGGGCAGGTCCTCGGCGCCCTCCTTGGGTGCCGCGTGTTCCGGGGCGGCGGCCTCGGACGGAGCGTCTGGCGCGGCGGGCTTCGCGGGCGGCTTGGGCGCTGGCGCGGGCTTCGAGGCCTCCGGCATGCCCAGGCTCGCGAGCCGGTTGGTGGGCGTGCCCGTCATGGTGACGTCGGGCGGCTCGTTGGCGGCGCCCACGGGCAGGTTTCCGCGGTTCTTCAGGAGCGAATCATAGAGGTCCAGCAACTGGCCCCGGATGAGGCCCGCGTCCAGCACCTTCTCCGCGTACTCGCGACCGGCCCGCCCCAGCGCCACGCGGCGGGGCACGTCGCGCGCCAGCTCCACGATGCGCTCGGCGAGCGCGCGGCTGTCCCCGGGTGGGAAGAAGACGGCCGCGTCCTGCGGGATGAGCTCGCGGGTGACGGGCAGGTCCGCGGCGATGACGGGCCGGCCGGAGGCCATGTATTCGGAGACCTTGGCCAGCGGTCCACCCTGGACCCGGTTGCGCTCCGAGTCGTCCAGGGGCAGCACGCCCACGTCCGCCAGGGCCAGCACCTTGAAGAGGTCGTCGTGGACGACGGGCGGCTGGAAGTCGACCTTCTCCTTGAGCCCCAGGTCCTTGACCAGGTCGTCCAGGTGGGGCTTCCAATCCGGATGGTGCGCGCCCACGACCGTCAGGCGCACGTCCACCTGCTGGGCGGCGAGCGCCGTGGCCCTCAAGAGGGTGGGCAGGCCCTGCCAGCCGACGTGGCTGCCCAGGTACATCATCCTCAGGGGCGTGCCATCCGGGGCGCCGAGCACCTCCGGGTCATAGGGCTTCAGGTCCACGGGCGCGCGCAGCATGCGCAACTGGTCTTCCGCCGCGCCCAGCCCCTGGATGTACCCGCGCGTCGTCTGGGAGCCCGTGACGACGAGGTCCGCGTTCATCAGGCAGAAGAGCTCCTGCCGGCGGATCTTCGACAGGAAGCGGCGGTCCCCGTCCGTCTGGGGATGGGTGTAGCGCAGCTCCTGCGAGGGGAAGGTCTGCGCCTCATAGATGAGGCGGTAGCCGTAGTCCGCCTTCAGCTCGCAGAGCGCATAGCCGCCGAAGGGGTCCGTGAAGTGGGCGAGGGCGTAGTCCTCGCTTTCGAGCTGTCGACGCACGGCCCGCTCGAAGGACTGGATGCGCGAGGCCAGGTCGCCGGAGCCTACCGGGACGCGAAGCAGCCGTGCGCCCTGGTACTTCTCGATGTGGGAGTGGTCGGGCGTCTTCGCCGACAGCACCACCACGGAGAAGCGATCAGGCAACGCCTTCAGATACTCGGTCAGTCGGCGTGAGGAGCCAGACGGGCCGGGGATGACGTCGAAGCTGCACAGGAGAAGTCTGGGCAGGTCACTCAAGCGGTCGCAGGATACTTGGACATGGGGAAGGTGTCATCGGTCGTGACGGAAGAAGAACGGGGTCCGCAGACAAACACATCCCGTGACGGATGCGTTGACCCCCTGTATGCCGCGACATAACGAGGCGGGGTGTCCATGGATGAGCGGAAGGGCGTCACCTTGAGCTACCTGCGCGAGCTGGCCCGGAAATACCTCCGGGAGCGCTCTGGCGCGTCCCGAGGGCGTGAGTTCGTCGCCGCGCTGGCCGAGCGTGTTCCCGCCCTGGGGCGGCTCGCGCGCCTGGCGGGACTGAGTGTGTCCCAGCGGGGCTCCGGTGACGTGGGCGGTGAAGAGCGCAAGCTGGATTCCGGTCCGCCGGATTCCGGTCCGGTGCAGGGCGCGAAGCCCGGGGCCGTTCCCTTGCCGCCCCCGGAGGTTGCTGGAACCGAAGGTGCACAGGCACGAGAACTTTCCTCGGAACCCATCACCGAGCCCAGTGGTGGGCCCCGGACGCGGCCTGCCCGCGTGGTGACGTTCCCTGCCCGTGGCAAGTCGCGCCGGGACCCGGATGACGAGGACACGCTGCCTTCGTTCCCGGAGACGCCCACGCCGCGTCCTTCGAGCGCGCCGAAGCAGGATGCCGTGCCCCTGGCCGCCGCCGGAGCGGGCTCCTCGCCCGCGAGTGAGCCCCCGCATGCCGCCGAGCCCCTGGTGGAGGGGTTCTTCGTGACGAAGGTCGCGGGGCAGGCCGAAGCGCGCCGCCATCATCTGTTGGAGGAGCAGGCGCCGCGCCTGCCCCCCGCGGACCCGACGCCCGAGCGGCTGGAGCATCTGGGCGAGCTGCCCCTGGACTACCAGGACGACGCGATGGTGCTGCTCGCGCGCGATCCGCACACGCTCTTCGTCCTCTGGGACTTCAGTGATGCCAGCCGGCAGCGGGCACTCGACGAGCTGCCCTCGCCGCGCGCGGTGCTGAAGGTGTTCGACGGGGAGGGCGTGTCGCGCGAGGTGGACTTCGCGTTGGAGTCGCGCAGCTTCTACCTGCGGGAGATGGCCCCCGGGCGCACGTACCGGGTGGAGGCGCACTTCGTCGGCTCGGATGGGCGTTCGCGCCGCATCGGACATTCGTCGAACCGGGCGACGCTGCCGCCGGCGGGACCGTCCTCGGACACGTCCATCCGGTTCCTGCACATGCCGCCCCCGCCCGTCGTGAACCGCTCGCGTGAGCAGGCCGTGCCGGTGGCGGCCCCGCGCGCCGCGGAGTCTCAGGAGCGCGAGTACGTGACGTGGCGCCGGGTGACGCTGCCGGGCAGCGCGGGCGTGCGCGACGTGCCGGAGGTGCACCGCGAGCGGGCACCGGGCGCTTCGGATCAGCGCTATGGGGAGGCGCCCTACCTTGAGAATGTTCCCCGGGCGCTGGGGGCTTCGGACCAGCGATATGCGCGTGTGGCGGAGGCGACGCCCGGTGAGGGCCTACCCCTGGCGCCTCCGCGTGCCCCGGGCGCTTCGGATCAGCGCTACCTGTCGGTGGATCGCGCGCCGGGTGCTTCGGATCAGCGCTACCTGTCGGTGGATCGCGCCCCTGGAGCTTCGGATCAGCGCTACGGGCAGACGCTGCTTCCGGGCGGCGTGTCGGAGTATCGCTACCTGGACGTTTCTTCCCGCGCCGCCGGAGCTTCGGAGCAGCGCTACGTGGAAGGTGCGGGAGGGCAGGGTGCGTCCGGGCAGAAGTACATCGACGTGCCGCGAGCCCCCGGGGCTTCGGACCAGCGCTACCTCACGGTGTCGCCGGGGCCCGGGGCTTCGGATCAGCAGTACCTGACGGTGCCCCGTGCGGCGGGTGCATCGGATCAGCGGTATCTGGCTACGGATCGGGTGCCGGGTGCTTCGGATCAGCGGTACCTGACGGTGCCTCGTGCCGCTGGCGCATCGGATCAGCGCTACCTGGGCACGGAGGGCGCTTCGGGGCAGCAGTACCTGACGGTTCCTCGCGCGGCCGGGGCTTCGGATGCGCGCTATGTAGAGGACTCACGCGCACCGGCGGGCCCGCCCGCGGCGCAGGGCCCTGCTGCTCCGCGTCCCGTGAATGGCCGAGGCGTGGGGAATGGCTCGCGCGCGCCTGCGACGCCGATCGTCGCGAAGCGGCCCGCAGACTCCTCCGCGTCGGATTCCCGTGCTCCAGGGGCGGTGGCTCCCGCGTCCTCGCGAGCCTCGGATGCCGGGGCTCCCAGCGAACCGTGGTCCTTGAGCGTGGAGCGCGGTCCGTCCGCGTCCGAACAGCGAGCCCTCGACAAGGCGAGAGAAGCCGCCGAGGCGTCGCGAGAGGCCCCGCCGGCTCCCGCCCCTCCGAGTGTCTCTGCTTCCTCGGAGGCGACGCCCGTGGCCTCGAAGGCAGCGCTTTCGACGGCTGCGCCGAGCACTGCGCCCGCGAAGGCGGAGGCTTCTTCACCGTCGGAGGCACCTCCTTCGAAGGCCGCTGTTGCTCCTCCGGTGTCGGGCGCTGCGTCCACGAAGGCCGCCGCTGCCCCGGCAGGGACTCCGCCCGCGAAGGCCGACGCTCCTTCGCCTCCGGTCACACCTGCCTCGAAGGCCCCTGTTGCTCCCGCGGTGCCGAGCGCTCCATCCGCCAAGGCCACCAAGCCCCGGACGGAAGCCGCACC
>NZ_RAVZ01000500.1 GCF_003611635.1 Corallococcus terminator | reverse complement strand
CTCCGGCCCGCCACGAGCCCCGGCGGCGCGGCGGCAGGTGACCCCTCCCCCGCGTGGTAGCGTCCCGGCCGTGGCGCGACCGGATGACGAGCAGGACGGGCCGAAGGCGCGGCCCTCCGAGCGGACCTCGACCCTTCCCGTGAAACCGGCGGGGCGGGTGCGGCTGAAGCTGTGGGTGCTGTCGGGGCCGGACGCCGGCAGGGGATACCCGCTGCCGGTGGGCGCGTACCGGCTGGGCAAGAGCGCGGACTGCGACATCGTGCTCGACGACACCACCGTGTCGCGCCACCACGTGCGGCTGGATGTCACGGAGGAGCGCGTCGTCGCGACGGACCTGGGTTCGTACAACGGCTCCTTCTGTGAAGGCCTGCGCTTCACCGAACTGGAGGTGCGTCCCGGCGCCGTCCTCACCCTGGGCGCCACCCGGCTCAAGGTGATGCCCGAGGACACCCGCGAGCGCTCGCTGCTCCTGTCCTCGAAAGACCGCTTCGGGGCGCTGGTGGGAACCAGCCGCAGGATGCGCGAGGTCTTCACCTTCCTGGAGCGCATGGCGCCAGGTGACGCGGACGTGCTCATCCAGGGCGAGACGGGCACCGGCAAGGAGCTGTGCGCGGAAGGGCTGCACCAGCAGGGCTCGCGCGCGCAACACCCCTTCGTGGTGGTGGACCTGGCGGGCATCGCGCCCACGCTCATCGAGTCGGAGCTGTTCGGCCACGTGAAGGGCGCCTTCACCGGAGCGCACGGCGACCGGGCCGGCGCCTTCGAGCGCGCCCAGGGCGGCACCGTCTTCCTGGACGAAGTCGGTGAGCTGCCCCTGGAACTGCAGCCGCGCCTGCTGCGGGTGCTGGAGCGCCGCGAGGTGAAGCGCCTGGGCGGCAACGACTACCGCAAGCTGGACGTGCGGGTGGTGTCCGCCACCCACGTGGACCTGGAGGCGGCGGTGCGGGCGGAGAAGTTCCGCCGCGACCTCTTCCACCGGCTGGCCGTGCTGCGCGTGGTGCTGCCGCCCCTGCGCGAGCGTCCGGAGGACATCCCGCTGCTCATCGACACCGTGCTGGAGCGGCTGGGCAAGCCGCCTGGCGCCCTGTCGGACCAGACGCGCGCGCTGCTCTTGCAGTACCCGTGGCCGGGCAACGTGCGCGAGCTGCGCAACGTGGTGGACCGCGTGGTGAACCTGGGCGAGGAGTCCCTGCCGGACATCGACCCGGGCGTGCCCCGCAAGGCCGCGTCCCGCGCGGGCGGAGACCTGGACCTCGCCCGGCCGTTCAAGGAAGCCAAGGAGCAGCTCGTCGAGGGCTTCGAGCGCGACTACCTCATGAGCCTGCTCAAGCGCTGCGAGGGCCGCTTCAACCGCGCCGCGAGGGAGGCCGGCATCGACCGCGTCTACCTGCGCAAGCTGATGCGCAAACACGGCCTGGAGCTCAGCGACGGCAAGCCCTCCCCGGACGACGAAGACGCCGGGTGACTGGAGTCACCCACCTGAACGGGGTCGGGTGACTCGAGTCACCCACCTGGGCACCCCGGCCCGGGGCGTTCCCCTCTGAAGGCACCCTGAGGCGGCACGCGAAACGGGTTGGTACGGGTCCTGCTTTGGAACAGCGCACACGGCCGCAACAGGCCCCACACGCAATCCGAAGAAGGAAACCCCATGTCCCTCTCCGCCATCACCCAGCGTCCCGCGTTCCGCCCCGACCCCGCCACGCTGTCCAGGCTCCAGGCGAAGCCGGCCTCCGAAGCGCAGGGCACGCAGACCCCGTCGGTCCACCCGGTCGTGAAGCGCTTCCAGACCGACAGCTTCGAACAGGACCCGGAGGTGAAGTCGACGAAGCAGTCCACGACGCCGACGACGCCTCCGGGCGCTGGCGACACGGCGGTCAGCACCGAGTCCCTCGTCCAGGCGGGCACGCACGGCTCCGACCAGGTCTACCCGGAGCTCTCCTACGAGGAGACGAAGCAGTACAACGACCACCCGGTGGGCTACTGGAAGTCCCAGGTGTTCGAGGCCGCCACGAACGCGGGCGCCAGCGAGGAGGAGGCCGCGCTGCTGGTCGCGCAGGCGATGCAGGAGGGCGGCACGGACTTCAGCAAGAACGGCTCCTCCACCAACTTCGGGCCCTTCAACCTCAACAAGGACCTCATCCAGACGTTCGGCGGCAAGGACGTGCCGGGGGACCTGAACCAGCTCAACGGGACGGACGAGAAGGCCATCGCGCTCAACGTCGGGGTCGCCCTCGATGCCATGCGCACCATGGGCGCCAACAACTACCTGCACCACGTGCGAGGGGGCGCCACGAACTACACGAATCCCGAGCAGCGCATCAGCGACAACATCGACGTCAGGCATGACGACGCCCGCATCTTCGCGCGCAGCGTGGCGAACAACGCCAACAAGATCCTCGCCGCCTACAAGGAAGACCCGAACTCGCTGACGACCGACCACCGCTTCGCTTCGGACATCCCACACATCTGAGTGCCGGGCCCGAAGTCCACCTACGGCGCCGTGCAACCGGAGGACCCGCCAGCGCCCACCCGCCGTCCGGGAGTAGAGTCCACGCCATGCTCCGCTCCCGGGTCGTTCCAACGCTCTCCCTGGCCGTCCTGTTCCTGCCAATCCTGGCGTGCGACCCCGCGGCGGGAGGGCAATCCCAGACAGAGGATCCAGTTCCTGTCGTCACGAAGAGCGCGAAGCGTGGCCTCGCCTATGGCTACCATTCGGCCGCGGACCTGAAGGCGCTCTCCCCCGGCATGAGCTGGTGGTACAACTGGTCCCCCCGGCCGGAAGACGGCGCGGCGAGCGTCTACGCTTCCGAGGCCGTCTCCTTCGTCCCCATGGCCTGGGGCGGCACCCCCAACGCGGATCAGCTCGCCTCCGAAATCCCCGCGGGCGCGCAGTACCTGCTGGGCTTCAACGAGCCCAACTTCCTGAGCCAGGCGAACAAGACACCCCGGCAGGCCGCCGCGCTCTGGCCCGTGCTGGAGGAAGTGGCCCGCCGCAAGCAGCTCAAGCTGGTGTCTCCGGCGGTGAACTACTGCGGGGACTGCGTCACGGAGGACGGCGTCAAGTTCGGCGATCCGGTGGTCTACCTGGATGCCTTCTTCAAGGCCTGCCAGGGCTGCCAGGTGGATGCCATCGCGATCCACTGGTACGCGTGCGACCTGGGCGCGCTCCAGTGGTACGTGGACCGGTTCAAGAAGTACGACAAGCCCCTCTGGTTGACGGAGTTCGCGTGCGGCGACCGTCCCCACAACGAGATCACCGTCGAAGTGCAGAAGAAATACATGGTGGACGCCATCCCCTGGCTGGAGTCGGAACCCGCCATCGAGCGCTACTCCTGGTTCTCCGGACGCAACAACGAGATCCCGTCCATCAACCTGCTGGGAGCCTCCGGAGAGCTGACCGAACTGGGCCGCCTGTACGTCACGCTGCCCGCCGGCACGTCGAAGCAGTCGCCCTGAGCCGCCGTCGTCGCATGGGGTGAGCCCCTGCCCTACATGACCACCCGGCCGCCTGCCCCCCAGGCAGCGAAGGAGCCTCCATTCCCGTTCAAACAGACGGGGAGGGGTCTACTCCGCACTCCAGGATTTCTGGGGTAAAGATGCCCGCCACATGGCACTGCAAGTGGGGGATGCGTTCGGGCGGTATGAGTTGGTGTCCTGGCTGAGCCGGGGCGGTATGGCGGAGACGTGGCGCGCGCAGTTGGTGGGCGCAGCCGGGGTCACCAAGCCGGTCCTCATCAAGAAGGTCCTCCCGGAGTACGCGGACGACGAGGCCTTCATCTCCATGTTCATCAGCGAGGCGCGCATCTCCGCCACGCTGTCCCACGGCAACGTCGCCCAGGTCTTCGACTTCGGCCGCGTGGATGGCGAGTACTTCCTCGCCATGGAGTTCGTGGACGGCCAGCCCCTCCACCGCGTCCTCAAACGAGCCATCAAGAGCGGTATGGCCGCCCTGCCCGTTCCCGTCGCGGTCTTCATCGCGATGGAGATGTGCCGGGGGCTGCACTACGCGCACTCGCGCACGGACGGCAGCGGCACGCCGCTGGACATCGTCCACCGGGACATCTCTCCGGACAACGTGCTCGTCGGCTACGAAGGCCAGGTCAAGATCGTCGACTTCGGCATCGCCAAGGCCAAACTCCTGCGCGGCGTCAGGACGGAGCCAGGAGTCGTGAAGGGCAAGTACCTCTTCTTTTCGCCCGAGCAGGCGCGAGGAGAAGACGTGGATGCCCGCACGGACGTCTGGGCCACGGGCGTCGTGTTGTACGAATTGCTCTGCGGCAGGTTGCCGGTGGATGGGCCGCCCCAGGTCGTGATGATGCGGGTAGCGCGCGGTGAGATTCCCCCTCCCGTTGACCTCCGTCCGGACCTGCCGCGGGAATTGAACGACATCGTGATGAAGGCGCTGACCGCGGACCGGGACCAGCGCTTCGAATCCAGCCACGAGTTCGCGGAGGCGCTGGCGGGCTACCTGTACGCGAACCATCCCCGCTTCTCGTCGCTGAGCATCGCGAACCTGCTGCGCGTGCTGTTCCGGGGCGACCTGGAGCAGCAGGGCCGACAACTGTCGGTGCCGGGGACCTTCCAGCAGGAGATGAAATCGTGGGGTGCGGCCACCCTCGCGCCGGCGCCCGTGGCACGACCGCCCCAGGAAGGGGTCCAGACCCGGCGCATGGCCCGGGCCGCGAAGCCTCCCAACACGGCGCTCACGGGGACGACGGAACCGGATCCGCCGGTCCCGACAACGCCCTCCGGTTCGTCGCGCAAGCTGCTCGTGGGCCTGGGCGCGGGAGGAGGGTTGCTCGCGGCGGGGGCAGGCCTCTGGTTCCTGCTGGGCTCCTCGCCTCCGCCTGTCGCCCCTGCAC
>NZ_RAVZ01000004.1 GCF_003611635.1 Corallococcus terminator | reverse complement strand
GGCGGGTGCTGGGGCTCGTGCCCAAGGAGAAGCTGCCCACCTACAACGTCTTCTACGAGGGCCGCACGTTCGGCCACGGCCAGCCGGGCATGGCGGAGACGCACCGGGGCGTGCCGCTGGGCGACTACCTGTTCCAGTTCGACTTCGGCGTGGTGGCGCCGGAGGTGTGCGAGGACATCTGGAGCGCGGATGGCCCCATGCGCCGCCGCGCGTACTCCGGCGGCGAGCTGGTGGTGAACCTGTCCGCGTCCCCCTTCCGGCTGGGCTTCTGGGACACGCGGCGTGAGCTGCTGGCCACGCGAGCCTCCGACCACCAGGTCACCATCGCGTACGCGAACGCGGTGGGCAGCAACGACGGCCTCATCTTCGACGGCGGCGGCTTCATCAACCAGAACGGCCGCCCCGTGCTGGAGACGCCGCGCTTCCAGGAGGGCTACACCACCGCGGTGGTGGACCTGGACCGCACGCTGCGGCTGCGCACGGAGAACACCACCTGGCGCGTGGACCGCGAGTCCTGGGTGACGTCCGGCGGGCAGAAGGTGCCCACCGTGGACTGCACACAGGTGAAGACGAAGCGCGAAAAGCTGGCCTACCCGGTGCCCGCGCACCGCAGCTTCTTCCTGCCCGCTCCGGAAACCCGCAGGCCCGCGCGCGTGGCGCTGTGCGAGGACATCCTGGACGCGCTGGCGCTGGGCGTGGGCGACTACTTCGAGAAGACGCGCGCCTTCAAGCTGTTCGGCATCGCGCTGTCGGGCGGCCGGGATTCGCTGCTCACGCTGCTCATCGCGCACCGGTACGCGAAGCGCGCGCGGCCGGACAATCCGGGCTCGCTCATCCAGGCGTTCTACATGCCCAGCCCCTACTCCAGTCAGCAGACGCGCGACGCGGCGGAGACCATCGCGCGCGAGCTGGGTGTGGCCTTCCAGGTGGTGTCCATCGAGGAGGCCTTCGAGCGGGAGAAGGCCGCGGCTCAGCAGATGCTGGGCGACACGAAGCTCACGCCCATCACGGAGCAGAACATCCAGGCCCGCATCCGCGCGCAGCGCATGTGGAACTGGAGCAACTCCTGCGGCGGGCTGTTCCTCCAGACGGGCAACATGAGTGAGAAGTCGGTGGGTTACACCACCATCGGCGGCGACCTGATGGGCGCGCTCGCGGTCATCGCCAACGTGCCCAAGACGGTGGTGATGTACCTCTTGGACTACCTCCAGGAGACCACCGGCTACGAGGGCATCCGCAAGGTGCTGGCCAAGCCCGCGGGCCCGGAGCTCGCGCATGATCAGGTGGGCGAGGAGGAGCTGATGCCCTTCCCCATCCTGGACGCGTGCTTCTACCTGCACGCGGGCGAGAAGCTCACGCCGTCGGAGATGCGCACCGCGCTCACCGCGATGTTCCCGGAGGTGGAGGCGCAGCGGCTGGGGGGCTACGTGGACCGCTTCGTGAAGCTGTTCCAGCAGTCCATCTACAAGTGGGTGCAGGCCCCGCTGTCGCTGCACATCGGCAACCTGGACCTGGACCGGGAACGCGCGCTGCAACTGCCTGTCGTTACCGGTTCGGCGTGGCTTCGCGACGCCTGAAGGATGTCTGCCTTTGACGCAGGGGAGGGAGGCGGACGGGCCCCTCTCCCCTGTGAAGTGGCTCTGAAACCACGTCTCCTCGCCTGCTGGGGGGGCGAGCGGGGCGGCTGTCCTTGATTCCCCGTCAATGCCTTGCCGGATGTGGCTCGCACGACAACCTTCATGTCAGTCAGTCGACGATGGAGGTATGGGATGAAAGCGAAGATTCTGGCGGGCGCCGTCGCGGCGCTCATGTACGGAACGGGTGCGGCGGCGGCGGAGAAGGATTGCCCTCCAGGGCAGGCCGCGGTCCACAAGGACAAGGCCCAGATGGACCAGGACAAGAGCGCGCAGGCGGCGCCTGAGTCGGTCCAGGAGGAGGACATCATCCTGGAGGAGGTTCCGCAGGATGAGTCGCTCCAGGGGACTGGAGGCAGCGGTTCGGCGTCGATGGATGACTCCCAGAGCCCGAGCACCAGCGGCACCGGGGGAAGTGGTGCCATCTACCTGAACCAGCAGTTGCGGTGCGAACCGGTGGAACAGTCGGGGACGGGCGGCAGCGGCGGCATCACGGAGCCGCAGTCGAGCGCGCCCGTCGAGCCTCCGCCTCCCGCGGCGGCCCCCGTGGCACCCGTGGCCCCCACGCCGCCTCCGCCTCCCGCGAGTGACATGAGCACGAGCGAGAGCGATCTGTCGGGCACGTCGTCCAGCGCGGACGCCACGGGTGGCAGCGGCGTCGCGCCGGCCACGGACTTCCGCCCCTCCGCGACGGCTGACGACATCGAGCCGTTGGAGGTGGAGAAGAAGAGCAAGAGCGACACGAAAGGTCTGACGCTGCTCATCGGCGGTGGTGTGGAAGGCTACACCGGCGCCCTGGCTCCGCAGCTTGCCCCCGGTCCGTCCGCGGGCGTGACGGCGTCGATCAAGCCGACGTCCGTGCTGGGCATCGAAGTCGGTTACTCCGGCGCCTTGAACAACATCAAGGACGCGGGGGTCTTCGGTGCCGACGACGGTCCGGACCTGGTCCGCAACGGTGGTCAGGCGGCCCTGACGCTCGCCATCACTCCGACGCCGGTGCAGCCGTACCTGCTGGGCGGCATCGGCATCAGCAACTACCACTTCCGCGGTGGCGAAGCGCTGGGCTACAGCGATGACACCGTCGGCAACGTGCCCGCGGGTGTGGGCGTGCGCGGCCACTTCGGCCACTTCACGGCGGACCTGCGCGGTAGCTACAACTTCCTGTTCGACAAGCAGTTCGCTCCCAACATCGAGAGCGGCGGCGACCCGTCGGGCGGTGGTAGCTACAACGCGTCGCTGAACGTGGGTGGCACGTTCTGAAGCTGAAGCCTGAATGAAGACATCCATGGCAGGAGCTGGCGGCGGGGAGCCCGGAAACGGGAGCCTCGCCGCCTCTCTCTTTTTTCCGTCATTCCGGGGGCGGGGCGGCAGGGTGTCCGGAATCGACCGGCGCCTCGCCGCCCTCGTGCTTTTTTCACCGAGCGGGCGGGCGTTCAGAGCGGCGGAAGGCTGCGAGCGCCGTTAGAGTGCGCATTTTTCCACGGTGGATTCCCGCCAAGGAGTCGCGCACATGAGCTTGGGCATTGAAGACGTGAAGGTGGGTACCGGGGCCGAGGCCACCGCGGGCAAGAAGGTCACCGTGCACTACGTGGGCACGCTCACGAACGGCACGAAGTTCGACAGCAGCCGGGACCGGGGACAGGGCTTTTCGTTCAGCCTGGGCGCGGGTCAGGTCATCCAGGGCTGGGACCAGGGCGTCGCTGGCATGAAGATTGGCGGCATCCGCAAGCTCACCATCCCGCCGGACCTGGGCTACGGCGCTCGAGGCGCGGCCGGCGTGATTCCCCCGAATGCCACGCTGCTGTTCGAGGTGGAGTTGTTGGAAGTTCGTTAGGACCCGACCTTCACCCCCAGACACCGGAAAAAGAGAGGCCGTTCATGGCGACGCTCGAGATCACGAAGGACAACTTCAAGGAGACGGTGGGCAAGGACGGCATCGTCGTGCTGGATTGGTGGGCGACCTGGTGTGGCCCGTGCCGCGCGTTCGCGCCCGTGTTCGAGAAGACGTCCGAGCTGCACAAGGACATCGCGTTCGGGAAGATCGACACCGACGCGCAGCCGGACCTGTCCGGCGCCTTCCAGATCCGCTCCATCCCCACGCTGATGGTGTTCCGGGACGGCATCCTCCTGTTCGAGCAGCCGGGCGCGCTGCCCCAGGCGGCGCTGGAGGACCTCATCAAGCAGGTCCGCGCGCTGAACATGGATGACGTGAAGCGCGAGGTCGAAGAGCAGCGCAAGGCCAAGGGCAGCGCCCCGGAAGCCTGACGTCTGGCCGAGCCCCTGCCCGTTCGCGGGCAGGCGCCCCTACGGCGCGGCGGCGGTGCAGACCCCGCCGCCATTCAGGTGCGCCTGGTCCACGATGCTCTGGGTGACGAACGCCTGGAGCGTCCTCAGGTCATAGGCACCGGGTTGGTAGACGACCGGTTGCCCCTGGGCGTCCCGGAGTTCGCCGCCGTCCAGGCCGTGCAGGTCCAGCAGGTCCTGGGATGCCAGCCCCTCCGGGGTGATGACGTGGTTCGCGTCCGCCGTGGCGGCGATGGCTTCGAAGCGAAGCTGCACGCCACGGTGGGTGCCCAGCCGGTCGTAGAACATGTGCTCGGCGTGGATGGTGAGCTCCGCCTCCGCCACGGAGCCCTCCGGCACCACCAGGCCCTGCGTCCCGTCCACGCCGTTGATGCAGTCCACCATCCGCGCGTTGACGGGGAAGCCCATGTGGAAGGTGTAGAGGCCCCGGGCGGGGTCACGGTGCTGCGCGCGGCCCTCCACGAAGTAGCTGAAGCCGCGCTCGCGCATCATCGCCAGGTCGTCAGGGGACACGGAGTCGCCCGCGACGGTGCGCGCCTCTGGCGGGCTCACCCGGAAGCCCACGCCGTAGCGCCCCGCCTCCAGTCCCGTCAGCCCGCTGAGCGGCACGTCCCCCTTCTGCACGTCCACCAGCACGTGCTCCGGTGAGGCGTGAACGTCCCCGGCCGCGGAGGTGAGGGTGAAGTCCCCCACGGACACCAGGTACTTGCTGAACTGCACGGACCAGTTGTCCTGGAAGAGGTGATCCGCGTAGCCGCGCTGCGTGCCATCGCCTCCGCTCAGCGTCAGCCGCACGTCACCCCGGGCCGCGGTCTCCCCGCAGCCGGTGGCCGCGAGCCCCAGCGTTCCCAGCAACAGGGGAAGGCGCGTCCACCGGGCCTGGTTGCGTCGAATGCTCATGCAGCAGGTTGGTATTTGTAACATGGTTGCAAGTCAAGTGCGGGTTGCGATATCCACGGGGCGCTGTCTGGAGGACCGCCTGCGTCGGGTGGTCACCGTGGAGCGAGGTCGTTGCCTGTGTTCATCCCGACGCTGGTGCTCTGGCTGTTGAGCGCGTCGCCCGAAGTGCCCGTGACTCCCCCCGTGCCCGTGGACGCCGCGCCGCCCGTGATGCCGGCGGACGCGTCCGCGTTGACGCAAGCAGTGCACGTGCTGCTGCGCCTGACGATTGACGACACGGGCGAGGTGTCCCGGGTGGACGTGCGCGAGTCGGGAGGTGTGCCGTTCGACCGGGCGGCGATGGCGGCGGCCCTGCGCTGGCGCTTCGAGCCCGCGCGCCGGGGGGATGTGGCATTGGAGGTCCAGGTGGACGTGCCGGTGACGTTCGAGCCGTCGGCTTCACCAGGAGGGGTGGCGACTTCCTCGACTGAAGAAAACACTCCTCCTCCAGGCCCGAAGCCGCCGTCGTTCTCCACCACGGTGCGAGGACAATCCGTCGCGCCGCCTCCGGTGGCGGTGGGGGACTTCCACATCACGGTGGGACAGCTCGCGGATGTGCCGCGCAACTCGGCCACGGACCTGCTGTTGCTGGCGCCGGGCGTGATGCTCGCGAACCACGGCGGGGAGGGCCACGCGGAGACCATCTACCTGCGCGGCTTCGACGCGGGCGAGGGCAAGGACGTGGAGATGCGCCTCAACGGCGTGCCCCTCAACGAGGTCTCCCATGCCCACGGCCACGGCTACGCGGACACGTACTTCATCATCCCGGAGCTGGTGCAGTCGCTGCGTGTGACGGAGGGACCCTATGACCCTTCCCAGGGCGACTTCGGCGTGGCGGGCACGGTGGACTACCAGCTCGGGCTGGAGCGTCGGGGCATCACCGCGTCCGCCAGCTACGGCAGCTTCGCGTCGCGCCGGCTGTCCCTGGTGTGGGGACCTCCCGAGTCCACCGACGCCACCTTCGTCGGCGTGCTGCTGCGCCAGGGCCACGGCTTCGGCCCCAACCGCGCGTACGCGAACGCGGGCCTGATGGCCCAGACGGAGCTGCGCCTGGGACCGGAGACGCGGCTGCGCCTGTTCGGCGCCAGCTACGGTGCGCGCTTCTCCACCGCCGGCGTGGTGCGCGAGACGGACGTCGTGGACGCGCGCTTGCCCTGTGACGCGGACGCGGACTCGCAGTTCTTCTGTCTCTACGACCCGAACCAGGGAGGCGCGAGCCAGCGGCACCTCGCGTCCGTGGAGCTGGTGTCGCGGCTGGAGCGCGGTGGGCGCTTCGTGCAGCAGGCCTTCGCGGTGACGCGCCAGATGCGCAGCCGGGAGAACTTCACGGGCTTCCTCCAGGACACGCCCCCGGTTGGAGAAGCGCAGCGCGGTGACAACACCGAACAGTCCTACCAGGGCACCACCGTGGGCCTGCGAGGGCGCTACACCCCGGGCCTCACCTGGGCGGGCCAACCCCAGCCGCTGGAGCTGGGGTACGTGGCCCGCTACGACAACGTGCACACCCGCGCGCGGCGCCTGCGCGACAAGGGCGGCGCGCCCTATGCCACCGTCTTCGACAACCAGGTGCGCACCACGAACCTGGGCGCGTACCTGTCGCTGCGCGGGGCCCCCATGGAATGGCTCACGCTCCGGGGCGGCGTGCGCGTGGACACCTTCCTGTTCGGCGTGGAGGACCTGAACCGTCCGGAGTCGGACCGGCAGGGCTCGCGCATCCCCGAGGAGTCCGTGGAGGCCTACGGGTTCTTCGCCAGCCCCCGCGCCAGTGCCGAGGTGCGCCTGACGCCCCAGCTCACGTGGCTCACCAGCGCGGGCCTGGGTGCGCGCTCCAGCGACGCCGCGGGCCTGTCCGACGCGGAGTTCGCACCGTACGCGCGGGTGACCTCCGGTGAGACGGGCCTGGGCTGGCGCTGGGCCGACGACGCGGGCGCCTCCGCGTTGGAGGTCCGGGGCGCGGTGTTCGCAACGCGCGTGTCGCAGGATCTGGTGTTCAGCGAGACGACGGGACGCAACCAGCCCATTGGCCCGTCGCAGCGGCTGGGCGCCTTTGGCACCGCGCGCTTCCAGTGGAACCAGCGGCTGGATGTGCAGGCGAGCCTCGCGTGGGCCCGCGCCACGCAGCCGCTGCCCGGTGCGTCCTCGTGGCGGCTGTGGGACGGCGCGGTGATTCCGTACATCCCGCAGGTGCTGGGCCGGGTGGACGCGGCGTGGCGCGGCACCGCCACGGTGGCCCGGCAGCCGGTGGGGTGGAGCCTGGCGTTGGGGCACAGCGCCATCGGGCCCAAGCCCCTGCCATTGGACCGCTACAGCGAATCCATCTTCCTCTTCGACGTGGCGGCCCGCGCCCGCTGGCGCGCAGTGGAGCTGGGCGTGACGGTGGAGAACCTGCTGGACGCGCGCTGGCGCGAGTCCGAGTTCAACTACGTGTCCAACTTCCGCGGTCCCGACGCGCCCGCGTCCCTGCTGGCCACGCGCCACTTCTCCGCCGGTGCCCCGCGCACCGTGCGCGGCACCCTCACCGTGTACCTGGACCTCCAGGAGGACCGGCCATGACCTCTGCCTTGCGTCCCTCGCGTCGTGCCTTCACGTGGCTCCTGGGCGGTGCGCTCGTGGCGGGCGTCCACGCGTGCGGGCTGTCCGGCACCGGCGGTCGGAGCATCACCTTCCGCATGGGCCTGCGCACGGCCCTGGCGCCCGGTGAGGACACCGTCGGCGTCTTCACCACGGACACCGGCTGGCGCGTGGCACTCACCACCGCGCGCATGGTGCTGGGCCCCATCTACCTGTTCGAGAAGGCCTCGCCGCTCCAGCCCCAGGCCCTGCTGCGCCGCGTGGGCGACCTGCTGCTGCCCACCGCGCACGCGCACGAAGGGGACTTCTTCTCCGGAGGTCGCGTGCTGGGCGAGTGGGACCGGGAGGTGGTGTTCGACCTGCTCGCGCAAGCGGGACAGGCGCGGGTGCTGGGGCAGTCCCCGGGCATCGCGGGCGTGGCGCGGTCGCTGTCGCTGCTGCTCCAGCCGCCTTCCCGGGCGCTGGGAGCGGAGGGCGACGTGATGGAGGGCCGCTCCCTGTTCCTGGAAGGCGTCGCGACGCAGGCGCAAGCGCGAGTGCCCTTCCGGATCGCGATGGACTTCCCGCCTCCCGTGGAGCTGCAACGCGTGGACTTCGTTCCCATCCAGGCGGACCTGGACGACGAGGGGTTGTTCGCGCTGGAGGCACAGCCGCACCGCTGGTTCACGGGCACGCGCTTCGACCGGCTGACGGTGCCGACGGAGGGCACCGTCGTGGACGTGGGGCCGGAGACCCAGGTGCACCGCGCGCTGAGCGTCAACGTGCGGCGCTTCGATGCCTTCACCGGGGCGTGGGAGCCCGCGGTCTGAAGGGAAGGGCGGGAGCTCAGCCCGGCTGCCAGAACGGTGTCAGCGTCAGCTCCACGTTCCCGAAGGGGTCCGCGCGCACGCGGTCCTCGTCGACGAAGATGTTCTTCAACACCCAGCGCTCGTGCTCCTGACGGAACACCTCCAGCACGTGGTGCACGGGGTTGATGACCCAGGCGTGGTGGATGCCCGCGCTCGCGTAGCGGGGCAGCTTCGTGGCCAGGTCCAGCTTCGCGGTGGCGGGCGACAGCACCTCGCAGATCCAATCCGGCGCGCGGTCGATGAAGGAGCCATTGGGCATCGTCGGGGGCCGTCCGCCCACCCAGCCCGCAAGGTCCGGCACCAGCACGTCCTGGCCCAGGAGCAGCCGGGGCTCGGAGGTCCACCACCAGCCCTCCGGCGAGCGGCCCAGCAGCGAGGACAGGCCCTTGCGACGCGCGACGGACGGCGAGGAGATGTAGAGGACGCCATTGAGCGCTTCGCCCACCAGGTAGTGGGGCAGCGTCTGCACTTCCTCATGGGGATCGAGCGGCTTGTGGGGGATGGGCTGGCGCATGCGGTGGGCCTCGGGGTGGGGCTTCACCGTAACGAGCGCGCCCTTTTCGCCGCATCGGACCGCCGGGGAGGGCGACCTTGTCCTGGTGGACGTGGGCCCCTCCCCGCTGGACGTGTCTGGCTATTCGCGCTCCAGCACGAATTGAATCTTCTCCGCCGGCACGGGTCCGAACTGGAACAGGTAGATCTGATCCCCGGGTTCGGATGTGAACGTCAGCGTGTGGGTGATGCCGCCGCAGATGAACCGCGCGGGTGCGAGCACCGACGCCACGTCCGTCCCGCCCGCCGTGTCGTTGGTGACCTTCGTGGCCACTTCCTGGTCCAGGTAGAGCGTGACGTGCTCGGGGTTCTCCGGGTCGGAGATGAAGGACGTGTAGCCCCCGAAGCCCGCTTCTCCCGAGCGCAGGGTGACGTCGTAGAGCGCGTGGCCGGTGTGCGTGTCGGGCGGGAAGTCGAAGGGCGTGCGGCCCGCGGTGACGGCCTCCGGTGTGTTGACCAGCGTGTGCGCGCACGCGTGCTCCAGCGCCGGGTCGCGCGCTCCCGTGGTGAAGTCCAGCGCGCCGTCGCCCAGGCCTGACGTCGTTGGCGCCAGCGCGTGTCCGGCCCCGTCCTTCAACGCGGTCAGCTCCACGGTGTAGCGCGTGGAGACCTCCAGCGGCCGGGTGCTCTCCTCGGTGCGCGGCACGGTGACGGTGAGCGTGCGCGCATCCCCGGACCAGCTTCCGGTGAGCACGCGGGCCGGCACCGTGGAGTCCGTGCGGTCGCGCAGCGTCACCTGCGCGAAGGTGGGGTCCATGGGTTCGCTGAAGCTGAGCGAGAGCACCTTGCGAAAGGCGATGAGCGGCTTCTCGCCGGAGGTGTCCAGGTACATCTCCAGCGGGTAGACGTCCGTGGCGCCCTCGCCTGGCTGCGAGGTGGTGACGGTGGCGGTGGACGTCGGGTCGGTGCCGGCGTCAAAGCCCGTTCCCGCGTCGGCGCTGGTGCCCGCGTCGGAGCCCGCATCCGCCAGGGTGCCGGCGTCCGGCGTGACGGTGGGCTCTTCGTCATCACAGCCGGTCAGGGCGAGAACAGCGCAGGTGGCGAACAGGAAGGCGGCGGAGGACGGACGCATCGGGGCGGTTCCTTCAGGGGACGTCACGGGGGAAAGGCCCACGCCGGAGCACCCTTCCGAGGGAGATGCTCCAGCGTGGGAGCAGACCTTGTTCAGGTCCGCGTCAGCGTGGGACGGAGGGTCAGCGCGCTAGCACTGCGACCCGTCGCAGTTGTCGTCGATGCCGTTGCCACAGATTTCAGTGGCACCGGGGTTGATGCCGGCGCCGGAGCCCGGCGTGTCGTTGCAGTCAAAGCGCTGCGTCGTGTAGCCGGAGGGCGGCGTGCACGCGGTCAGCACGGAGGTGGTGTTGTTGCCGTACCCGTCGCCGTCCGCATCCTGGTAGTAGCGGGTGCGCGTGTCGTTGAGGAACTCCGGCACCACCGTGATGGCATTGCCCGTCGCCGGGCCCGTCGCGACGATGTACGTCGTGCCGGCTGTCAGGTCGTAGACGGACACGGACACGAGCGAGCAGCCAGAGGCCGACACGGCGTGCGTCAGCGCGGAGGCCACCGTGGCGCTGGTGCTGCCATTGACGACGGTGATGGGCACGTTCTGCGTCCGGTAGAAAGCGTAGGAGCCGGTCGTCGCCGGCACGTACGTCACAGAACCCTCCGCGCCGGAAGGCAGCGCGAGGTCATAGGCCTTGTGCTTCGTGCTGATGCCGGGCGCGCTGGTGGTGCGCGTGGCGTTCGCCGTGATGGACACGTGGTCCGTGGGGTTGCCGGCGTGGGCGCACGCGTGCGTGGTGATGCCCGTGCCCATCGACGTGCAACCGGCCTCCAACTCCTGCGAGCCCTGGGCCTCGAACGTGGACTCCGGCTCCTCCATCGGGCCGCAGGCCACCAGGCCGAACGACAACAGCGCGCTCAGCGCGGTGCGCTTCGTCTTCATCATGGGGTTGTTCCTTTCGGGATGCCGGGCGCGGGGTGCCATGCGGCTTCAAGCCGCCGGTGCGCCCGGTGGCTGAGGTCATGCCGTAAAGGTAACTCAGTTGCAATAGTTTCCCGGGTGATTCCAGGCCCGGGTCACTGGAGGTGTTCGATGACGAGCCCGAGCTCGGTGAACGCGGTGGGGCCGAAGGTGACGGTGTACTGGACCTTGTCGGTCAGCTCGTAGCCGACCATCTGCTTCAGGCCGTCGCAGAAGGGGCCGGTGGCCTGGGTGGCGACGGGGTCGATGACACGCTCGCCTTCCTTCACGGTGACGGCGATGTCCGGGGTGCTCACGAAGAGGACGAAGTCCCCGGTGGCCCACGCCTTGAAGTTGAACGTGCCCACGGACTGGCCGTTCTCCTGGCGCAACTTCACGGTGTAGTGCGTGTGGAAGTCGTCCACGCGCGGCTGCCGGTCGGGGGACGCGGTGACGGTGGAGAAGGGGCCATTCGTGACGTGGAAGCAGGCGTGCTCGCCGTTGTCGCCGAAGTCGAAGCCCTCGCGCGGGACGTAGTCCGGGTCCGGTACGCACGACAGGCCCTGCTCGCTGGCCAGGTAACCCCGGTCGCAGTGACACCAGTCGCCTTCCGGCTCCCGGTGGATGTGCCCGTTCGGCTTGCACGGGTCGGTCTGCTCCTGCGGGTTTCCGTCGTCGGGCCCGGCGTCGCCGCCGCAGGCGGTCAGCGCCGCGATGCTGCCGGCCAGGAGGAGGGCACGGAACGGGATGCGCATGGGGGGACTTCCTAGCTGGAGTCTGGATGTAGATGCAATTGAGATACAGAAGTTGTCGGATGTTGGGAAGGCCCGGGCCCGCGGTGGCGGTCCCGGGCCTTCTTTCAGACGCCCCTGGAGGGGTTACTCCTCGTGGCCTTCGTGCGCCGTCTCCTCGATGACGAGCAGGAAGGTGGCGGCCTGGGGGACGACGGCCGCGAAGTCCACGCGGTAGTCGATGCCACCCTCCAGGTCCGCGGTGACGGCGGTGCGCAGGGTGCCGCAGACCTCCTGCGGGACCTGGTAGCGGCACTCCAGTCCGACCTCCTCATTCGTGGCCGCGTTGACGATGCGGACGGCGCGGTAGCCGGAGGTGAGGAGGGCGTACTCGTTGGACTCCTCTGGCGTGAAGATGACGGAGCCCGCGTAGCCCAGCGTCCACTGCTGATAGGTGATGGCCGGGAGGGTGATGTTGTACGCGGTGTGCCCGACGCTCACGTCCACGAAGGATGGACCGCCGAGGGGCGCCGCGGTGACGGCCTCGAAGGGGCCGTATTCGGCGTGGAAGCAGGAGTGTTCGGCGACCTCCTCCAACTCCTCCGTGTCCTGGCAGGCGGCGAGCAGCTCCGACTGCTGGGTGATGGGGGCCGCGGCTTCCGGCGTCTGCTCCTCGGTGGTGCCGCAACCGGCGAGCAGGAAGACCGCGCTGGCGGCGACGAGGGCATGGGTGGACAGGTGCTTCTTCATGGGGGGCTCCTGGGCATGGGTGCTGCGGGGTGTGAGGGCAGGGGCTAGGAGCGGTCCGGGCGCAGGACGAGCCACGGGACGCGCACCTCGCCCGAAGGCAGGCGCTCGGGTGGGAGCTGGAGGTGGGCGCTGTGCGCGCTGGGGGAGAGGCCGGAGGCGCGCTCCCAGGCGTCGCGGAAGGACGCCTCGTCCGGGAAGGTGACGCGCGACACGCAGCCCGCGGCGTAGCAGTGGGGGGCTTCGGCCTGGACGGGCCGCACGTCCCGGCTGATCCGCTCGTGCCACGAATCCAGCGCGGCGCGAGCGTCCTGCGTCCACGGCTCCGCGCTGTCACCGGACGCAGTGAGTTCGGCGAGCACCGCGTCGCGGCGGGCCTGGGGGCTCGCGTGGTCCGCGCGCAGGGCCTTCACCAGCCGCACGCGCGTGTCCGGCAGGGCGCGGCGTGCGCGGTCGCGCAGCTCCGGCTGGGGAGGCCCCTGGACCTTCAGCGCCGCGTCCAGGAGTGCCTCCGGGGGAGGCTCCAGCTCGGCCAGGGGCTCGGCGGGCGCGGCCTCCCGCACCGTCGCGGGCCGGGCGACGGCCACGGGGTGTGGTGAGGGCTCCACGGGTGTCGGGTGCGTGACGGAGGGTGGGGTGGGGATCGCGTCGGCGGAAACTTCCACGGGGCGCTGGAGCCAGCCGAGCGCCAGACACGACAGCACCACCCCCGTGCCTCCAACACTCCAGACGATGCGGTTCATGGGTCCCCTCAGGACGCACCCGTGGCGGTGCGCGAGCCGCCTCGCCTTCCGGCCAGGGGCCCGCAATAGATGCCATCAAGATCCATATGCAATCAAGTTGCATTTAAGGATGGCCTCCCGGGCTGGGAAGGGTCACGGGGTGGACGTGACCTCCTTTCCACGAAGGTTTGCTGTCCCTGGGGGCCGGGCTTGCGGAAGATGGGGTGTTGTCTTCCCCGCAGGCCCGAGGTGCCGTCGCATGAGAGGGTCGTCCTTCTTGTCGCGTGTGCTGGTGTTGACCGTGCTGGTGCTTCCCGCGTTGTCCCAGGCGGGCTCCTACCTGCGGGTGGTGAGCTGGAACCTCCGCCACGAGGGATGGGCGGCGGAGCAGACCTACCTGGAGGACGCGCAGCAGTTGTGGAACCAGTTCGGTTCGGGCAGCACGTCGAACAACGGCTTGGACCTGGTGTTCCTCCAGGAGGTGATGAACGCGGCGGCGGCGCAGGCCATCGCGCAGAACCTGACGCAGGTCTCAGGGATGACGTGGACGGCGGCGGTGACGCCGCTCATCGGGAGGTCGTCCTACAAGGAGTCGTACGCGGTGCTGTACCGGACGGACACGGTGTCGCTCCTGTCGTCCACGGTGTGGAGCGACACGGGAGACCTGTTCGAGCGCGAGCCGCAGGTGGTGAAGGTGCGCCACGTGCCCACGGGCGCGGACTACACGTTCCTCAACTGGCACACGGTGTGGGGCGTGGCGGCGGACCGCACGCTGGAGGCGCAGGCCATCGACGCGGTCTTCGCGTCCGTGCAGTCCTCGAGCGGCACCGACCAGGACGTCATCCTGGTGGGCGACCACAACATGGCCTGCACCCATGCCTCCTGGAGCGAATTGAAGGCCGTATCGCCCGCGGTGACGTGCAGGCTGGATACGCCCACCACGCTGAACTCGACCGGGGGCTTCGCCAACGCGTATGACCACTTCTGGTTGCAGGACACCTACGTGACGGAATTCTCCAGCACGGGCCGCGACTACATCGGGAACACGAAGGACTACGTCACGCGGCTGTCGGATCACGCGCCGGTGTGGCTGTCCCTGTATTCCAACAGCGACACGGACTGACGCCGCATGCGCTGGAAGCAGGTCCTGACCGGTGTGCTCCTGGGCGCGGTGCTCCTGGCTGCGTGGTGGGCCGCGTCCCGGAAGGACGAACCACCGCGCGTCCCGGTGCCGTTCGCGTCCGTGGAGGTCGCGGACGCGGGGGTGCGCGAAGTTGTCCCCGCGGTGGAGACACGCGAGGCGGCGGACGCGGGCCTGTGGCTGCGGGCGACGCTGGAGGGGGCGCATCCGTTCGTCGGAGAGGCGCGCGTGGGCGCGGCGTTCATCTCCGACGAGGACCTGCGGTGGTGGAAGCAGGGGCAGGCGCGCGGGGAACATGCGGGGCCTTCGCGGTTGGAGGACCTGGCCAACGTGCGCGGATGGGTGACCGCGCCCGTCACCGCTTCCGCGCAGGGCGGAGTGCTGGGGCCGCTGGAGGTGCCTCCAGCGCCGCGCTACCAGTTGGTCGCGTTCGAGCCGGACGGGACGTTCTGGTGGGGCGACCACGTGCCGGTGTCTGTTCCGGAGTCAGGGACGCTGGACGCAGGCGAGCTGCGGGCGACGCGGCCCACGGGCGTGCGCGTGCGGCTGGCCGGTGCGAGGGATGCGGCGGGGGCGTTCTCCGTGCGCATCGAGCGCGACGTGGATCCGGCGGATGCGGAGCGGGCCAGTGCCTTGCTGGTGGTGCTGCGGCTGGTGGCGCCGGAGTTGATGGTGGCGCTCCAGGACGGACTGCCGGTGCCGCTCGTGAAGGACGGCGACACGGCGCTGGCGCCGCTGCCTCCGGACCGGGCGGTGCGCTTGTGGTTGCGCGCGCCGTCGGGAAGGGAAGGGGGGCCGGTGGACGTGCCGCTGCGCGAGGGCGCGGTGGGCACGGTGACGCTGGACGTGGCTCGGCTGTTCCCCGAAGGCGTGGGTGGCACGGTCACCCTGCGGGGCCGGGTGCTGCTGGGGCAGACGTCACGGTCCGCGGGGCCGGCGGTGTTGCGCACGGAGGAGGGCCGGGAGGTGCCGGTGGACGTGGAGGGGCGCTTCACGGTGCCGGATGTGCCGACCTGGCGCGCGTCGCGCTTCACGGTGTGGCGGGAGGAAGGGGAGGCGGGACGGCCGATGGCGCCCTCGCATGCGGAGTTCACCTTCACACCCACGGCGGAGACGGCCGGGACGGCGGAGGTGGTGTGGCGCATGCCGGTGTACCGGTGGCTGGTGTTGCGGATGGATGGCTTCACGCGGGTGCAGCTTCAATCACAGGCGCAGTCCCCCTATCCGGTGTACCTGCTCCAGCGCCGCGATGCGCGAGGCGCCTGGAGTGATGTGGCCGCGCAGGAGTTCATCCCCGAGAAGGACGACGTCGCGGTGTCCCTGCTGGAGCCCGGCACGTACCGGGTGCAGACCGCGTCTTCACCCTATGCGCTGCGCCCGAGCACCGAGGCACGTGCAGGCGCGGACGACGCGGACGTCGAGGTGAAACTTTCGGCGGAAGAGGTCCCGGCCCCTTCCTGCGAGGTGCGCGTCACGCACGAAGGGCGTCCCGTGGTCGGGGCGCTCGTGACGGCGGACGGTGGGGACCGCTCGATGCCGCCCGTGCGCGGGGAGACGCGCACGGATGGACGGTGGCCCCTGGGGCCGGTGCGCTCCGAACTGCTCCAGGTGCGGGTGCAGGCGGAGGGGCATTCGGACTGGGAGGGCGACGGGGTGGAGGCGTGCCGTCGCTCGGGCGTCATCGAGGTGAGGCTGTAGGCCTCGCGCGGGTCCCTGTCAGGCGGCGGAGGCGGTTAGAACTTCGTCGGCGACGAGGGTCGGCGTGGCGCCGTCCTCTTCCTCTTCCTCGGTGGCGCGGGCCTGGACGCCGAGTGCTTCCACCCACAGCTCCAGGATGTCCATCAGGGCGCTGCGCGTCTCGCCCTGGAGCGGGGCCAGCAGCCGCGCCATGCGCTCCTGCACCAGCGCATCCGCCTCCTCCGCGACCGCGCGGCCTGCGTCGGTGAGGCGCACGCGCACACGCCGACGGTCATGGCGCACCGAACGTTCGCGGCGCACGAGTCCCCCCTCTTCCAGACGGTCCACCAGCCGGCTCAAGCGGGGCATGGCGAGTCCACCCAGGCGATGGGCCAGTTCGCCCACCGGCAGCAGACACTCCGCGCGCAGCCACCAGAGGGCCTGGAGCTCCAGGGGCTCCCAGCGGGGATGTGGCAGGGACGCCAGGGGGCTGGCCAGGGCGCCGCAACGGGCCGCATCGACAAGGAGGTTCCGCAACCGAGCCACCTGCACGCGCACATCCACCGAGAGCTCCGTCATCCACCCCTCCATCCCGGAGATGGGCCAGCATCCGGCCACGCCAGCCCCGCCCTGGGGTTCCGCGGGCAAAGCCCGCATGGGACTCAACGTGGATACGTGACGGACATATCGGCCGGGTCGGACACGGTGATTTTCAATTGGCGCTTCGCGCGTCAGCGAAAGGCTACGGCGTCGAAGGACTTCCCATCGGTCGAGAAAGCCAGATGGTGCGGGTACACCGCCCACAGCCTTCCACCCGTGACCTTCAGCTTCGCGAATCCCGGCGCGGGCGTGGGCACCTCCAGCGCTTCGTGCCGTGTCCCCCCCATGCGAAGGACCTGGGGACCCACCGTGACGAACAGGTGCCCCTGGAAGGACGCCGCCGAATACAGCCGACCTTCCGGCAGCGCGATGGGTGTGGCCTTGTCACTCCCGGCCGGAAGGAAGAGGACCTCTTCGTGGGTGGACAGGTAGAGCCCACCGTCGGGTCCAGGGTGGACGCTCCGCACCCCCGCCTTCGTGAGGTAGCGGGGCTCCAGCGCTTCGCCCTGGAGCGTCCACAGGCCTTCATCCCCGAAGACGAAGAGCGTGCCCCCGTGGGTGAAGAATCCCCGGAGGTCCTTCTGCTTCGCCTTGAGGCGCTCGAAGAGCGGCCCCCTGTTGGTGGGCGTGAGTCGCCCCAGGCCATTCGTGGAGCAGATGACGTAGCTGATGCCTTCGTGCGCGACGCCGTTCTCCAGGTCGAGCCCGGGGGGACCGGAGACCTCCTCGACGGTCCACGCGCCGGAGGTGTCCTTGAACGCGACCGCGGATACGCCGAAGGCCGTCAGGCCCCAGTAGAAACCCAGGACCTGGAGGACCGGTGCCACGTGTCCGTACGGCAGGGCCTTGGGCAGGCGGATCCGCTTCCAGTCCGTGCCGTCGTGGATCAGCAGCCGGTTGAAATCCACTTCGTAGGAGGGCGCGAAGGGGTCCACCTCGTCCTCCTCCACCGTCACCTGATCCATCCACACAGTGTCGGACCAGGGCTGGTTCCAGGCGATGCCCTCATCGAAGTCCCACAGGTCGTCGCCGGACACGTGCCCGTAGTCCGCGGTCGGATGGGGCGTGCCCGCGAGCGCCACGATGTGGCCCGCGTCCGTCACGTGGACATCCGCGAACCCCAGCGACGTGGAGAAGCGGTCCTCGGAGGCGGTCTTCTTTTGCGCTGTCATCCCGCGCTTCTAGCGCCGCGCCCGCGGCTCAGTCCCCGCTCGCCCTGCGCTTCGCGGACTTCGCCTTGGCGTGCGCCTTGTCGAAGCCTTCGTAGAAGCGCACGGCCTGCTCGCCCACCATCTGGATGTGCTGGTTGTTGAGGTACGCGGTGATGGGCGCGGCGACCAGCGGCATGGCCCGCCCCAGCGTGCTCATGCCGCCCTTGGCGAGCAGCAGCGCCGCCAGCTTCCCCAGCACCTTGGGCCCGGAGCGGTGCAGCGGCCCCAGCCCGTTCGCGTAGCCGAACAGGTCCAACAGCTCTCCGCGCGCGCGCTCCGTCTTGAGGTTCGCCTTGTAGAGCGTGGCCACGTCGGTGAGCAGGATGATCTGCAGGTAGGCCATGAACACCAGGTCCGCCGGCAGGGAGATGAGCCCGAACACGCCGCTCACCCCGCCCACCATGCTGGCCAGGCTCTTCTTCTCATCCACCAGCCGCTGCGCCAGCTCCTTGGTGTTCGCGGACGGGTAGCGCTTCTCCAGCGCCGCCACGCGCACCTTGGCGCGCCCCACCTCCTGCTGGATGAGGTCCGACAGGCGCACCGCGCCCAGCTTCTTCAGCTCCGCGGGGGTGAGCTTCTTCATGAAGCCCAGCCGCTCCGTCACGCCGTCGTAGAAGGCCATGTCCTCCTCCTTGCGGCCGCGCTCGCGGCCTGTCGTCTAGTAACCCCGCTCGGCCAGATACAGGTCCACCAGCGCGCCCTCCTCGTACCAGGCGTGCCGCATCTCCGCCTGGAACCACCGCGAGTCGGGACGAGCCTGACGGATCTCCACCTTCACCCGGTTGGGCCCCGTGTCGATGACCGACGCGCGCGCCTTGCACGCCGCGCCCGGCTCCTCGCCGAAGCCGCCCTCCAGGCACACCTCGTCCCCCACCGACAGGCGCCGCGTGTACTCGCTGGCCAGGTAGAACGCGTCGTCACAGCCGCTGCGCACGGAGGCCTTGCCCAGCGCGGCGCAGCGGTTCTTGGCGGGCGCGGGGAAGACCGGCACGTTCGAGGACATCGCGTCCTCCTCGTTCGGGTCCTTCTGGTACATCGCCGACCTGCAGCCCGCGCCCATACACGCCAGGGCCAGCAGGCCCGCCCACGTCCACCTCATCGCGCCATCACCTCCGGGACGGGGGATGCCCGCGCCCCCACGCCTACAGGAAAGGGCAGGGAGCATGGCAGACGGGGCCAGGGCCGGCAAAAGGAGCCGGACCCCGGGGGCCGTCCTCAGGCGATACGGCGCGCGGGGCCGGGGATTTCCTCGGTGATGCCGGGAACCACCCGATTCTTGCCGTCCACGAACACCACCGTGGGCTTCCAGGCGGTGAGCTCCGCCTCCTCGACCTCCGCGAAGGTGGCCAGGATGACCAGGTCGCCTGGCTGGTTGAGGTGCGCGGCGGCGCCGTTGATGCAGATGACGCCGCTGCCGGACGGACCCTCCAGGGCGTAGGTCTCCAGCCGGGTGCCGCGCGTGACGTTCCACACCGCGACCTTCTCGAACGGGAGGATGTCCGCGGCCTGGAGCAGGTCGCGGTCAATGGTCACCGACCCCTCGTAGTCGAGGTCGGCCTGGGTCACCGTCGCGCGGTGGATCTTGGACTTGAAGAGGATACGGCGCATGGCGGGGGGGCCCTCTGGAAGCGGCGCAACCGTAACGGCTCCCCCGTCCGAGGACAACATCCCCGGTGGGCCGCGCACCGCCTGCTCCCCTGCAAGCCCCCCACCCTGGGGCGCCTGGCTACTTGGTGAAGTTGACCAACTGGCTCAGGTTCAGGGGCACGGACTGCGCGTCCGAGGTCAGGTTGCCCGTCATGCTCACCTGCGCGTTGCCGCCCGAGCGCAGGGCCATGGCCGCCGACGCCGCGCTCGCGAAGTTGATGGTCAAAGGCAGCGTCACCTGCTTCGTCCCGCTGCCTTCGAGCATGCCCAGGTTGCCCGTGGACAGGGTGCCCACGTTGGCGCCCGCCACCTTGATGGCGCCGGTGATGCCCGCCACCGGCAGGGGGAAGCTGTTGCGGTTGGTGATGGAGAGGGGGAACTGCACCGTGGCCCCACTCAGCGTGACATTGGTGATGCGCGGGGACTGGAACTGCACCTGGGGAATCTTGGGCACCGGGAACGTGCCCTCCTTCTCCAGCGGGAACTTCAGCACGCCCAGCGGCGTCTGGATGCCCAGCGTGCCCTGCGCCTTGAAGGCCGCCGCGTCCTTGTTGAGGAACGTGGTCACCACCGGCGCGATGTCCGCGAACTTCACGTTGGCTGGGAAGACGAGCTCGCTCTTGCCGTTGGACTTGAGGGCCAGGCCGTTCTTCGGCTTGCCCGCGACCAACTGCTTGCCCTCCACGAAGAAGGCGTAGTCCACCGACGCCAGCTTCAGGCCCAGGCTGTTGGGGTTGTCCACCTCGTACACCAGGTCCACCGTGGCATCCGACAGCGACGCATTCGCCAGCCGCGCCGTCTTGAACTTCATCGTGGGCTTCTTGAAGGCGCCGCTCAGCAGGCTCTGGAGCGCGGCACAGCCGCTGAGCATGGTGATGGACAGGGCGAACAAAACCAGGAACGCGCGATTCTTCATGGGCATGGGCGTAGCAGAGGACGCACCCCGGGCGCGCGGGATTCAATCGCGTCCAGGACCGGGCCTCCGGCGGCGAGGGTGCACCTTCCGCACACCAGTGGTATGCGGCCAGGGACTCCCCCGCGCCGGAGGTTGGCCCGCCGTGACAGGTGGCATCTTCTCTCACCCCCTCGCCACCTCCCCGGGAGCGCCCGCCGGGCTCCCGCGTGGACCGTGGGCGCTCTTCGCGCTGACGGCGCTGCTGGCGCTCGCTGGCTGCTCCCGCCCCTCCAGCGGTGCCACCATGGATGCTCCAGGAGGCGCTGGAACGGCCTCCGCCGCGATGCGGCGCATGGCCCTGAAGCCGTGCCGCCTGGACGGGGTGGCCGCGCAGACGCTGTGCGGCACGTTGGAGGTCTTCGAGGACCGGGCCGCCGCGACGGGACGGAAGATTTCGCTGCGCGTGGTGGTGGTGCCCGCGCTCGCATCGCAGCCCAAAGAGGATCCGCTGGTCTTCCTGGCGGGCGGCCCCGGCCAGGCGGCCTCGCGCACGCGCATCCTGCCCGCGCTGGAGCGGATCCGCCGTCAGCGCGACATCATCTTCGTGGATCAGCGCGGCACGGGGGATTCGCACCCGCTGGACTGCGAGGCGCTCAATCCGTCACGCGTGTCGCTGGCGGAGCGCTTCGCGGACCGCGAGGACGCGGACGTGCTGCCCCAGTGTCGCAAGGGCTGGGAGGCGGACGAGCGGCTCTACACCACGTCCATTGCGATGGACGACCTGGACGACGTGCGCGAGGCGCTGGGCTACGCGAAGGTGAACCTGTGGGGCATCTCCTACGGGACGCGCGCGGCGCTGGTGTACATGCGCCAGCACCCGGACCGCGTGCGCACCGCCATCCTGGATGGCGTGGCCCCCATGGGGCAGTACCTGCCGCTGTACGCCGCGCGCGACGGCCAGCGCGCCCTGGACCTGCTGCTGGAGGCGTGCACGAAGGACACCGTCTGCGCGACGGCGTACCCGGACCTGAGAGCGCGCACCGAGGCGCTGCTCGCGAAGCTGGACGCCGCCCCCGCGAAGGTGCGCCTGCCCCATCCGCGCACGGGCGTGACGGAGGACTTCGTGCTCACCCGGCGCGTCTTCACGGCGGAGTTGTTCGCGCTGCTCTACAGCCCGGACGTCGCGTCGCTGGTGCCGCTGATGCTGGACCGCGCGTCGAAGGACGACTGGACGACCTTCGTCGCGCTGTCGCTGGGCCTCACGGACGAGGTGGCTCGCACCACCAGCCGGGGCATGTTCCTCGCGGTGGTGTGCGCGGAGGACGCGCCCTTCTTCACCGTGGAGGATGCCGAGCGCGAGGCGAAGGGAACGTGGTTCGGCTCGCGCATGGCCATGGATGTGAAGAAGGCGTGCGCGCAGTGGCCTTCCTCCACCGTGCCGAAGAGCTTCCGCGCGCCGGTGGTGTCGGACATCCCCACGCTGCTGTTGTCCGGCGAGTTGGATCCGGTGACGCCGCCGCCCTGGGGTGAAGAGGCGAAGCGAACGCTGTCGCACAGCCTGCACGTGGTGGTGCCGGGGCTGGGACACAACACGGTGGGCGCGGACTGCGCGCGCTCGCTGATGGCGGAGGTGCTCACGCGCGGCAGCGTGGAGGGCCTCACGCCCGACTGTGGGAAGGGCCTGAAGCGGCCGCCCTTCTTCACCTCCTTCGCCGGCCCCGTGCCGTAGGTCAGGAACCGTGCGCCCATGATTGAAGCCAGGAACCTGCACAAGCAGTTCGGCAAGGTGACGGCGGTGGAGGACGTGACGTTCACCGCGGAGGACGGCGTCATCACCGGCCTGCTGGGCCCCAACGGCGCCGGCAAGACGACGACGCTGCGCATGCTCTACACGCTCATCCGCCCCGACAGTGGCACCGCCACCGTGGACGGCGTGGACGTGGCGAAGGAACCGGAGAAGGCCCGGCGCGCGTTGGGAGTCCTGCCGGACGCACGCGGCCTCTACCCGCGCCTCACCGCGCGCGAACACGCCCGGTACTTCGGCGAGCTGCACGGGCTGTCCGGCGCCACGCTGGACGCGCGCGTGGAGGAACTGGTGGAGCTGTTGGACATGAAGGACATCGCGGACCGGCGCACGGAGGGCTTCAGCCAGGGCGAGCGCGTGAAGGTGGCGCTGGCGCGCGCGCTGGTGCATGGGCCGCGCAACGTGCTCTTGGACGAGCCCACCAACGGGCTGGACGTGATGGCCACGCGGTCGGTGCGCACGCTCTTGCGCAGGCTGAAGGCGCAGGGCTGCTGCGTGGTGTTCTCCAGCCACGTGATGCAGGAAGTGGCCGCGCTGTGTGACCGCATCGTGGTGGTGGCGCGGGGGCGGGTGGTGGCGGACGGGACGGCGGACGCCCTGCGCGCGAGCACCGGCAAGGACAGCCTGGAGGAAGCCTTCGTGAGCGTGATTGGCAGCGAGCAGGGGTTGCGCGAATGAGGCGGCTCGTCGGGACGGTGCTGCGCAAGGAAGTGTACGACCACGTGCGCGACCGGCGGACGCTGGCCTCCGCGTTGATTTTTCCGCTGTTGGGCCCGCTCGTGTTCCTGGTGATGTTCAACGTGATGGCCTCCTGGTACCGGCAGGACCGGCCGCTGGAGATGCCGGTGGTGGGCCGCGAGCACGCGCCCAGCCTGATGGCCTTCCTGGAGCGCTACGGCGCCAGACTGTCGGAGGCGCCGAAGGACTACGAAGCGCTGGTGCAGGCCGGCAAGCTGGACGTGGTGCTGGTGGTGCCGGACGACTACGCGCAGGACTTCGCCGAAGGGCACACCGCGGCGGTGCGGTTGGTGGTGGACAGCTCGCGCAACAAGGCGCGCCAGTCCGTGCAGCGCGCGCAGCGGATGCTGGCGGTGTACTCGCAACAGACGGGCAGTCAGCGCCTGTTCGCGCGCGGCGTGTCACCGGAGCTGGCGGTGCCCGTGCGCGTGGATGAGCTGGACCTGTCCACCCCGGAGAAGACGGCGGCCACGGTGCTCACCACCATCCCGCTGTTCCTGGTGATGGCGGCGTTCGCGGGCGGCATGCAGGTGGCCAGCGACACCATGGCGGGGGAGCGCGAGCGCGGTTCGCTGGAGCCCCTGCTGCTCAACCCCGCCCCTCGCGGCGCGGTGGTGGCGGGCAAGTGGCTGGCCACGTGCGCGATGGCGGCCACGGGCGTGGTGCTGTGTCTCTTGGGATACTTCCTGGTGGTGAAGCGCGTGCCCCTGGAGGACCTGGGCGTGCGTGCCCGGTTCGACGCGCCGGCCGCGATGGGGATGCTGGCGGCGGTGCTGCCGCTGGTGCTCGCCGCGTCCGCCGTGCAGATGTGGGTGTCCACATACGCACGGTCGTTCAAGGAGGCGCAGACGTACCTGTCGCTCCTGATGGTGCTGCCCACGCTGCCGGGGATGATGCTGGCCCTGTCGCCCATCCAGACGCAGACGTGGATGTTCGCCGTGCCGGTGCTGGGCCAGGAGATGCTCGCCGCGGAGGTGATGCGCGGTGAAACATTGGGGCCGGTGCCCTTCCTGCTCGCGCTCCTGTCGTGCCTCGCGGTGGCGGTGGTGGCCCTGCGCTTCACCACGCGGCTGTTGTCCCAGGAGCGCATCATCTTCGGCAGGAGCTAGCAGGCAGGCTCGCGGCGGCAGGCTCCCCGCGAGTGTCTTCGGGGTGCCGGTTGTCATCCTGTTCGCGTGACAGGGGCGGCGAAGTGCCGTCCAATGACACGTGATGACGCCCGAGCGAGAAGTCGATGCCCTCCTGCCCCTCGCCCCGACGTCGGTGGCCTCCTCGCAAGGGGAGCCCCGGTTCGGGACGTATCAAGGGGAACTGCCCGAAGTGGACCTGCCCCGCCTCTTGGGGAAATGGGCCCCGGGGCGCACCACGCGCCTGCTCAAGCGCAAGCGCTGGCACTACACCTTCGTCGCCACGCAGGAGGTGGCGGCGCTCTTCGCGGTGGTGGACCTGGGCTACACGGCCAACGCCTTCGCGGTGGCGGTGGACCTCCAGGAGAAGAAGCCCCTGTGCGACGTGAGCTTCCTGGGCGTGCCCGGGCCGCTCGCCGAGGTGAGCGACAAGCCGGGCGCGGGCCTCACGGCGGCGTTCCGCACGCTGGGCGGCAAGATGTCCGTCAAGCGCGGCGAGGCCGACGAGCGCTACCAGGTGGAGGTCGACGTCAGCCGCATGCGCACGCAGTCGCTCCAGACCTTCCAGTGGAAGGGCGAGCTGCTGGTGGCGGGTGGCCCTCCGGCGCTCACCGTCATCGCGCCGGTGGCGGGCGACGGGCTGGTGAACGTCACCCAGAAGCGCAGTGGCCTGTTGGCCTTCGGCAGCCTGGAGGCGGGCGGCAAGCGCTTCCGGCTGGACGGCGGCGTGGGCGGCATGGACTACACGCAGGGCTATCTGGCGCGGCACACCGCCTGGAGATGGGCCTTCGCGGCGGGCCGGCTGCCGGACGGCACGCCCCTGGGCATCAACCTGGTGGAGGGCTTCAACGAGGGTGTCACCGAGGCCAACGAGAACGCCGTCTGGCTGGGAGACAAGCTCTACCCGGTGGGCCGCGCGCGCTTCGAATACAACGCGAAGGAGCTGCTCGACCCCTGGCGCATGACGACGGACGACGGCGCGGTGGACCTGCGCTTCAAGCCCATCTACGTGCACCGCGAGGAGCGCAACTTGCGCCTCATCGTCAGCCACTTCGCCCAGCCCGTGGGCTTCTTCGAGGGCACCGTGCGCGTGGGCGGCCGTGAGTTGGCGGTGTCCAACGTCCCGGGCGTCAGCGAGGATCAGGACATGCTCTGGTAGGTGCGGAGCTGGCCGCGTTGATGCGCGGTCTGTCCCGGCTGGAGGCGGCCGTGCATGTGCGTGGCGCGAAGCCTTGACGCCGTCGCCATGATTCAAGGAAGCACCGGGCGCGCGCTGTAGGCTTGCGCCCTTGTCTGCCTTTGAGGAGGACCTCGCGCCATGTCCTGCCCGCACTGTGGTCAGCCGCTGCCTGAAGACCCTCCGTCGCGGACGTGTCCCCATTGTGGCCGGACCGTGACGCGGGCCGGGGACGCGCCGGATTCGCCGGTGATGGATGACGTGGCGCAGAAGGCGCAGCGGGCCGTGGACTCGGCGGGCCGCGCGGTGCAGGGCGTGCTGGATGACCCCCGGCTGCGCGAGCGATTGCCTGGGGGCTCGCTGCCGCTGCTCGGCGCGGGGCTGGTGTCGGCGGCGGTGCTGGTGCCGGTGCTGCCCTTCGTGGGCGGGGGCCTGGACCTGCCGTGGGCGGTGTTGATGCTGGTGGCGGCGGGGATGCTGGGAGCGCGCGAGTGGAGCGCTGCGGGCAGGCCGCTGCCGGATGCGCTCAAGCCGGTGGTTTCGTGGGCCGCGCATCCGGCGTTCCTGCCGATGTTCACCGCGCTCACGGTGACGCAGGCGTTCCTGTCGCTGGGGCTGGGCGTGGCGGCCCTCTTGTGGGTGCTGGCGGCGCTGGTGGTGGGCTCCGTGCAGTGGCGTGCGTTCCGGCTGTCGTCCGCGGCGCAGGCGGAGCTGCCCCGGCGTCCGGCGGAGGTGCGGCTGAAGCGGTGGGTGTTCGCGGGCGTGGCCGCGTGTGCGCTGGGCCTGCTGCTGCCGTGGAGCGCGTGGTCCGGTTCGCTGGTGCCCACGGCGTATCTGCACCGCGAGCGCACCATCACCGTCGACGACAACTTCGGCCGGGAGATCCACGACGACAATCAGTGGAGGTTCAACACGCTGGTGTCCCCATCCACGCGAGGTGGCGGCAGTGGACGGGGCCGGATGGGCGCGACGGGCGTGTTGTTGGGGTTGCTGGCGCTGGGCGTGCTGGGGTCGGTGCGGCGCGCGCGTCAGGCGGTGCCCACGGTGGTGGCGCCGGTGCTCGCCGGGCTCATCACCTTCTGGGCGTTGACGGGCCTGTCGGCGAGGCCCGGACCGTGGCTGTTCCTGCTGGGCATCCTCGCGGTGGACGTGGCCGTGGCGCGAGAGTGGTTGGGGCACCGGGGCGCGGCGCCCCCTCCAGAGCCTCCGGCGTCAGCGTGACGGGGTGGCGCGGGCCTCGACGATGGCGCGGAAGGAGCGGCGGTGCAGCTCCTCCAGCGTCAGGCCGGTGGCGCGGACCTCTTGCTCCGTGAGGGCGCCGCACGCGAGTCCGCGCAGGAAGAAGTTGAGCAGGCCCTGGCCGGTGGCGGCGTCGTCGAACACGCCCCCGAGCATCGTGGCCTGGGCGGCCTTGTCCACGAACGCCTTGAGGCGCTGGGACGACGGCTCCAGGCCCTCCAGGAAGAAGGCGTAGACGGCGGCGTAACGCACGGGGAGCTGGGCGGGGTGCAGGTCCCAGCCCTGGTAGTACGCGCGCTCCAGCGAGTGGCGCGTGTTGCGATAGGCCACCTGCCACGCGCGGTGCACGGCGTCGGTGTTCTCGCGTCGCTGGGTGGGGAGCAGCGGGGTGTCGCCCTGTTTGCGGTGCGGGCCCACGGGCATGACGGTGGTGGCACCGTCGGACAGGCGCACGCCGGTGCCGGCGAGGAGCACCTGCACGGTGTCGCGCAGGTAGTCACAGGCGGGGTGGAGCATGCCCTGCACGTGCGCGCTGACGTTGAGGGCGGCGGTGTAGTCGTAGGAGCCCAGGTGCACGTGGGAGCAGCGGCCCTCGCCCGCTTCCACGAGGGAGCGCAGGTGGGGCCGGCCGCGGGCGTCGAAGAGGGCCTGGGGCGTCTCCACCATCAGCTCCAGCATCAGCGCGCCGGAGGGGAGGCCGTGGACGGACTCCAACTCCGATAGCAGGTGCGCCAGGGCGGTCACCTGTTCGGGCACGGTGACCTTGGGCAGGGTGACGACGAAGGACGGCGGGAGCCTGCCGCCGGTGTGCTCCAGCAGGGCGGTGACGAAGAGGTCCAGGGTGCGGGAGGCGCGGGCGTACAGCTCCTCCGTGAAGGACTTCACGCGGATGCCGATGAACGGGGGCAGGGTGCCCTGCTCCAGGCCGCGAGCGACCTCCTGGGCGGCGGAGACCGCGTGGGCATCCTCCTCGGCGTCGGGGCGGTGGCCGTAGCCATCCTCGAAGTCGAGGCGGAAATCCTCCACGGGCTCGCGCTCCAGCTTGTCCACGACGCGGGCGTAGACGCGCTGGGCGAAGCCGCCGTGCTGGGGCAGGCCCAGCCCATGGGCGAGCTGGGCGCCGTCCGCGGCGTGGTCACGCAGGGCCGCGAGGGCAATGTCGCCCATCTTCCGCGCCGTGTTGGCACGGAAGAGGTGGGCGCCGCCGTACACGGTGTGCACCGGCTGGCGCTGCGGGGATTCACCCGGGTACACGCGGGCGAACGCCGTGTTGGCGCGGCGCAGGGCGTCGCGGGAGGCAGCGGAGCGTTCGGGCGTGAGCGTGGTCTTCATGGGCTGCCGGATATCATCATGGCCTGCGCTTCAGCCACGCGGACACCTCTGGGGACACGCGCTCGCGCAGCGCCACGTCCTGCGTCAGCCGCTCCAGCGTCTGCGCTGTGGCCTGCTGCGCCTCCGGGACCGGGTTGGCCTGGAGCAGGGCCTTCACCTGCTCCAACTGCTCTCGCGTGCGCAAGAGGCCCAGGCCTTCCACCACCCGGCGCAGCAGCATGGGCGCCGCGCCCGTGCGCGAGACCAGGTCCTTCCAGCGCGCCTGCAGCTCCTTCCACCACGCGTCGCGGCCGGTGCGGTTGCCCAACAGGCCCGTCGCGAAGCTCGCCACGTCCTGCGTCTTCACCGTCTCCGAGAACAACAGCGCCTGCGCCCGCTCCGTCAGCTTCGGATCCTCGAAGGACGTGAGCGCCATCAGGTAGCGCCGCTGCGTCGCGGGATCCGGCTCCGTCGGCATCCGCTTGAGCAGCTCGTCGAACAGCGCCGCGTCGCCCGCCCGCGCCACCATGCCCACCGCCGTGTCCAACAGGTTCGCGTCCAGCGCCGTGGTATCCCCCTGGAGCATCCTCGCCACCAGCGGCCGTGCCTCCGCCAGCGTCTCCGGGCTGCGCGCCAGTCCACCCACCGCGCGCACCAGCGCCGCGCGGCGCAGCCGCACCCGGTCCTCTTCTCCCTTCACGGACTGCCAGCCCAGCTTCTTCAGCCCGCCGCCGAGCAGCGACTCCACCCACCGACGGAAGCGCTCCTGGTCCTCGCCCTCCGTCAGCCGGTTCTCGATGTACCCGAGCCGCCCGATGAGCTCGTCCAGCACCGCCTCGTCCTCCTCGTCACCGAAGCGCCCCGCCAGGTCCAGCAGGTCCGCCACCGGCGCCTGCCCCGCGCGCACCAGCGCCCAGGTGTCCGCGAGCAGCGAGATGCGCTCCGACGGCGCCAGCGTCCCCAGGTGCGCCGTCAGCTTGTCCAGCACTGGCTTCTCGTACGCCACCCGGTAGAAGCCCGTGGAGCCGCCGTTCGCGCACAGCCACTTCACCTCGCCCGTGCCCTCCAGCGTCACCGTCGTGCTCGAGTCGCGGAACAGCACGCGCTGCTCCCGCACCCCCGCGCCGTCCTCGAAGCGCAGCACCATGGGCACCGGCCACGTCTCCGGGCTCTTCACCCCCGGCTCCGAATAGAGGCGCCGCTGCGTCAGCTCCACCTTGCGCCCCTCCACCTTCACCGACACCAGCGGGAAGCCGCTCTGGCCAATCCACGCCGTCGCCAGCTCCGACACCGGCTGCTTCGCCGCCTCCCCCAGCGCGTTCCACAGGTCGTCCTTCACCGCGTTCGCTCTCGCGTGCTTGCGCATGTACAGCCGGATGCCTTCGCGGAAGGGGCCCTCGCCCAGGAACCCTTCAATCATCCGCAGCACCGCGCCGCCCTTCTCATACGTAATCGCGTCGAAGCTCTCACCGGCCTCGCCCGCGTTGCGCACCTCGCCGTGGATGGGGTGCGTGGACTTGAGCGCGTCCAGCGCCAGCGCGCTCGCCCGGTGCGCGTCGAAGTCCAGCCACATGCGCCAGTCCGGCCGCCACTGGTCGACAATCTTGAACGCCATCCACGTCGCGAACGCCTCGTTGAGCCAGAGGTCGTCCCACCACACCATCGTCACCCAGTTGCCGAACCACTGGTGCGCCAGCTCGTGCGTCACCACCTCCGCCACCCGCTTCTGCACCGACAGGGGCGCGGTGGCCGGGTCCAACAGCAGCGCCACCTCGCGGAAGGTGATGAGGCCGGCGTTCTCCATCGCGCCCGCCTCGAAGTCCGGGATGCCCACCTGGTCCACCTTGCCAAAGGCATATGGCAGCCCGAAGTACTCCTGGAGCCGGGGCAACACCTGCAGCGCCGCGTCCTGGCCGAACTTCGCCAGGTGCGCCTTCTCCTTCAGCGCCCACGTGCGCACCGCCACGCCTTCGACCGTCTCCTCGGGCGTGCCGACGAGCGGACCCACCACCAGCGCGATGAGATAGGAGCTGAGCAGCTCCGTCTCCTGGAACGTCACCTTGCGCAGCGCCCCGTCCGCCTCGTCCTTCACCACCTTGCCGTTGCCCAGGACCGTGTGGCCCGGGGGCACGCGCACCGTGAGGGCCCAGTGCGCCTTGAAGGCGGGCTCGTCGAAGCAGGGAAACAGGCGCCGCGCGTCCGCGGCCTCGAACTGCGTCGCGGCCACCTGACCCGCCGCGTACAGGCCTCGCAGGCCGTCGGAGAAGTGCCCCGTCCACAGCACGTCCAGCGTGGCGGCGCCCGCGGGCAGGGGAGCGTCGAAGGTGAACACCACGGTCTCGCTCAGCGGCACCACGCGCGCGGACGCGGGCTTGCGCGTGTCATTGCCGGAGCGGAAGGTGACCTCGCCCAGCTCCAGCGCGTTGGCGTGGAGGATGATCTCCGTCGTGGGCTGGGACAGCTCCAGCTCCACGCGCTCTTCGCCCGTGAACGCGCGGCCCTCCAGGTCCAGGGTCACCGTCGCCGTGTAGCGGCGCGGACGGAGGGTGGTGGGCAGGCGGAAGTTCTTGTCGTCGGTGGGATGCGCCATAGGGGCGCGAATCTAGCGCCGGCCGCGCCTTGTGCTCGCGCTCCATTTCCCAGTGTCCGCCGCTTCACGGCGATTCGGCCTTGGGCACCGGGGGGACGAGCTGCCGGAAGAGGCTCGACTCCCGCTGGAAGAATCCCTCTGTGTGGAACGAGGCGGACAGCTCCAGCCAGAGGAAGTCCAGGTGATGACAGAGCTCGTGCAGGAACGTGCGCAGGTACGTGCGGAAGGCCACCACCCGCCCCCGGCGCGCGGTGCGCCGCCACACCTGGATGCGGGGCCGCTGCCCGGGCGCCCAACTGTAGAGCCCATGCAGCTCTCCCGCGTCGTCCGAGGGCCGCGTCTCCAGCACCTCTACCGCCACCCCCGGCACCCCCAGCTTCCGGGTCAGCGCCTCGCCCAGCGCCACCGTCGCATCCTGCAGCGCCTTCAGGTCCCCGGACCCCAGCGCCTCGCGCACCGCGTCCACCCGGGGCCGCAGCGTGGTCGGGGCCCGGAGCGGCACCTCCGTGACGGCGTCGCTCTGGCGGTAGAGCCGCTGCTCGGCCGGTGACAGCCGCTGGTAGTAGGCGAAGCGCACCGGGTGGAGTCTAACCCCGCCCCGACGGGGAGGCCGTACATTGGCCCTGGAGCACCTCCACCGGGCGACACCGTCGTTGGCCCGCGAGCATCCCGGAGCGGCGCGGATGGCCTTGCCCGCGGCGCTCACGCAGACTGGCGGGCATGGTCTCCCGTCTCTTCCACGTGGTCCTGCTGGCGTTGGTCACCGTGCTGGGGTTGTCCTTCGCGAACGCGGTCTCCGGCGTCTCCGTGCGCGGGTTGGAGCGGCTGTTGGACATGGCGGTCTATTCGCCGCTGTCCTGGGGGGAGTCGGTGGTGGCCCGGCGGCTGTTGGAGTGGTGGGCGCTCGCGCTGACCGGGGTGCTGTTGGGTGTCCTTCAGTCGCGCGTGTTGCGCAAGGCGGGCCTCCAGGCGTCCGGGTGGGTGACGGTGACGGCGCTGGGCCTCGCGGTGGGGCTGGTCGGCTCTCGCGCGCTGGCCACGAGCCTGGGCGTGTCGCAGGCGCTGGCGCCCCTGGGGTTGGGGGTGGTGATGGGTCTGGCGCAGTGGTCCGTGCTGCGGCGCGAAGCCCATGGCGCGGTGGTGTGGGTGGCGGCCTGCGCGGTGGGCTATGGCCTGGCCGGGCCGGCGGCGGCCTGGGGCGAGCGCACCCGGCGGGCGGCCCAGGCGGCGGGCCAGTTCCGTCAGGTGTCCTCCATCTCCTGGACGGCGCAGGGCATGGCGGTGGTGGCGCTCGCGTTGTGCACGGCCATCGGGGCCGCGTTCATCCTCGCGAGCCTGCGCACGCAGGTGCTGCCGGGGCCTCGCTCGCGGATGCCCGGCGCGGTGGCGCAGTGGGCGGTGCTGGGGCTTTTCCTGCCGCTGCTGATCACGATGGAGGCCCGGGCGCGGTCGGAGTCCCGGCCACGGGGCCCGGTGTGCGGCTTGCCCTCCGCGGTGCCGTCCCTGCCTCGGGAGCCTTCCTCGCCGCGGCCGCGGAAGCGGGCGGTGGAGGCGCGGCCTGTCGTCGAGACGCCCTCGTCGGGCTCGGGGGTGTACAGCCCTGGATGTACCGCTCGGGGCTGCGGATCGAGCTGGGGCGGTGGTTTCGATGCCAGGGTCACCGAGCGCGTCCAGACGTCTGGCATCGTCATCCCTGATGAGGACCGGGTGGCTCCCGACGATGCGCCGGATGACGTCCTCTACCCCGAGGCGCCGCAGGCCTCCCCTGCCCTCAGGACGCGCCCCCTCCGCATGGGTAGCGTGCCGTGAACGCCGAGGGGTACCAGCAGGCGCCGTTCCCGTGAGCCATGGCGCGACGGGCCCCTTCGGGTCTCGCGAGTCCGCCGCGTCCCCTCCACGCTGAACCTCCGCCAGGGCGCGGAGGGCAGGGCGTGCCGCTGCCGTGGGTGGGAACTTCCTTGCCCACCGCATGCAGGCGCTGTGTGTGTCGCCGTCCTGAGGTGGACACGCGGGGCCCCGTGTGGGGCGGGCACGCCCATTGCTCTATCGCGAGCGCATGGGACGAGGCGTGTGGGTGGGCGCGTTGGTGAGCGCGCTGGTGTGGGGGGGCGCGGCCGAGGCCGCGAACAAGGCGACGGCGACGAAGCGGGCCACGCCGGTGGTGCTGGCGGAGCGGGCGCTGTGGCGGGCGAAGTCCTGGGTGGGGCTGACGACGCTGGCGTCGGTGAGTCAGACGATGAACGACGACTGCTCGGGGATGGCGCGGCTGGCCTTCCAGCAGCGGCGGTTGGACCTGCTGCCCGACGACGTGATGCCGGAGGAGAACGGCGTCACCGCCATCCACCGCAAGGCGCAGGCGCTGGGCATGCTCACGGAGGCGCCCACGCCGGGGGCGCTGGTGTTCTTCAAGGAGACGTTCGACCGCAACCGCGATGGGCTCATCAACGATGGCCTCACGCACATCGGCATCGTGGAGCGGGTGGGCGCGGACGGCACGGTGACGTTCGTGCACAAGTCCGGGGGGCTGGTGAAGCGCTCGCGCTTCAACCTCCTGCAGCCGGAAGCGCGCCGGGATGAGAAGGGCCGCGTGGTCAACGACTGGCTGCGCCGCAAGGGGAAGAAGACGCGCGGCTTCCTGGCCGGAGAGCTGGTGGCGGGTTTCGCCGCAGTGGACGAGCGCTGGCGCTCGCCCGAGCCGCAGCAGCGTCTGGCCTCCGTCCAGTTCGTGAAGGGTGACGCCACGGGCGCCCGGCGCTAGACACGGCTGGCGATGTCCAAGGTCGAAGCCGAAGGTCCGTCCGAAGCCCCGAACTCCGAGTCCGGCTCGGAGCCCGATGCCGCGTCCACCTCCGGCACGGAGTCCCCGGTCTCCAGCGCGAAGCAGGCGACTGGCGCGGAGCCCGTGGCCTCCACGGCCGCGCCATCGGAGGTCCCACCTGGGAAGCCACGGCGTCGACGGTGGGGACGCTGGCTCATGGGCGGCCTGCTGCTCACGGGGCTGGGGCTCACCACGCACACGTACGTCACGCTGCCGGATGCGCGTCCCCTGGCGAAGGAGAACCCCAAGACGACGGCGCTGATGGAGCAGCGGGCGGATGAGGCGCGCGAGGCTGGACGCAAGCCCCGCCGTCGCCAGCAGTGGGTGTCCCTGTCCGCCATCTCCAAGCCCGCGGTGGACGCGGTGCTCCTCTCCGAGGACGCGAGCTTCTACCTGCACGACGGCGTGGACACGGTGGAGCTGGCGCGCGCGGTGGGGCAGGCGGTGGAAGAGGGCAAGCTGGGGCGGGGCGCGTCCACGCTCACGCAGCAGTTGGCGAAGAACCTCTGGCTGTCCACGGACCGCAGCCTGCTTCGCAAGGCGAAGGAGCTGATGCTGGCCCACCGGCTGGAGGAGGCGCTCACCAAGCAGCGCATCCTCACGCTGTACCTCAATGTCGTGGAGTGGGGAAACGGCGTGTATGGCATTGAAGCCGGGGCGCGTGAGCACTTCGGGGTGTCCGCCTCCCAGCTCACCGTGGCCCAGGGCGCGGTGCTCGCCTCGATGCTGCCGTCTCCGCGCAAGCGCTCACCGTCGAGCGGTTCGAGCGCGCTGTTGAAGCACTCCCACCGCGTGGTGCATGCGCTCAAGGTCTACCGCCGCATCAGCGCGGAGCAGGAAGAGGTCGCGCACAAGGAGGTGGACCGGTTGCTCGGCCGCGCGTCCGAGGACACTGGCGACGACGCGGATGAGGACGGTCTGTAGCCCTGGTGGATTCCTTCTCAGCAATAGACGCCTGTAATTGGCGTGAACTCCCAGTGTGCTTGCAAGTGTTCACTCCTGGTGTCATTCTGGCTAAGCCTATTTTTACGGCTAAGTTGGAAATCCAAGGAGTAAAACATGACCCTCCATCCTGCCTCCTGGCGTCCCGCCCTCCTCGCATCGCTGGCCGCCGTGGCGCTTGGCGGCTGTGGCCCCGAGGCCCCGCTTCCGGACGAAGAACCCACGAAGGACGCCCTGGGCGTCACGTCCCAATCCATCTCCAGCGGGGGGCATGACTACCTCTTCGTCCGGACGCCCAAGACGTGGCAGCAGGCGCAGTCGCTCTGCTCGGTGAATGGCTACAAGCTGGTGACCATCGACAACGCCACGGAAGAGGCCTTCCTCGCGGTTCACGAAGCCTACGCCGGCCTGTACAACTGGTGGATTGGTTACAATGACATCGGCACGGAGGGCTTCTTCGTCTGGGACGGCCCGACGTCGTCGTACACGAACTGGTATCCGGGAGAGCCGACCAACAACTCCAATGAGGACTGTGTCGCGGACCGCTTCTCCTACGGGTCGAGCATCCGCAGCGAACTGTGGAATGACGCCCCCTGTAGCATGGAGTTCCCGTTCATCTGCGAGCGCTCCCCGGACCTGACGGCCAACGAGGGAAGCTTCAGCTTCACCGCGACGAATACGGCGTCCGCGACCACCGGGACGACGAACCATGCGGTGGTGTTGTACGCAGGCCAGCTGGTCACGGTGGCCACCTGCGGCGTGCCGGGAGCCACGGGCACCGGTGACACCTACCTGCGGATCAACGACTCCACGGGGACGCAGGTCGCCTTCAGCGACGACGCGGGTGGCGCCTGCGGCTCGCGGTCCAATTTCTCCTTCGTGGTGCCTTCCTCGGGCACGTACACCATTCGCGCCGGTTGCTTCGGCACCACGTCCTGCAGCGGCACGGTCGCGTACAACCACTGAGTCCGTCTTCCGTTGCGTCGCCGGGCCGCCGCCTCGTCAGGGCGGCGGCCTTCAGCTTCCGGCCTGCTCCAGCGTCCAGCGCGCCAGCTCATCCTTCCGCGCGAACCAGACTCCGGGCTGGCGCTGGGCGTAGCGGATGAACTCCTCCAGCATCTTCACGCGCCCCGGCCTGCCGGAGATGCGGTCGTGCATGCTCACGGACATCATCCGGCGGCGTCCACCCGCTTCGGCATACAGCGCGTCGAACTCGTTCTTGAGCTCGCTGGCGAACTGCTCGGCGGTGTAGTTGCGCAACTCGAAGTTGATGATGTCGTTCATGCCCAGTGTGTAGGGCACCACCGCGAAGGGCTTGCCCCGCACGTCCACGACGAAGGGCTCGTCCCGGCTCACGTCATCAATGTGATACAGGAAGCCCAGGTCCTGGAGGATCTCCAGCGTCCGGGGCGTGCCCCGCATCCAGAAGGCATTGAAGCCCACGGGCGTCTGTCCCGTGGCTCGCTGGATGGCGCGCACGTTGGCCTCGTAGGAGGCGCGCTCCTCCTCGGGCGTCATGGAGAACTGGGGCGTCCACGTCTGTCCATGCGCCGCGGCCTCGTGCCCGCGCTCCACGATCTCCTTCGCCAGCGCGGGGTTGCGCTCCACCGCCTGCCCCACCATGTGCGAGGTCACGTGGATGCCCCGCCGCGCGAACATTTCCAGCAGGCGCGGGATGCCCTCCTTCACGCCGTACTCGTACCAGGTGGCCACGGGCAGGTCCGGGTACTTTGGGTCGATGGGAGGGAAAGGACTGCTCGCGCCGCGCTCGGGCTGCGCGCCGGATTCGAACTGGAGGGACAGGGAGATGGCCAGCCGTGCCCCGTTCGGCCAGAAGCCCTTCTTCGTGGAGGCGGCGGGCTCCTTCTTGCCGCGCGGGGGAACTTCCGGCGCGGCTGCGCTCGCGGCGCGTGACATCGCGAGCGCACCCGTGGCCAGGGCGCTCTGTGACAGGAATTGACGTCGGGTGCTCATGGGAGGCTCCAGGGTAGGGGAGGGGATTCAGGACGCCGGATGTGACGTGGCCGCCGTGACGGGCAATCGCAGCCGGTCCAGGGACAGACGGTTGAAGCGGGCGGTGCCCAGCAGCGCGGCGTAGAAGCCGACGTAGAGCATCTGCACGCTCAGCGTCTCCCACTCCCCGCGCAGCGCCGTGCCGAAGACGAGCGCCATCATCAGCAGTCCTCCGGCGGCGAGCACGGGGCGCGTCAGCAGACCGACCAGGAGCAGCGCGCCCACCAGCGTTTCCGCGAAGGGCAGGACGAGCGCGAAGGGGCGCACCAGCGCCGAGGGCATCAAGGAGCCCGTGAAGGCCTTCACCAGGCTGTCGGCGAAGGCCCCGGGGCCGCCCACCAGCCGGAGGACTCCGTGCAGCAGGATGTTGAGGCCCAGGGTGACGCGCAGCAGGGCGTAACCGGCCTCGCCGTCGGTGAGGCCGAACAGGTGTCCGGACTCAGGGGGCGTTCCGGTGGAAGGCGTTCGCATGGTTTCTCCTCCGGGAGCGCGTCGCGCGCGCCCCGTGGTCCTTCTCTTGCGCCGCGCGGTCCGGATTGGGAACGTGGCCTGGAGGAACGACGCCTGTGCCCCAGCGGAAAAGAACGACGCCCCTGCTGTTCGATGAGGTCATGCCCCTGCACGCCTTCGTGCGCGCCGTGGAGGACGGAGGCTTCTCCGCGGCGGCCCGGCGCCTGGGCCTGACACCCTCCGCGGTGAGCAAGCAGGTGGCCCACCTGGAGTCCCGTCTGGGGGCTCGCCTGCTGCGGAGGACCACGCACCACGTGAGCCTCACGGAGGCGGGCAGCCTCTTCTACGAACACTGCCGCCGGGTGCTGTCGGAACTGGAGGATGCCGCGCTGTCGGTGACGGCCCTGGACGAGCACCCCCGGGGGCTGCTGCGCATCGCCGTGCCCGCGGTGCTGGGCGAGGTCCAGGTCGCCGCCATGGCCGCCGCGTTCCAGGCCGCACACCCCGACGTGCAGGTGGACCTGGACGCCAGTGACCGGCTGGTGGACCTGGTGGAGGAAGGGTTCGACGTGGCGATCCGCATCGCGGACGAATTGCAGGACAGCACGCTGGTGGTGCGGCGGCTCGCTCCCGAACAGCGCATCCTCTGCGCGAGTCCCGCGTATCTCCAGCGGCGAGGGACGCCGCGCACCCCGGACGACCTGATGGCGCAGGACTGCCTGGTCTTCAAGCGCGGCCAGGGCCCCATGGAGTGGCAGCTCGAAGTCGCGGGCGGTCGTCGCAGCCTGCGCGTGTCGGGACCCTTCCAGGCCAACAACAACCTCATCCTGCGGCAGGCCGCCCTCCAGGGACGCGGCATCGCCAACCTGCCCGTGTATCTGGTGCGGGACGAGCTGAGCGCGGGCACGCTGGTGCCGTTGCTTCCGGACACCCCGGTGGTCGGGCGCGGCATCTTCCTGGTCCATCCCCACCGCCGGCTCATCCCCGCGAAGGTGCGCGCCTTCGTGGAGTTCTGTCTCCAGGCCTTCGAGCGCTTGCGCTGAACCACGCGCTTCAGCGCCCCCAAGGGAGGGCCGTCCCAGGGAGGCGCTGAAGCGTTGCTACAACCCACCCACCGCGTTCCCAGGTTCGGTACAGGCAACGCATCCGCTCTGGAAAACGGGGACGGGCTTCCATCAGTGCGTTTCACCGGCCCGATTGGATCCATTCACCCGTGCGCTCCACTCCGGGGCAGAGCGCCTCGCACGCCGGGTCTTGAAAGGAGGCCTGTCCGCGAGGCCCCGCTCGGCAGGAAGCTGGGGGAGGCTTTGTCTGGCGGTGGGGCAATGCTGGACGTAGCGTGAACGCCAAAGGACATGACCGCCTCTTCTCCCCCCTCCGCCCCAGGCGTGGAGGACGAACGCGAACGGGTGCTGGCGCTGCTGCGCCGCCACGGCTGGAACGCGACGTCCTTCCAGGTGCTGCAACCGGGCTTCCGCTACTGGTTCGCGCCAGCCGGCGACGGGTGCGTGGCGTACGTGGACACCGGCGGCGCGTGGGTGGCGGGAGGCGGCCCCATCGCCGCGCCGGAGCGGGTGCGGGCGCTGGTGGAGGGCTTCCACCAGGCGGCCCGGAGCGCGGGCCGTCGCGTGAGCTTCTTCGCCACCGAGTCCCGCTTCTCCCAGCTCGTCCCCTTCCACGAGCTGCCCATTGGCGAGCAGCCGGTGTGGGATCCGGCGAACTGGGAGACGGTGGTGCGCGGCAGCCGCAGCCTGCGTGAACAACTGCGCCGCGCCCGGGCCCACGCCGTCCGCGTGCGCGAGGTGCCCGCGGAGGTGATGGAGACGCCGGGACATCCACTGCGCGAGGCGGTGGAGGTGCTGGCCGAGCACTGGCTGGACTCCCGGCGGATGGCGACCATGGGCTTCCTGGTGGGACTGGCCCCGGACGCCTTCGCCCGTGAGCGCAGGGCCTTCGTCGCGGAGGTCGAGGGCCGCGTGGTGGGCTTCCTCTCCGTGACGCCCGTGTTCGCGCGCGACGGCTGGTTCCTCCAGGACCTGCTGCGCGAACCCTCCGCGCCCAACGGCACCGCGGAGACCCTGGTGGACGCGGCGATGCGCGCCGCCGCGGCGAACGGCCGCCGGTACGTGACGCTGGGATTGGCGCCGCTTTCAGGCCCGGTGCGTCCCTGGCTGCGATTCGCGCGCAACGCTGGCCGCCCCCTGTTCGACTTCGAGGGCCTGCGCGCCTTCAAGGCCAAGTTCCGCCCCGACGCCTGGGTGCCCCTGTTCCTCTCCCACCCCTCGGATGAACCGGCTGCGTGGGCTGTCTACGACGCGCTGCGAGCGTTCGCGCGGGGCAGCCTGGTGAAGTTCGGGCTCGTCACCTTGCTGCGCCGGCCCCGCTTCTTCGTGCGCACGCTGACCGCGCTGCTGGTGCCGTGGACGGTGCTGCTCGCACTGCCGTTGAGTGCCCGGTGGTTCCCCTCGCCCTGGGTGCAGTGGGGCTGGGTGCTGTTCGACGCGGGGCTCGTCACGGGCCTGCTGCTCCTGATGCGCCGCTGGCGGGATGGACTGGCCACGCTGCTGGGGCGGCTCACCACCGTGGATGCCTGTCTGACATTGGTCCAGGCCGTGACGTTCAACGCGGCTCGGGCCCGGGGGCCGTGGGACTGGTGCATCATCGCCGCATCGGTGCTCGCCCCCGCCACCGCGTCCGCGATGCTGTTGCGCTCGCGCGACCTGCGGGTCCCCGAAGCGTAGGGCCCGCGCGGCTCCACCGTAACGCCGCGCGCGATTGTAACGGGTCGGGGTAATGGATCGCAGCCGGGTCGGCCAAGCTGTTCGTAGCCGGGGCGGCCAAGCGGATCGGCCCAGGGTCGGCCAAGCGGATCGCCCGCCGGAGAAGAGGCAGAGGCGGTCCGTGCAGGGCGTAGGCGGTCAGAAGAAACGTGGCCAGTGGGTAGGTTGAGAGCCTACCTGGGCAGTCATCCCATGCATCCTCGCGCCCCACCGAGCACCGCCGGAGCGGTGTGCGGAGGGGCGCGCGCGGATGAGTTACCGGAGAGTCGACATGGACAGGTTGAGAGAGCTGGTGCGGCTGCACCGGATGGGGACGGGTGCGCGCGAAGTGGCCCGGCTGTTGAGGATGGGCCCGAATACGGAGCGGGCGTACCGCGCGGCGCTCACGAGGGCGGGGATGCTGGAGGGGCGCCCGGAGGAAGTGCCCGAGTTGGAGACGCTCAAGGCCCTGGTGCAGGAGCACCGGCCTGCGAGGGTGCCCGCGCAGCAGACGTCGTCACTGGTGGAGTGGCAGCCGCGCGTGGAGGCGTGGCTTGCCCAGGGGCTGGGCGCGCGCGCCATCCACGACAGGCTGCGGCTGGAGGTGGAAGGCTTCAGCGCCAGCGACTCGGCGGTGAAGCGGATGGTGCGGCAGCTGCGCAAGGCGAGGGGCGTGAGGGCGGAGGACGTCGCCATTCCCGTCGTCACCGCGGCGGGCGAGGTGGCGCAGGTGGACTTCGGCTACGTGGGGAAGCTGCTGTGCCCCCGGCAGAAGGTGCCAAGGAAGGCCTGGGTCTTCGTCCTGGTACTGGCGCACAGCCGCTACCTGGTGGCGGACATCGTCTTCGAGCAGTCGCTGCCGACGTGGCTGCGGCTGCACGTGGAGGCCTTCGAGCAGTTGGGGGGCGTGGTGCAGACGGTGGCGCCGGACAACTTGAAGGCCGCCGTGCTGAGAGCGGCCTTCACCCCGGACGAGCCATCCGCCCTCAACCGCAGCTACCGCGAGGTGGCGCGGCACCAAGGCTTCAAGGTGGACCCGACGCCGCCGTACGCGCCCCAGAAGAAGGGGAAGGTGGAAGCGGGCGTCAAGTACGTCCAGTCCAACTTCTTCAAGGGCCGCGAGGGGCAGGACGTTGACGTCGTGCGCGCGGACTTGAAGAAGTGGCTGGCGGAGGTGGCCAACGTGCGACGGCACGGGACGACGGGCCGGCGCCCGGTGGATGTCTTCCGCGAGGAGGAGCTGCCCGCCCTCAGGCCCCTGCCCGTGAAGCGCTTCACGACCGTCCTCTGGAAGGCCACGCGCGTCCACCAGGACAGCCACGTCCTCTTCGAGCGGCGCTTCTACTCGGTGCCCTGGCGCCTCGTCGGCAGCGACGTCTGGCTGCGCGTCACCGACGCCAGCCTGGAGGCCTACGCGGACGACGTGCGCGTGGCCACGCACGCCCGGCGCGGCGGTGGCCTCTACAGCACCCACGAGGCGCACCTGCCCCAGCACCGCGCGGACCTGCGCCACCGCAGCCGCGGCTACTGGGAAGAGCGGGCCGCGAGGCTGGGCGAGGACGTCCTCACCTACGTGCGCGCCGTCTTCGACTCCGACGACGTGCTGTCGCAGTTGCGCGCGGTGCAGGCCATCGTCACCCACCTGGAGGGCTTCCCTGCCGAGCGCGCCCAGGCCGCCGCCCGCAGGGCCCACTACTACGGCGCGTACACCTCCCGGGCCATCAAGAATCTGCTGCGCCAGGGACTGGACTTGCAGCCGCTACCCCTGGCGCTCGCGGCCCCGGCGTCGCCCTCTCTTCCTCAGCCGCGCTTCGCACGCAGCGTGGCCGAGCTGCTGCACCCCTCCGTCGTGCCCCAGGAGTCTGAAATTGAGTCCCACTGACGAGCTCGTCCCCCTGCTCAAGAAGCTGCGCCTGTCCGGTGTCCTCCAGTCCCTTCAACTGCGCACCCAGCAGGCGGTGGACGATAATCTCTCTCACTCTGAATTCCTCTACCGCCTGCTGGGCGACGAGGCGGAGCGGCGCGACTCCAAGCAGCTGTCCCAGCGCGTGCGCCGCGCCTCCTTCGAGCACGCAAGGACGCTCGAGGACTTCGACTTCCACTTCAACTCCAGCGTCCCCAAGGCCAAGGTGCTGGAGCTGGGCACGTGCGGCTTCTCCTGGAGCGCCACGACAACGTCCTCATCGTCGGCCCCACCGGCGTCGGCAAGTCCCGCCTGGCCCAGGCCCTCGGCCACCGCGCCTGCCGTGCCGGCTACAGCGCCCTCTACCTGGGCGCCAACGAGCTTCTCCAGCAACTGCGCGCCGCCCGGGGCGATGGCAGCAGCTACGAAAAGCGCCTCGTGCGATTCACCTCGCCCGATTTGCTCATCATCGATGACCTCGGCTTGCGTGGCCTCACCCAGAATGAACCCGCGGACCTCTACGAAGTGGTCCGCCAGCGCTACGAGCGCAAGAGCACCGTCATCACCTCCAACCGCGCCATCGAGGAGTGGCCGCCCCTCTTCGGCGACCCGCTGATGGCCAGCGCCGCCATGGACCGGCTCCTCCACCACTCCCACGTCCTCGTCATCGAAGGCGACAGCTTCCGCAACCCGCCCCCCACCCGACGCCGGAAGTCCTCCTCCCAGGAGGCTCGGTAGTCGCCGGAACCGATCCGCTTGGCCGACCCCACCTCGCCATCGCCGCGAACTCGAACAGCGGCTGCCTGACGAACTCGTCACCCCGATCCGCTTGGCCGACCCTCATGCGGTCCATGACCCCGGCCGTTGACAAGCGTGCTGATGGAGAACCGCACCGGGCTGGTGGCGGACATCACGGTGGAGGTGGCAGCGGGCGAAGCGGAGTGGGTGGGCGCGCTCAGGATGCTCAACCGGCAGAAAGAGAAGGGGCTGGTGCCCACGACGCTGGGGGCGGATGCCGGATACGACGTGCAGCGCTTCGTGGATGGCACGCGCGAGCGCGGGGTGACACCCCATGTGGCCCAGACGCGCGACGTGCGCCGCGCCAGCCGAGTCGACGGACGCACAACACGCCACGGGGGCTATGCCCTGAGCCAGCGCGCCAGAAAGCGAGTCGAGGAGATATTCGGCTGGATGAAGACGGTGGGCGGCTTCAGGAAGACACGCTACCGAGGCCAGGCGAGGACGGGCCTGTGGGCCTACTTCGTCGCCGCCGCCTACAACCTGACACGCATGGCCCGACTCATGCCCGCCTGACACGCCGCGCGCCTGCCGGGCAGCAGTTCGCCCCGGGTGGGCCTGGGGACGGGGCTGCAACCGCAGCAGGGCGCCTCCCTGGTCGTCAGAAAACCGCTCGAAAACCTCTCATTGACGAGCCGGACCCGCGTGGAGCAGCGCGTCCAGCCCGAAACCGACTTCTTCAGCAGCCTGCTAGTACTACTTGATCAGATGCGAGAGGGGCCGCGAGGTGGGGTGCGTGCGCCGACGTGGCGCAGGCAGAGCGGGCAGTGGCCGATGCGGCGCAACAGCAGGTGCTGAAGCCGACGGCGCACCTGAGGCAGCGTCCACTGCGTCTTGCTCCGGGGGGAAAAGCGCTCGACGGAGCGCGAGGAAACCGTGGGCCACCATGCAAAGCGTGGCGTGGTGGTGAAAGCCTCTCCAGGTGCGGCCTTCGAAGTGGTCCAGCCCCACCTCCCCCTTCATCTCCTGGTAGTCCCGCTCGACGCGCCACCGCAGCTTCGCCAGGGTGACGAGGCGTTTGAGCGGCGTGTCCGCCGGCAACGACGAGAGGTAGTACTTCGTCGGCGCGGCTTCCCCTGAGGACCACTCGCAGAGCAGCCATTCGGGAGCCCCTGGCTCCTTGCGCACCACGTGGCCTTCGGCCGGCTGGATTCGCACCGCGGCGAAAGTGGACGACTGAAGGCCGCGACTGCCCTCGCGCCAGCTGACGCGGCGGTACTCCTCTTCGGGCAACTGGCGCGCCAGCTCTTCAATCGTCCAGGGTTGCACGCCGCTGTCGTCGACGAAGCGCGTCCGGGGGCGTCCGTACTCGCCCGCCTTCTTCACCGGGCGGTGCGGCGTGGCCCCCGGAGGCCACACCTTGTGCTGTCCTGGCACGCCGACGAGGTAGGGCAGTCCGCGTGCCGTAAGGCCTTCGCGGAACTCCCGGCAATTGCCATACCCCGCATCCGCCAGGACGACGTGCCGCCGCACGCCCCATTTCAGCGCGTCGTCCAGTTGCTCCAGCGCCAGCTCCCATTTGCGCGCCAGGCCCACCGCCTCGGGGACACCTGCCGCCTTGCGTCTGGCCGCGTCCTTCACCCAGTCCTCGGGCAAGTACAGCCGCATGCCAATACACCCGCTGCCTCGGGGCCCCGCCAGATGCAGGCTGACGGCCACCTGGCAGTTGTCCGTGCGCCCCAGCGTGCCCGAGTACTGCCGAGCCACACCCACCGAGTGTTGCCCCTTCTTCGGAAAGCCCGTGTCGTCCACCACCAGCGCTTCCAACTCCGGCACCTGGGCTTCCAGCTTCCGCGCCAGTCTCTCTCGCAGCCCCTCGTCACTCCACGTCCCCTGCGAGACGCACTGCTGCAGCCGCTGGCGCATTGCCTCCACTTCACGCACGTCCTCCACCAATCGTGACGCCATCGGCTCGATGCTCTTGCGCTCCCCGTCCAACAGCAGGCCTGTCACGTAGGCCTCCATGGCGCGGCGCCTCTCCAGCCGCCCCATCCCCGCCACCATCTCCTCAAGGTAGGCGCTCAGCGCCTCGTCCAACTTGCGCAGATGTGCCGGTGTCATCCCGGCCGTAGATCACGGCGGCCACCTGGATTCAAGTGACCGAGTAGTACTAGGGGGCCTCTCCCATGCGCTGAGTCAGTCCATCAGCGTCTTGAGTTCTGCCATGCCCTTGGGGAACTTGCAGCGCTCGTGGTGGTGACGGCCGCGCTGGTGAGTCGCTCAATCGACATGACACGCGCTTTGACGAAGCGATGCCGCGACCGGCCTTCGGGTAGCCACCGGGCGGAACGCAGTTCCGCTCAGAAGAGTGCCCAACCCGGGACGCGCGGGTAGGGAATGGCGTCGCGGATGTTCTGCAATCCGCACATATAGACGATGAGCCGCTCGAAGCCCAGTCCGAAGCCCGAATGCGGCACCGTGCCGTAGCGCCGCAGATCCCGGTACCAATGATAGTGCTCGGGCTTGAGGCCGAACTGATGAAGGCGTCTATCGAAGACGTCCAGCCGCTCCTCGCGCTGGCTGCCGCCGATGATTTCGCCGATGCCCGGGGCGAGCACGTCCATGGCGGCGACCGTCTTCCCATCGTCATTGAGGCGCATGTAGAAGGACTTGACCTTCTCCGGGTAGTTGACGACCACCACGGGGCGCCCCACGTACTCCTCGGTCAGGTAGCGTTCGTGCTCGGTCTGCAAGTCATTGCCCCACTCCGGCGCGTACTCGAACTTGCGGGGCGCCTTCTTCAGGATCTCGATGGCCTCGGTATATTCCAGCCGCTCAAAGCTGGTGTTCAGGAAGCTCTCCAGGCGAGCAATGCCACCCTGTTGCTGGCGCTCCTCGAAAAAGGCCAGTTCGGGGCCACACTCGGTGAGCACTGCCTTGAAGACGTACTTGAGGAAGCGCTCGGCCAGCGCCGCGTCTTCGTCAAGGTTGGCAAATGCAATCTCCGGCTCGATCATCCAGAACTCTGCCAAGTGGCGCGTGGTGTTGGAGTTCTCCGCGCGGAAGGCCGGGCCGAAGGTGTAGACCTTGGACAGTGCGAGGCAGTAGGCCTCGACATTGAGCTGACCGGAAACGGTGAGGAAGGCCTCCTTGCCGAAGAAGTCCTTGCTCCAGTCAATCTTCCCACTGTCGGTCCGCGTTGGATTGACAGCGTCCAGCGTGGAGACGCGGAACATCTGTCCGCCTCCTTCGGCATCACTGGTGGTGATGAGGGGAGTGCTGACCCAGAAGAAGCCCTCCGCGTTGAAGAACTGATGGATGGCTTGGGCAGCGACATGACGAACGCGCGCGACGGCCCCGAAGGTATTGGTGCGCACGCGCAGGTGGGCCACTTCCCGCAGAAACTCGAGCGAGTGCTGCTTGGGTTGGATGGGGTAGGTGTCTGGATCCTCCACAAAGCCCAAGACCTGCACCTCGTCGGCCTGCACCTCGAAGGACTGGCCCTTGCCCTGCGATGGCACCAACGTGCCGCGGCACACCACCGAGCAGCCTGCTGTCAGGTGCAGTACCTCATGGGTGTAGTTGGGCAGGTTGCTGGAGGCCACCACCTGGATGGGCGCGAAGCACGAGCCGTCGCTCAGATGGATGAAGCTGAGTCCTGCCTTCGAATCGCGACGGGTACGCACCCAGCCGCGCACCTCGACCTTGGCGTCCGGTCCGATGGACCCATCCAGCGCCTTCTTTACACTAATGACCTGCATGCCTTTCGCTCCCTTCGCAAACCCACAGCGCCCTTAGCCGCAGGCAGGCGCCGAGGCAAGCGACTTCACCCGGGAGTCCGCCTGCCGCCCGAGGCAAGGTCGTTCAGGCTGGAAGGCGTCGGAGGTGTACTGGCTGCCGTTGGCGTGGCGGATGGCCAGGCCCGGGGCGACACCGTCAGTCGTACGCACCGAAGCGGGCCTTGACGCCCTGAAGAATGGGCTTGGGGGCTTCGAAGCGAGTCCCCAGCACGCGTCGGGCTTGGCTTGGCGCCAGCAGCCCCGCATGGTGCATCAGCCGCAGGCAGCGGACCTTCGATGTGCGCACGCCCTGCAGACGGTACCGAGCCCGCGCCTTGCGGTTCCCCTGTCGGAGCACGGCCTCCTTCTTCCGCTTCGCGGAGAGGTGACCGCGCTCCGCCGTCCTCGCCCTGCTTCCGATGCTTCTTCACATCTGCCTGACGCAGGGGAGGCCACCCCATAAGGCGGTTGTCTGGAAGGAGGTTGTCTGGGTAGTCAAAGGATTAAGTAAAATTCCGCTATTGCGGTTTTGAATGCTGTGTTGCCTGTTGCCTATTGCATATTGACTCCCAAGCTCGTAGTGGATTTGCCAAGAATTGCGCTGGCGGCGGGGGCGTTGGGCTTTGGCGTTGGGTTTTGGCGTTGAGGTGTCAAGAATGACAGAGCGTTCGGGTGCCAGGGGCGCCATCTTGATGGTTCATGGGGTGGGGTGCACGGGAGAGGTATGGAGCCGCATGGCCGGTCACTTCCGGGAAGTCGGTTGGCGCGTGGAAACGCCGACGCTGCGGCCCCACCTTCGGTTGGGCAGTGCTCCGCCCGCTGAGCTCTTAGGGGTAAGGCTGGCCGACTATGTGGACGATATGGACTTGGAGGCGCGCCGGCTCAGGGCGGAGACGGGGCGGTTGCCGATTGTCTTCGGACACTCCATGGGGGGGCTCCTGGCGCAGAAGCTCGCGGAGCGAGGCATGACCCGCGCGGTGGTGCTGTTGGCATCCACCGCGCCCTCGGGCCTCCCGCGCAAGGCGACGCTGGCCCCTCGGTTCATCTTTGCCAACATCCTTTATAGCTTAAGGCCCGAGGCACGTGCACACCGCTTCTGGAAGGCAGGATTCAGCTGGGGGATGTTGAACTGTGTTCCGCGCGCTCGGCATGCGCGTCTCTATGAAGGGACCTGCTACGACTCGGGCCTCGTCTACCAGGACCTGTTCTACCGTGCCCGGGATCCCCAGCGGACCGGGTACGTCGACGAGGCGCGCATCGAGGTGCCTGTCTTGACGATCGGAGCGGCGAGGGACCGGGTCATCCCTATCGAGACACAGCGGTTGGTGGCAGACAAATACAGGCAGATTGGAAAGTACCTGGAGTATGCCCACCATGCCCATTGGATTGTCGATGAGCCTGGGACTGAACGGGTGATTGCAGACATCGCGGCTTGGCTGGATGAAAAGGTTGCCCGGTGAGGAGCACATCGAGATGAGCATGGACATCCCTGCTACCAGCTATTCGAAGGTCGCCGACCAGTACGACTCGGAATCGAACGAAACGTCCTTCTGGGGCGAGTTCGCCCGCAGGGCCTACGAAGGCTTCGTCCTCAAACCCAATCACCGCCTCGTCGTGGACGTCGGGTGTGGGACGGGACTCGCGCTCCACCATCTCCAGGGATGCGCGCCCGAGTCCACGAGGTTTATTGGCGTCGAGCCTTCGGAGTTGATGCGCCTGCGGGCCCAGCAGCGCAACAGGAATGCCGCGTCCGTCGAATTGCGTGAAGGATCCTTCGAGGCGTTGCCGCTCGCGGATGCTTCGGTGGACTACCTCTACAGCATCTGGGCGTTCCACTGGTCGAGCGATCCCCGTCGCGCTTCGGCGGAGATCCGCCGCGTCCTCAAGGAGGACGGCGACCTGGACATGTGGTTCATCGGCCTGAACACCGGGCGGGAGTTTGCCTCGAAAACGGCCGAGGTGCTCTCCCGGTACGTCAACCTTGAGACGCGTCTGCGCGCAGCGTCGATGATGGCTGCCTTCGACCGGAACGTCGTCGACGAGCTGTTCTCGGGCTTTGCCCTCCCCGGACTGACCATCACCGAGGAGACGGAGTCGCACTATGACTCCCTGGAGGCGCATTGGGCGTGGCAGATCCGCTCGGAGGCGCACTTCTCGGTCATCCCGCCGGAGAAGCGGGAGCAGTTCGACGCCGAGTTGCGCGCCGCGCTCGCCAGCCTGGGGGATGAGCGTGGCGTGCCCTACACGCGCCACAGCTTCCACGTGCGCTACCGTCACGTCGAGCGGGCCATCTTTGCCGTGCCTGAGTGGATGGACCGGGCGCGCACGCTCGGGCCGCCGGACACCACCCAGCGCCCCGTGGCGCTATGCACGTTGGAGGCTGACAGCGCCGAGCACCTGCGGCACGGAGCGCAGTTGCTCGCAGGTTACGTGGAGAACGCCTCGGCCAGGGAGCTGCTGCTGGAGGACGTTCGCGCCACCGTGGGTGCGAGCACCAGGGAGGGATTGCACCGGCTGGCCCTCGCGGCCCCCAGTGCGCAGGTCCTGGCGCAGGGGCTGCGCGTGGCCGCAGAGGGGCGCATCCCAGCGCTCGGAGCCCGGCACGTGCGGGAGCGGCGACCCGTGGTGGGCTTTCTCTTCACGGGCCAGGGTTCCGCGCGCATGGGCATGGGGCGTGAGCTGTTCAAGACCTGCCCCGCCTTTCGCTTCGGCGTGGAGGCGTGCGCGCGGATTTCGGATGTCCTGAGCGGTGGGTCTCTCGTCGAAGTGCTGTGCAGTGAGGATGACGAGCCCATCGAGGACAGCGTGCAGGCGCAGTTGGCCCTCTTCGCGCTTCAGTACGCACTGGCTCACCTTTGGCGTTCGTGGGGTGTACACCCGAACGTCCTGGTGGGGCACAGCCTTGGCGAGTACGCCGCCGCCTGCGTGGCGGGGGTGTTCTCACTGGAGGACGCGGTCGCGCTCGTCTTCGGTCGGGCCCAAGCGATGCGGGACCACGCGAGGCCTGGCGCTCTGTGCGCGGTACGCTCCGACGCCGAGCGGCTCGCCCCCTTGCTGGCCCGCCGCGACGGGCGCGTCGTCATCTCCGCCTTCAATGCGCCCGAGAGCCTGGTGCTCGCTGGCGAGGAGGGTGAGTTGGAGGCCCTGCGCCAGAGCCTGGCGGCCGAGGGGATTCGCACGACGCCGCTCCAGACGGCCCATGCGTTCCACTCGCCGCTGATGGTGCCCGCCGAGCAGCCCTTCCGGGACGTCTGCGCCTTGGTGCGCTACGCGCAAGCGAAGATCGCGCTCGTCAGCACGGTGGTGGGAGGGCAGGAGGTGGATGTGTCGAACCCCGAGTACTGGGTCCGGCACATGCTGGAGCCCGTGCAGTTCTCGGCGGCGGTGGAGACACTCGCCATGCGTGGCGTCACGGCCTGCGTGGAGATTGGTCCCGGCGCGACCCTGATGAATCTGGTCTCTCAATGCCTGGGCGACAGCGCGCCCCTGTGCGTGCCCTCACTGAACGGGCCTCGCGACAACTGGCCGTCGCTCGTCGCGGGCCTGGGGGCAATCCAGGCGCAGGGCGTGGCCATTGACTGGGAGCGTTTCGCGCATGCCGGCGCGCCGCGTACCGTGTGTCTGCTGATCCAGGGGGAGTCTGCGGCGGAGGGCGTCGGCACTCCGCAGGCCACGGGCGACTCGCCTGGCCACTCGAACACTTCGCCCTGGGCGCGACGGCTGCGGGAGTTGCCACTGGCCGCGCGTCCGCGGGAGGCGCGGCGGCTGGTGCGGCAGGAGGTATCGGGGCTGCTGCGCCGGGAGCTGAGCGAGGACTCCGACCGCGCGGGGTTGATGGAGCTTGGCTTTGACTCGCTGCGCTCGGTCGCGCTGGCGCGCCAACTGGCCCACCAGATGGAGCAGCAGGTTTCCGACACCCTCACCTTCGCTCGCCCCAATGTGGACGCGCTCGCGCGCTTCGTGCTCGAGACGCTCCAGCTCTCTGAGCCGACAGAGTCCACTTCGCGCGTGGCCGCCGAGGCACCCCGGAATGATGCCTCGGAGCCCATCGCGATCGTCGGCGTGGGGTGCCGGCTGCCGGGAGGAGTGGTCGACATGGAGGGCCTCTGGCGGCTGCTCGATGGCGGTCGCGACGCCGTGGGAGAGTTCCCCAAGGAGCGGTGGGACGTGGCCGAGTGGTTGGACGCGGATCTCGATGCGCCGGGCAAGACGTGTGTGACGCGCGGCTCGTTCCTGGACGACGTGGCAGGTTTCGAACCCTCCTTCTTTGGCATTTCTCCGCGCGAGGCGCTGCGGATGGATCCGGCGCACCGGATGCTGTTGGAGGTCTGCTGGGAGGCACTGGAGGATGCGTCGGTGGCCCCGCGCTCGCTGGTGGGCTCGCGCACAGGCATCTTCATGGGCATCGGCCCGTCCGAGTACGAGGGCGCGCGGCCTCTGGCGTCGAACTCGGCGGTGATCGACGCCTACTCCGGGCTGGGGACGATGCCCAGTGTCGGGGTGGGGCGGATTTCGTATGCGCTCGGATTGCAGGGGCCGTGCTTCGCGGTGGATACGGCCTGCTCGTCCTCGCTGGTGGCCATCCACCAGGCGTGCAGGAGCTTGCGCACCGGGGAGTGCACCCTGGCGCTGGCCGGCGGCGTGTCGCTGATGCTCTCGCCGAGCACCTTCGTGTTCCTGTCCAAGAGCCACGCGCTGTCCACGGATGGCCGCTGCAAGACGTTCTCGGCGGACGCGGATGGTTACGGGCGCGGTGAGGGGTGCGCCGTCATCGCGCTCAAGCCGCTGAGCAGGGCCCTCGCGGACGGGGACCGCATCCTGGCCCTCATCAGGGGCTCGGCGATCAACCACGATGGTGCGAGCAGCGGCCTGACGGTACCCAATGGAGCCGCGCAGGAGGAGGTGATCCGCCAAGCCCTGCGGGACGCGAACTGCGAGCCGACATCGGTGGGTTACGTCGAGGCGCACGGCACGGGCACGCCCCTGGGGGATCCCATCGAGGTCGAGGCCCTCAACGCCGTGTATGGCCAGGGGAGGAGCGCGCAGGAGCCGATGCTCCTGGGGTCGGTGAAGACGAACATCGGCCACCTGGAGTACGCGGCGGGAATCGCCGGGCTGCTCAAGACCGTCCTGTGCCTGAGGGAGGGGCGGATTCCCGCGCACCTGCACTCCCGGGAGCTCAACCCCCGGGTGGCATGGGATGCGCTGCCGATGCGCGTGACGCGCGAGCCCACGCCGTGGCCGCAGTGGAATGCGTCGCGGCGGGCGGCCGTGAGCTCGTTCGGCATGAGCGGTACCAACGCGCACGTGGTGCTGGAAGAGGCGCCACGGGCCCAGGAGGGGGCTTCGGGCACACTCGCGCGCCCGCAGGAGCTGGTGGTGCTGTCGGCCCGGAGCGCGAGTGCACTGGATGCCATGGCGGCGCGGCTGGGTGCGCACCTGGACGCGCATCCACGGCTGGGCCTGGACGAGGTGGCCTTCAATCTGGCCGTCGCACGCAGCCCCCTGGAGCACCGGCTGGCGCTGCCAGCCACGTCGTGCGAGGAGCTGCGGGCGGCGCTGGCGGTAGCGGCGCAGGGGCAGACCCCCGTGGGCGCCGTACGGGGCCGCACCTCCACGGCAGGCGTACCCAAGCTCGTCTTCGTCTTCCCCGGCCAGGGCTCGCAGTGGGTGGGAATGGGGCGGCGGCTGCTGGCCCAGGAGCCTGTCTTCCGCGCCGCGCTGGACGCCTGTGAGCAGGCAATCCAGTCCGAGGCCGGCTGGTCGGTGCTGGCCGAGCTTGCCGCGGACGAGGCCACTTCACGTCTGGAGCGGATTGACGTGGTGCAGCCGGTGCTCTTCGCCCTGGAGGTGGCGCTCGCGGCCCTGTGGCGCTCGTGGGGAGTGGAGCCGGATGCGGTGGTGGGGCACAGCATGGGCGAGGTGGCAGCCGCGCACGTGGCCGGCGCGCTCTCGCTCGAGGACGCCGTGGCCATCATCTGCAGGCGCAGCCAACTGCTGCGGCGCATCCGCGGCCAGGGCGAGATGGCGCTCGTGGACCTCTCGCGCGCCGAAACCGAGGCGGCGCTGCGGGGCTACGAGGACCGGCTGAGCGTGGCGGTGAGCAACAGCCCCCGCTCCACCGTGGTGGCGGGCAGTCCCGAGGCGCTCGCCGAGGTGCTCGCGGTGCTCGAGGCCCGAGGGGTGTTCTGCCGGCGGGTGAAGGTGGACGTTGCCAGCCATAGCCCCCAGGTGGAACCCCTGAGGGAGGAGCTGCTGGCGGCGCTCGGCGACCTGCGGCCTCGGGCCACGGAGCTGTCCATGCGCTCGACACTGACCTGCGCGAGCGTGGCGGGGGAGGAGCTCGTCGCGGACTACTGGGCCGACAACCTCCGCCTCCCGGTGCGCTTCGCCGACACGGTGCAGGCCCTGCTGCAAGACGGCTACGGGCTCTTCATCGAGATGAGCCCCCATCCGATCCTGACGATTCCCATCGAGGAGTGCCGGCGGGACGCGGAACGTTGGGGAATCACGGTGGGCTCGCTGCGGCGGGGGCAGGACGAGCGCTCGGCGATGCTGGAGTCGCTGGGGGCCTTGTGGGTTCAGGGCTACCCGGTGAGCTGGGAGCGCCTCTTCCCCGAAGGCGGGCGCCGTGTGCCCCTGCCAACCTATCCCTGGCAGCGCGAGCGCCACTGGCTCGAGCTGTCGTCCGAGGGCGTGTCGGGCTCCGGCCGCCGCGCCGGGGCGGGCGCCCACCCGCTGCTGGGGGACGTGCAAAGCCTCTCTACCGAGGTGACCACCCAGCTGTGGGAGACGACCTTGGACCTGGAGCGCCTGCCGTGGCTGGGCGAGCATCGGGTGCAGGGGGCGGCGGTACTGCCGGGCGCGGCATACCTGGAGATGGCGCTGTCGGCCGGAGCCAGGCACCTGGGCGAGGGCCCGGTGCATGTCACCGACGTGGTGCTGGAGCACGCGCTGGCCTTCGCGGGCGATACGGCGCTGTCCGTGCAGATGGTGACGACCGAGGAGCAGCCGGGGCGGCTGCGCTTCCAGGTGGCCAGCCGTGCCTTGGATGCGGGCCGTTCCCCCTGGCGTGTTCACGCGCACGGGATGGTGCGCCGGGTGGAGCAGGCCGAGGCCCCGGTTGGGCTGGATCTGCCCGCGCTGCGCGGCCGACTGGCGGGGGCGGTCCCGGCCGCGACGCTCTACGAGGCGCTGCGCGGGATGGGGCTTGAGTATGGGCCCTCCTTCCAGGGCCTCGTGGAGTTGTGGCGCGGCCAGGATGAGGCGCTCGGGCGGGTGCGGTTGCCCCAGGCCGCCGGTTCCCCGGCACCGTACTGGCTGCACCCGGCGCTGTTGGATGCGTGCTTCCACGTCCTGGCCAGTGCGCTCGCCGATGGTGGCGACGCGATGCCGTGGGTGCCCGTGGAGATTGGCGCGCTGCGGCTCTTCCAGCGGCCCTCGGGCGAGCTGTGGTGCCACATGCGGGACGTGAGCGCCGGGCAGTTGTCACCCCAGCGGCGAGCCGCGGATCTGCTCATCGTCGACGGCACGGGCGCTCGGGTGGCCGAGGTCACCGGGCTGGTGGCGCAGCGGCTGGCGGGCGGCGCCCGGACCGTCGAGCAGGACCGTTGGTTCCTGGAGCTGGATTGGGAAGCCGCAGTGCTTCCCCCGGGCAGGACCGGGGCGGGGCGATGGCTGCTGCTGGGCGATGGCGGTGGGCTGGGCCCCAAGCTGCGCTCCGCCCTGGAGGAGCTGGGCCATGCGGTCTTTCACGCGACAGGACGCGACACGAACATTGCCCGTGTGAAGGCCTTGCTGGCCGGGTCCTTCGGCGGGCGGGCTCCGACGGCGGTGGTGCACCTGGGCAGCCTGGAGACTTCGGGGGAGCCCGGCCCGGACATCCTCGAAGCGGCGCTGGTGCGTGGCTGCGACAGCGTGCTCGCCGCGGTGCAGGCCCTGGCGGAAATGGGCTGGAGGGATGCGCCGCGGCTGTGGCTGCTGACACGTGGCGCCCAGGCAGCGCGCGCGGGCGCGGTGTCCGTGGCGCAGGCCCCGTTGCTGGGGCTGGCGCGCGTCATCGCCCTGGAGCATGCGGAGCTGCGCTGCATCCGCGTCGACCTGGACGCGGCCTGTCCGCCGGGCGAGCACGACATCGTGCTGGCGGAGCTGCTCGCTGATGATGCCGAGGAGGAGGTCGCGCTGCGCGGCGGCGAGCGGCTCGTGGCTCGGCTCCGCAACCGGCTGCCCGAGGCCGAGCGCAAGGAGCGGCTTGAACTCGCTGGAGACAAGCCCTTCCGATTGGAGCTGGACCGACCCGGAGTGTTGGACGACCTGGTGCTCCACCCCCTGCGGCCGCGCGAGCCCGGCCCCGGCGAGGTGCAGATCGCGGTGGACGCAGCGGGGCTCAACTTCCTCGACGTGTTGCTGGCGCTCGGGATGATGCCCAACGACGTGGCGGAGGCGTCCGACGCGCCGCTGTTGCTGGGCGGGGAGTGCGCCGGCCGCATCACCCTGCTGGGCGAGGGAGTCACCGGCCTCGCGGTGGGGCAGCCGGTGGTGGCCTTGGCGCAAGGGGCTTTCGCTTCGCACCTCACCCTTCCGGCCACGCTGGTGCTGCCTGGGCCCTCGGGGCTGTCCGCCACTGACGCGGCAGCGATGCCCGTGACGTATCTGACCGCCTGGTATGCGCTGGATCAGGTCGCCCAGCTACAGCCCGGCGAGCGGGTGCTCATCCATGCGGCCACGGGTGGAGTGGGCCTGGCCGCCGTGCAGTGGGCGCGGCATGTAGGAGCGGAGGTCTACGCAACCGCCGGCACGCCCGAGAAGCGCGACTACCTCCGGTCACTGGGGGTGCCGTTCGTCAGTGACTCGCGCTCGGAGCGGTTCGTTGCCGACGTGCGCGCCTGGACCGGCGGTGAGGGCGTGGATGTGGTGCTCAACTCGCTGTCGGGAGAGCTCATCGGCAAGAGCTTCGAGTTGCTGCGTGACCACGGTCGTTTCGTGGAACTGGGCAAGCGCGACTACTACGCCAACAACCGTCTGGGCCTTAAGCCGTTCCTGCGCAACCTGTCATTCTCCCTGGTGGATCTGCGGGGGATGATGCTCAAGCAGCCCGCCCGGGTGCGCACGCTCTTCCAGCAGGTGATGGAGTGGGTGGCCCGCGGCGTGTTCACCCCTCCGCCCGTCTCGGTGTCGCCGATCTCCCAGGCCGCGGAGGCCTTCCGGAAGATGGCCCAGGCACATCACCTCGGAAAAATCGTGCTCACCCTGGCGGATCCGCGGGCCCACGTACGGGTGCCCGCCGATTCGGGCGTCACCTTCCGCCGCGATGGCAGCTACCTCATCACCGGCGGATTGGGCGGGCTGGGCCTGAAGCTGGCGGCGTGGCTCGCGGACCAGGGCGCCGGCCACCTGGTGCTGGTGGGGCGCTCGGGGGCGGCCAGCCCGGAGCAGCGCGCCGCGGTGGACGCGCTGGTGGCTCGGGGCACACGGGTGACGGTGGCGCGCGCCGACGTTGCCGACCCGGCGCGGCTGGCGCAGGTCATCGCCGAGGTGGACGCGTCGGGGATGCCATTGCGCGGGGTCATCCACGCCGCCGGCATCCTGGAGGACGGAATGGTGCAGCAGTTGGACCCTGCGCGCCTGCGCCGCGTCCTGGCGCCGAAGGTGCTTGGCGCATGGAATCTGCACGTGCTCACCCGCGAGGCCCCGTTGGACTTCTTCGTCTTGCAGTCCTCGGTGGCGGGCCTGCTGGGCTCGGCAGGACAGGGCAACTACGCCGCTGCCAACACCTTCCTGGATGCGTTGGCGCACCAGCGTCGGGCGGAGGGCCTTCCGGCGCTGAGCGTCGACTGGGGTGCCTTCTCGGAGGTGGGGCTGGCCGCCGCGCAGGAGAACCGTGGCGTGCGTCTGGCGTCGCGCGGCATCCGCAGCCTGACTCCCACCGAGGGATTGGATGCGCTGCGGCGGCTGCTGGACAGCGATCGGGCGCAGGTGGGGGTGGTTCCCCTCGATCTGCGCCAATGGGTGGGCTTCAACCAGGCGGCGGCGTCCTCGCGGACGCTGTCGCGGCTCATGGCCGAGCAGCGCGCGGGGGGCGGGCTGCCCACCGGGGACAAGCAACTGCTGGCGCGCCTGTCCTCCGCCGAGCCTGGGGCTCGTGCGGAGCTGATGAAGGAGTTCCTGCGCACACAGGTCTCGCAGGTGCTGCGCCTGCCCGAGTCCCGGCTGGAGGCGGATGTCCCCTTCTCCAGTCTGGGCATGGATTCGCTGATGGGACTGGAGCTGCGCAACCGCATCGAGGCCGCGCTGGGGATTCGCGTGCAGGCGACGCTGCTGTGGACGTACCCCACCGTGGCCACCCTGGCCATCCACCTGGCGCGTGGAACCGGCGCGGCTCCCGCCGAGCAGGCTGGGCGGCTCGGGGCCACCTCCGCCGCCAAGGCGGAGGTCGAGGACATGTCGCAAGACGAGTTGGCGCGGATGATCGACGAGAAATTCGAGGTGCTCGCATGAATGCTCCCAGCACTGGCGCACAACAGGAGCGATTGAAGAAGGCCGCCGTCGTCATCCGGCGGCTGGAGGAGCGGCTCGCGTCCCTCGAACAGGTGGAGCAGCAGCAGCATGAGCCACTTGCCATCGTCGGGATGGGCTGCCGCTTACCCGGCGGCGCCGACGCCCCCAGGACGTTCTGGGAACTGCTCGATGCGGGCCGGGACGCGGTCCAGCCGCTTGAGCCTCGCTGGGCGTTGGTGGGCAGCCAGCCGGGTGCGGGCGTGCCGCGCTGGGCGGGGTTGCTCACGGAGCCCGTGGACGGCTTCGATGCGGCCTTCTTTGGCGTTCCGCCCCGCGAGGCGCGCTCGCTGGATCCCCAGCACCGACTGCTGCTGGAGGTGGCTTGGGAGGCGCTGGAGGACGCCGGCATCCCGCCGGGTGCACTCTCCAGCAGTCGCACCGGGGTGTTTGTCGGCGCTTGCTCCAAGGACTACTCGGACAGCGTCACGCGCCAGCCGAACGAGGAGCAGGACGCCTACAGCACCACGGGCAACCTGCTCAGCATCGCCGCCGGGCGGCTCTCCTATGCGCTGGGGCTGCAGGGGCCCTGCTTGACCATCGACACCGCGTGCTCGTCATCGCTGGTGGCCGTGCATCTGGCCTGCCGTAGCCTGCGCTCGGGTGAGAGCGACCTGGCGCTGGTGGGCGGGGTGAACATGATTCTCTCTCCCGTACTGATGGAGGGGCTGGCGCGCACCCAGGCCCTCTCTCCCGACGGGCGCTGCCGTACCTTTGATGCCTCGGCCAACGGCTTCGTCCGGGGAGAGGGGTGTGGCCTGGTCGTTCTCAAGCGCCTGAGTGACGCGCGGCGGGATGGCAACCGCATCTGGGCGATCATCCGCGGCTCGGCCATCAACCAGGATGGTCGCTCGACGGGACTCACGGCGCCCAATGTCCTTGCCCAGCAGGCGCTGCTGCGTGATGCGCTGCGCGACGCACGCGTCGAAGCAGACGCCATTGGCTACGTCGAAACCCACGGAACGGGCACCTCGCTGGGCGATCCCATCGAGGTCCAGGCACTCCGGGACGTGTTGGGGGGCATGCGGCCCGATGGCTCACGCTGTGTGTTGGGTGCACTGAAGAGCAACATCGGACACTTGGAAGCGGCGGCGGGCATCGCTGGCCTCATCAAGGCGGTGCTCGCGCTCGAGCACGGTCGCATCCCGAAGAATCTCCACTTTCGCAGGCTCAACGCGCATATCGAGTTGGAGGGCAGCGCGCTCATCCTGGCCACCGAGCCACTGGCCTGGCCTCGGACGGACCGGCCGCGTATGGCGGGCGTGAGCTCCTTCGGCTTGAGCGGCACCAACGCACACGTGGTGCTGGAGGAGGCTCCCCTGGTGGAGCCCGCAATCGCTGCGCCGCCGCGGGGGGCGGAGTTGATGGTGCTGTCGGCCCGGAGTCCGAAGGCGCTGGAGGCGGTGGCCGCGCGGCTGGGCCAGTACCTGGAGACCCAGCCGGAGGTCGGCCTCGGAGATCTGGCCTTCAGCCTGGCGACGACGCGCGGTCCCATGGAGCACCGCTTGGCCGTGACGGCCACCTCGCGCGAGGCGCTGAGGGCGACGCTGGTGGCGGTGGCACGGGGACAGAAACCCCAGGGCGTGTCTCGTGACACGAGCGCGTCTCGGAGTGGCAAGCTGGCCTTCCTCTTCACCGGGCAGGGGTCGCAGGTGACGGCCATGGGCCGGGGCCTCTCCGAAACGTGGCCGGTGTTCCGCGAGGCGCTCGAGCGCTGCTTCGCGCTCTTCGACAAGGAGCTTGAGCAGCCACTCCGCGAAGTGATGTGGGCAGCGCCAGGCAGCGCCCATGCAGCGCTGCTGGATCAGACGGTGTACACCCAGGCCTCGCTGTTCTCGCTGGAGTACGCGCTCGCAGCGCTGTGGCGTTCGTGGTGCGTGGTGCCGGAACTGGTCGCGGGCCACAGTCTGGGCGAACTCGTGGCCGCTTGTGTGGCGGGCGTCTTCTCGCTGGAGGACGCGGTGCGGCTGGTGGGCGCGCGCGGACGACTGATGCAGGCACTGCCCTCTGGCGGCGCCATGGTGTCGATCGCCGCGTCGGAGGGCGAAGTGGCCCCCGCGCTGGCGCCCCAGGCGGGGAAGGTATCCATCGCAGCAGTCAACGGGCCGGAGCAGGTGGTGATCTCCGGCGATGAAGAGCTTGTGCAGGAGCTCGCCGGGGGCTTCGCCGCCCGTGGAGTGAAAACCAAGCGGCTTCGCGTGTCGCATGCCTTCCACTCGCCCCTCATGGCGCCGATGCTGGACGCCTTCCGGCGCGTGGCCGAATCGATCACCTACCAGAGCCCCTCCCTTCCGCTGGTCAGCAACGTCAGTGGCAGGCTGATCACGGAAGAGGCGCGGGAGCCCGGCTACTGGGTGCGCCACGTGCACACAACGGTGCGGATGGCTGACGGGGTGAGGGCCCTGCGCGAGGCTGGAGCGACGACGTTCGTCGAGCTGGGCCCGAAGCCGACGCTGCTCGGTCTGGTGACCGCCAGCCTGCCCCAAGAGCAGCTCGCCTTGGTTGCTTCGCTGCGCACTGGTCGCGACGAGGCGGCGAGCATGCTGGACGCATTGGGTGCTCTGTGGTGCGCCGGATTCCAGGTGGACTGGGCGGGCGTCCTTGGCGCTGGAGGGCGGCGGGTTTCATTGCCGAACTATCCCTGGCAACGGGAGCGTTACTGGCTTGAGGTCTCCCCGCCCACGCTGACGCAGGCACCGGCTTCCCATTCCTCCACGGTCCCTCCGCCCGCGCTGCTGCCTCAGCGGGAACCCACCGCGGTCCGCGGCAACGCGCCCTCGCCGGCCCCTGCCCGCGAGGCCACCCTGCTCACGGAGCTGAGCGAGCTGATCCGCGGCTTCATGGGCGATTCATCCGGCGAGTTCTCCGCAGACCACGACCTGTTCCAGCTCGGGGTGGACTCGCTGGCGCTGTTCAGTTTGCGCAAGGTCATCGAGCGGCGCTTCGGTGTGCTCATTCCCATCAATGCCTTCGAGGCAGAGGTATCGACCGTCAGGAAGATGGCCTTGTTCCTGGACCAGATGATGCCGCCCGAGCCGACTCCGCAAGAGACTCCAACCCTCACGCCGGACGCGGAGGGACGGGCCGCCCAGCCCCTGCCACTGGCGGAGGACAGGGTCGGTTCGTCAGGAGGGCTGGAGCGCATCGTCGCGGACCAACTCACACTGCTACGAACGGGAGGGGGCGGTTCGCGAGAGGTGATGGAGCGCATCGTCGCGGACCAGCTCGCGCTGCTGCGGCAGGTCGGTGGCGAGGCGTCCTCCACGGGACCCCGTGCCCCCGCCCCGAAGACAGAGCCGCGGCCCGTGCCGACACCCGGTACGGCGGCGCCGGTGGACGTGCCCGGAGTGCCCGGAGCTCCGAAGGCATTCGTGCCGTACCGGCGAATCAACACGCACCGCGACCCGGAGTTGGACGCACGTCAGGGCTTGTTCCTGAAGACGCTCATCGGTGACTTCACGACGCTCACGCCGGGCTCGAAGCGCCTGGCGGATGAAACCCGGCCCACGGTGGCCAACAACCGTGCGGTGGCTGGGTTCCGGTCGTCCTGGAAGGAGATGATCTATCCCCTCCACGTCACGCGCGCGGAGGGCAGCAAGGTCTGGGACGTCGACGGCAACGAGTACCTCGACATGACGATGGGCTTCGGGGTGTTCCTCTTCGGGCACCGCCCGGCCTTCGTCGCCGAAGCCGTGGCCGAGGAACTGAACCGAGGCGCGCCGCTTGGACCCATGACGCCGCTACCGGGCGAGGTGGCGATGATGCTCGCCGAGGCCACCGGCGTCGAGCGGGTCGCCTTCTACAACACCGGCACCGAAGCGGTGATGGTGGCGCTGCGCCTGGCACGCGCTGTCACAGGCCGCTCGAAGGTGGTGACGTTCGCGGGCTCGTACCACGGCACCTTCGATGGAGTGCTGGCGGTCTCCGACGCCGACGACGCGCTGCGGGGCCTGCCGCTGGCGCCAGGGACGACCCGGGGCATGGCGGGCGACACCATCGTGTTGGAGTACGGCGCTCCGGCCTCGCTCGAGGTCATCCGCCGGCATGCCACGGACATCGCGGCGGTGCTGGTGGAGCCCGTGCAGAGCCGGCGCCCGGACCACCAGCCCCGGAGCTTCCTGGAGGAACTGCGCGGCATCACCGCCGACGCTGGGGTGGCGCTCATCTTCGACGAGGTCATCACCGGCTTCCGTACCGGGCCAGGGGGCGCGCAGGCTCACTTCGGCATCCGCGCCGACCTGTCCACCTACGGCAAGGTGATTGGCGGCGGACTGCCCATTGGCATCGTGGCCGGCGCGCGGCGCTTCATGGATGCCGTGGACGGCGGCGCCTGGCGCTTCGGGGATGACTCGGGCCCCAAGGTGCAGAACACCTTCGTCGCGGGTACCTTCTGTCACCATCCATTGTCGCTGGCCGCGGCGCGCGCGGTGCTGCGGCACTTGCGTGACGAGGGCCCCAGCTTGCAGCGGCGGCTCAATGACAGGACCGCCGCGCTTGCCAGCGAACTCAACGCGCACTTCGTGCGTGTGGGCGCTCCCGTGCGTGTCGTGCATTTCGGATCGCTCTTCCGCCTCGAACTCAAGGGGGATTGGGAACTCCTCTACTATCGGCTGTTGAGCAAGGGCGTCTACGTGTGGGAAGGGCGCAACCTCTTTCTCTCCACCGCTCACACGGAGGAGGACATTCGCCGCTTCAGCGCCGCGCTGGCGGAGAGCATCGACGAGATGATGGCGGCCGGGTTCGCCCCTCCGCCCGGGCCTCGTCCCTCCAGAAGCGGCCCCGCACCGCACGCCCTTCCGGTGTCGGTGCCTCCTCCGGCACTGGCGGGCGGGCCGGTGGATCACCCCACGTCCTTCATCCAGCGCGGTCTCTACTTCCAGTGCCAGTTCCCAGACGGGGAGATGGCCTACCACAACCACGGTGCCTGGGAGGTTCGCGGCGCCCTGGACGCGACCCGCGTGGAGGCGTGCTTCCGGGAGATCCTCCAGCGACACGAGGCCCTGCGCAGCACGTTCGTGATGGACGACGACGGGCGGCTCGTCCAGCGTGTCCACCCGGCGGCGGGCCTGGAGCTCGAGCACGCTACGGGCACGGACATCGACGGATGGCTGAGGCGGTTCATCCGTCCCTTCAACCTGGCGAGCCCTCCGCTCCTTCGCGTGGGGCTGCTGGGGGTGGAGGAGGAGAGGTATGTGCTGGCCTTCGACATGCATCACATCACCGCGGATGGCACCACGACCACGCTCGTGGTGCGCGAGTTCATCGCGCTCTACATGGGTGAGGCGCTGAGTCCAGTGGCGCGGCAGGGCCATGAGCACGCCACCTGGGAGCAGAAGTACCTGCGGTCCGGGGCGGCTGTGCAGGAGCGCTACTGGCGCGAGCGGTTCTCGAACGAAGTGCCGCGCCTGGAGTTGTGGCTCGACTTCCCCAGGCCCGCGGTGCAGCGCTTCGAGGGCGGAGAGATTCACCTGCGTCGTCCCTCGCGGCAGCTGCGCATACGGGCCCGCGAGTATGGCGCGTCCGTCTACATGGTGCTCTTCGCCGCCTGCCACACGCTGCTGCAACGGCTCACGGGACAGCGTGACATCACCCTCGGCACGGCCCAGCTTGGACGCCAGCGAGGCGGTTTCGAGGATGCGGTGGGCATGTTCGTCAACGCGCTGCCCGTGCGTGTCTCGGTGGGCGCCAACGCCACCTTCAGCGAACTGCTCGCCGAAGTGAAGCGGCGCTGCCTTGAAGCCAACGAGCACCAGGACTTCCCCCTGGGCGTCATCCTTGAGCGCCTGAAGGTGGGTGGCCACGGGTACAACCCCTTCTTCGACGTCATGTTCTCCTACGAGCACGCGGAGGAGCGCATGGCCGTGAAACTGCCCGGGCTCACGCTCCGTGAGGTGCCGATCGCACGCAGGGCGACGCCCTATGATCTCAACCTGGAGGTCATCGAGGCCGGGGGCACGCTGGACCTCCGCATCGCCTACTGCGCGGCGCTGTGGAAGCGGGAGACCGTTGAACGGTACGCGCGCTATTTCGGCGCGGTCCTCGATGCCATCGAGGGCGACCCCGCGCGCCCGCTCGGCGAGCTGCCCCCGCTGCGGATCCAGGAGGTTTCGCTGCTGAGCGAGGAGGAGCAGCGCCAACTGCTGCTGGAGTGGAACGACACGGCGGTGGATTTCCCGCGCGAGCAGTGCGTCCACGAGTTGTTCGAGGCCCAGGTTGAGCGCACCCCGGACGCCGTGGCGCTCATCTTCGGGCAGGAGCAGCTCACATACACGCAGCTCAACGTGCGAGCCAATCAGCTCGCGCACCGGCTGCGGGGGCTGGGCGTGGGACCCGAGACGCTCGTCGCGCTGTGCCTGGAGCGCTCCATCGACATGATGGTGGGGCTGATGGGGATCCTCAAGGCAGGAGGGGCCTACGTACCGCTGGATCCCACCTATCCCGAGGAGCGCTTGGCCCACATGCTGGAGGACTCAGGTGCCAGGGTGCTCATCATGGGGGACGGCGCGCAGCACCTGCTGTCGCGAGCGCGCGTGAACAGGGTCTGGCTCGACGCGGAGCGGGTGTCGCTCCAGCAGGCTCCCGGCCACAACCTCGCCTCGGGCGCTCGCGGCCACCACCTTGCGTACATCCTCTACACCTCGGGCTCCACGGGGAGGCCCAAGGGCACGGAGGTCACCCACCGCAACGTGGCGAACTTCTTCACCGGCATGGACGAGCGGCTCGGTCGCGAGCCGGGGACGTGGCTGGCTGTCACCAGCATCTCCTTCGACATCTCGGTGTTGGAGCTGTTCTGGACGCTGGCTCGCGGCTTCCGGGTGGTGCTCCAGAGCCCCCTGCAGCTCGCACCCACGTCCTCGCGCGGTCCGGCACCCAGGCTCAGCGAACAGGGGGACAGGGGCATCGACTTCAGCCTCTTCTACTTCGCGAGCGCCACCGGTGGTGACAGCTCCTACGAGCTGCTGATGGAGGGCGCGCGGTTCGCCGACGAAAACGACTTCCTGGCGGTGTGGACGCCGGAAAGGCACTTCCATGACTTCGGAGGCCTGTACCCCAATCCCTCGGTGGTGAGCGCGGCGCTGGCTACAGCCACCAAGCGCGTGGGCATCCGGGCGGGCAGCGTCGTGCTGCCGCTGCACAATCCCATCCGCGTGGCGGAGGAGTGGGCCATCGTCGACAACCTTTCCCAGGGTCGCGTCGCGCTCTCCTTCGCCTCTGGCTGGCACGCGGACGACTTCACGCTCATGCCGCAGAACTACGCCGCGCGTCGGCAGCTGATGATCGAGGGCATCGACACCGTGCGCAGCCTGTGGCGGGGAGAAACGCTGGACTTCGTCGGTGGCACCGGCCAAGCGACGCAGGTGCGGACGCTACCCCGGCCCGTGCAGGCCGAACTGCCCTACTTCCTCACTGCGGCGGGGAACCCGGAGACGTACCGGCTCGCAGGCGAGCGCGGGGCTGGCCTGCTGACCCACCTGCTCGGGCAGGACCTTAATGGACTGGAGAAGAACCTGCGCCTCTACCGTGAGGCGTGGGCGGCGGCCGGTCACACCGGCCCCGGCCACGTCACGCTGATGATGCATACCTTCGTCGCGCACGACGAGGACTTCGTACAGCGCACGGTGCCCGGCCCGCTCACGGAGTACCTGCGGCGGTCGGCGGACCTGATGAAGGCGGCGCTCGGCGAACTCGCGGGCTCGACGTCCTTCGAGGGCCTGCCGCAGCAGGACATGGACTTCCTGCTGTCCAAGGCGGTGGAGCGCTTCATCCGCGACATCGGTCTGTTCGGTACGCCCGAGTCGTGTCTGTCCCGCATTGAGCAGCTCAAGGCTTTGGGCGTCGATGAGGTGGCGTGCCTCATCGACTTTGGCGTCGAAACCCGGGACGTGTTGGCCAGCCTGGTGCACCTCAACAAGCTGCGCGAGTCGAGCAATGCGCGGCCCAGGGCGGACGAGTCCATCGCTGACAATCTCCGGCGCCACCGTGTCACACACCTGCAGTGCACGCCGTCCCTGGCGCGCATGCTGGTGACGGACCCGGACACCTTCGACGCGCTGCGCGGTCTGCGGAAGCTGATGCTGGGTGGCGAGGCGCTGCCCCCCTCCATCATCAAGGACCTCGCATCGCTGCCGTGCGAGCTGCACAACATGTACGGCCCCACGGAGACGACCATCTGGTCGTCCACCTCCCGTGTCCACGGCGAGGACGCCATCACCATCGGCAAGCCAATCGCCAATACGCAGTTCTACATCTTGGATGAGCGCAAGCAGCCAGTCCCGGTGGGGGTGATTGGCGAGCTCTACATTGGAGGGGAGGGGCTGGCCCGCGGCTACCACGACCAGCCAGCACTGACGGTCGAGCGTTTCCTGCCGGACCCGTTCAGCGGGTGTCCTGGCGCGCGCATGTACCGCACCGGAGACCACGCACGCTTCCTGCCTGATGGGCACGTGAAGTTCTTCGGTCGAGTCGACCAGCAGATGAAGATCCGGGGCCACCGGATCGAGGTCGAGGAGATCGAGCGCAGCCTGGCCCAGCACCCACGCGTGAGGGATGTCGTCGTTGTCGTTCGGGAGGTTTCCTCGGGGGACAAGCGTCTCATCGCCTACATGACGCCAGCATCGGGACACGCCGGTCCTGTGTCTTCCGAGGACCTCGCAGCGTTCCTGAGGAAGCGCCTCCCAGCGCCCATGGTTCCCTCGGACTTCGTGATGCTTGAGCAGTTCCCCCAGACGGCCAACGGAAAGGTGGATCGCAAGGCCCTGCCGGCCGTGGAGAGCCTGCCGCTCAAGCGTGCCCAGTACGTGGCGCCGAGCACCCCGACCGAACTGCGACTGACGCAGATCTGGGAGGACCTGCTCCAGAAAAAACCGATTGGCATCCAGGACGGCTTCTTCGCTCTTGGAGGACACTCATTACTCGCGGTGCGGTTGATCGCACGCATCCGCAAGGAGTTCTCACAGGAGTTCCACATCGCCAGCCTGCTGACGGGGGACACCATCGAAACCCAGGCGCGGATGCTGGACGCGAACCGCGCCCCGAAACCGGCCCAGACTCCGCTCATCATGCTGCGGCAGGGCGACCGCGCAGCGCCCCTTTTCCTGATGCACCCCACGGGGGGCGACGTGAGCTGCTATGGCCCGCTAGCCACCCAGATGGAAAGTGGGCGTCCTGTCTATGCGTTGCGCGCAGTAGCGCCTGCCGAGGGCTGCGAAACGCTTGAGCAGCGGGCGGCGTGGTACCTCGCGCAGGTGCGCGCCGTGCAGCCGCGCGGCCCGTATCTGCTCGGAGGCTGGTCCACGGGAGGCATCTTCGCATATGAAATGGCGCGCCAGCTTTGTGAGGCGGGGGAGGAGATCGAGCGGCTGGTGCTGCTGGACAGTTGGACGCCCGAGGCCTACCAGCAGCACGGAGCCGACGACGTCAGCCTGTTGTTGTGGTTCGCGAGCGACGTGGGCGGAGAAGCGTTGGTGGCGGCCCTGAAGCGCCCGCTGCTGGATCAGATGGCTCCCGGGGAACGGCTCCGGCACGTCCTGGAGTTGGCGAAGGGTGCGGTCGAACAGGACCTGGACATCCAGGCCCTCTCCCAGCTCTACCGGGATTTCGAGCGCAACGCGCGGATCATCCTTGGCTACGAGCCAAAACCTTGCCCACTGAAGACGACGGTGCTGCGGGCAGGCGAGGCGCTGACATCCGGGCTGCGCGCGGCCTCCTCCGCTACCACCGACATGACGCCTGCGTGGCAGCGGCTCGTACAGGGCCCCTGTGAAAGCATCGACGTGCCGGGCTCGCACTCAACCATGCTGCGCGAGCCCCACTTGAGCTCCCTCGTAAAGCACTTGGAGTCAGTGTTGGAGGGACATCCCGTCGCACGGAGCTGAAACGGGGTGAGGCGGAGCGGGGCCGATGGAGGCCCCGCCTTCCCCCCCGTGCCATCCATCGCGGCAATGCGGCTTCGCGCCATGGATGGCTCAGGGAGACAGACGCAAGAGATGGGCTTGTGCGTGAGGACTTCTGCTCTGGCCCTTTCTCAAGAGGGAGGCTATCGCGCCGCCCGGACCAGAGAACCACCTGAAATAGGAGGCAGAGGATGGTTGATATCAGTGAGCGCATCAATATGGCCATTTCCACGGTAGAGTTGGAGCGGCGCTGGGCGGCGGTGAGGGCCGCCATGGCCGAGCGAGACATTGATGTGCTGCTGATTCAGTCAAATAACGATTTCATGGGAGGGTATGTCAAGTACTTCACTGATGTGCCATCAACCAATGGCTATCCCGTGGCCGTCATCTTCCCCAGAGACGAGCCGATGACGGTGGTTGCGCAGGGCGCGCTCGGCCTGGATAGGGAATTGCCACCCGAGGGAGATGGCCTGCGCCGAGGCACCCGACGTTTTCTGGGCTCTCCCAGCTTCGCGTCCGCATTCTACACGTCTGAGTATGACGCAGTGCTCGCGGACAGGGCGCTCGCGCGCTTCGCCACGGGGACGGTGGGTCTGGTGGCAACGGCTGCTATCTCGTTCGCGCTGGTGGACTACCTCAAGCGAAACAGCCTCGCCAAAGCGAACTTCGTGGATGCCTCGGATCTGGTCGACACCATCAAGTCCGTCAAGAGTGAAGAGGAGCTGGCGCTCATTCGGGGCACCGCCGCGATGCAGGATGAGGTGATGGAGGTGGTGCTCAAGGCCATCCAGCCCGGCATGCGCGACATTGAGGTGGCTGCCATTGCCGAGCAGGTTGGTCATGCCATGGGGAGCGAGCAGGGCCTCTTCCTGTGCTCGTCGGCCCCGGTGGGTGTGTCGGCCATCTTCGCCAACCGCCACTTGCAGAAGCGGGTGATACAGGCGGGTGACCAGTTTACTCTCCTGGTGGAGAACAATGGTCCCGGCGGTCTGTACACTGAGTTGGGCCGCACCTGCGTGCTGGGCAATGCCTCTCTGGAGATGAAGGAAGAGTTCGCCTTCGCGCTGGAGGCGCAGCACTTCATGCGCAGCCGGCTCGTGCCTGGCACCTCGCCCCGTGAACTCTTCGAAGCCTACAATGCCTTCATGCGAAAGAATGGCAGACCTGAAGAGCGGAGGCTCCACAGCCACGGGCAGGGCTACGACATGGTGGAGCGGCCCCTCATTCGCGCGGATGAGCCGATGCTCCTGCGGAAGAACATGAACATCGTGATCCACCCCTCCTACGCCACCGCGCGCACCTATAGCTGGGTGTGCGATAACTTCCTCGTCAAGGAAGACGGGCCGGCTGAGAGACTGCACAAGTTCCCCCAGAAGATCTTCGAAATCGAATGATGTTCATGGAGACGACGGCCTCGTGCGCGTCTCGCTCACCTGCATTGACTCATGGCCCATCGCTCACCAGAGCTTTGTCCACTTCGTCCCGCTCCCCGGTGACGTCCCATATGCCGCAAACGACTCCTGGCGGAGTCGCTGCCGCCCTTGAGGGGGGGCGTGCCGAGCACCTGAAGTTGCTCGCCCTGTTTGCGGAGGCAACTCTACAAGGATAGGGGCAAGCACCTGCCTTTGTTTTCGCTCAGCCAGAATGCTTTCGCGTGCGTGGCGCGACGTCATCGGTGAGGCTCAGGAACGGATTGGCATTGCGAACGCGCGCGGGTTCAACGGCGGCATGGACGAAGGGGTCGCGAAGCCAAGAGCGGACGGAGTCGCTTTCCAGGTGAGGCTGTCACAGCATGCTGTGCGTCTACAGGTACAATGGCAGCGGCGGCGGAAGGATGCGCAGTCCAGGGGAAACGGCAAGCTTATGGGATACTCCTTTGACCGAGTGGAGATTAGGGCTCACTCAGGAATTACTTGTTCGATTTTTGCGCTCTGAGGCCGATTTCCCGAGGGTGAGGACGCCTCTCATTGCCAAGTAATTTCTGAGCGGGCCCTTAACGCGCGGGATTCCGCATGTTGCCCGGGTGTAATCGTTCACGAGCTCTGGCTCTCACGAGCGTGAACTGGATTTACGTGCCGGGCAGCAGCGAGGGCGCGGGAGTGCCGTGGAGATGGGCTTCGAGGGACGCTGTGAGGAAGTCGAGCACGTTGCGCTCCTGCTTCCTGAGGCTCATGACGGCCGTGAGGATGCGCTCGACGAAGCGGCTGCCGTCCTCGCTCTGGGGCCGAAGCCCGTCTTGCGCCAGATGACCGCGTGGCGCAGGTCCCTCTCGGCGAGGTTGTTGGTGGGCTCGACACCCTCGGTATAGACAAGCGTCCAGAGGGCGTCCTTGAGTTTGAGGATTTCGCTGGCGGTGCCGGCCACCTTCTTCGGGCACACCTCCGCGGCCTGCGCCAGGAGCCGCTCCACTTCGCGCATCAGCGGCTGCATCTTCCGCTGAAAGGTGGCGCGCGTGAGCAACCCATCCCGCGCCAGGTGCCACCATTCGAAGAGGACGAAGACTTCGGCCAGCAACAGCGCTCCCTGCCGCTTCGCCTCTCCTCCACGCTCGACGAAGCCCTCGAACTCACGCACCAGGGGCGTCCAGCATACCTGCCGTTGGAGGGCGTGCACCCACTGGTAGGCACACCACCTGTCGGAGATGAGCGTGCCCCGAAAGCCCCGGCCCAACATCGTCTGGGCGACGGCCTTGCCGCGATCCTTGGCGATGAGGAAGACGGCCACGGTCGCGGTGCTGGCCACCCACAGACAGGCGCGTGCATGCTTCTGCCACCAGCCGGTTTCATCCTGATGCACGGCGGGCTGTGTCTGGACGTATGCGCGCGCCTCACTGACGGGAGCCGCGAGGGCCTGGCTCACACACTGCTCGAGGTTGCTGACGCTGCCGACTGTCAGCTTTACGCCCAGCACGTCCTCCAGCAACTCCCGCACCAGGCGCCTGGACAGGCGGAAGCGTCCGGTGGCCAGGGCGAGGAAGCCCGTCAGGCGCGGGCCGAAGTTGCCCTGGGGTACGCCTTCCGGCAACGGTGCGCAGCGCTAGGCATTGCAGCCGGCGCGCCAACCCGCGTGCGGCTCGTACTGCTTCACCTCGGACACGATGCGCGGTGATTCCATTACCTGGTGGACCCGCGCGGGCGGCGCCTCTTTCAAGCCCAAGCAGCGGCCCGGCGCAGCCCGTGCAACGCTTCGGCGCGGGCAGCGCGCAGCTCAGCACGATGGCCTCCACGGGGCAGGTCGTGCAGGTGGCGGACGTCCTCCGATATCCCGGCTTCACCACCCCCAGCCAGGGCAAGGACGTGGCCCTCCTGCGCCTGGCCACCCCGCTGACACTCAATGGCAGCACGGTGGCTGCCATTCCCCTGGCCACGCCCGCGGACGAGACGGCGGGCTATCTCGCTCCGGGCCTCACCGCCACCGTGACGGGCTGGGGCCTGACGGCCTTGAGTGGTCCCTTCTCGCTGCCGGACACCCTGCGCAAGCTGGACCTGCCCATCGTCTCCAATGCTTCCGCCATCCCCGTGTTCGGGTTCATCACCGCGGATCAGCTCGCCACGGGGACCCCTGCCCTGGGGGGCCCGGATACCTGCCAGGGTGACAACGGCGGCCCGGTGGTCGTCAACGGTGCGTCCGGGAAGATTCTCGCGGGCGTGGTGAGCTGGGGCTCGAACAGTTGCGGGCGGCCCAACACCCCGCGCCTGCATGCCCGCATCCCGTCATTCCAGACATGGCTCACCGACGCCGCGAGCCGGACGCCCACCTCGCTCCTGTCTCAGCCGGGTCTGGCCGGCCTGACGGGCACGTGGACCCATTTCTCCGTCACCGTCCCGGCGGGAGCCGCGTCCCTCAACGTGGCGCTGGGCGACGGCACGGGCAACGGCGACCTCTACGTCCACACCGCGACGCCCACGACGGGCACATACACCTGCCGGTCGAACGGTGGCGGCAACGCGGAGTACTGCTCCATTCCCAGCCCGGCCGCCGGCACCTGGTACGTCTCCGTGCTGGGGACCGCCGACTACGCGGACGCGACGCTGCGCGCGACGGGCTATTAGCCATCCATCGGTACGCTCGACAGGTCAGCCCCGAAGCTCCTGGGCTTCAATCACGCCGGAGCGGAACACGCGCGTCCGCTCCCGAGGGCTCCCTGAATCAGAGCCGATCCAGGGGCCCTCCTCGAGCCCATCCTTGACCTCTCCCTCGCCCCAGAGCCGCTTCTCGGCGGAATCCTCGGTGTGGCTCGGGGGCAGGTGATACCGCCAGGTGCCCTGCCGCACCCCGTTCTCGAAGTGGCCAGAAGCCAGGGGCGCTCCGGTCGCGTAGAAGAAGCGGAAAGGCCCCTCGGGTTTGTTGTCCAGAAACGCTCCCTGCGACTTGGTGGTGCCGTTGGGCCACTTCGCGTCCTGCATCACCGTCGCGGGGTACAGGGGCACGTATTCGTCATACATGCGGAGTTCATGGGAGGGGTCGCTCGGCCGCTTCTTCTTCGCCGTGCCTCCCGCCGTCGGTGCCTTGCTGGCCAGGAGGTGCACCTCCTGGAACCGGGCGATGAGCCAGTCCTCGAAGGGGCCCTGGTCGTCGCCGGGAATCGCGAGACTGTCCTCGACGCCCCAGACGCGCTCGCCCTGCCCATCGTTCCTCAGGCTCCAGCCGCCCACGTCGGAGAAGTCGAAGCCCGCGAAGAATGCGCCATTGGCGCGACGCACGGCCGTCTGGAGGAGCGCCTTGTAGAGGTGCCAGTCGAAACCGGGCTCCGCGAGCCCGATGGCTGGCTGCACGTGCAGGGGTACGAGTGTCATGCGGAGCTTCGGAGCCAGGAGCGACGGATACCCGCAGCGTGCGGCGAATGCGCGCAGTGAGGAGGGCACCAGGTGCGCCCAGAGCGGGTGCGGTGCCTCAGGGGTCGGTGTGCCTCTGATGAGCCAGTGGCCCTTGCCGTTCGCCTCCAGAAAGGAGGCCAGCGCTTCGAACGCGTCCGCGGCTCGCGATTCCGTCATCCCCGGAAGCGTAGGTCCCGAGTGGGCGCGGCGCCAGCGTCGAGGCGCCGCTCACCGTCGTCGCGGACGCGTCAGGCGCGGGCCCTGACGTGTCACGGACACTGGCGGCGGGCTCGCGTCTCACGCCGTGGCAGGGGCTGCCCACGGGCATGCCGCCTGCAGTGACCGCCACGAACCTCTCAACTGGAGTGTTTCCCCGTGGCCTCCTTCCCGTCGAAGTCCGCAGTGTCTCCCAGGGTGTCTTCGCGCCGCTTCCACGACGTCTGGGCCCTGGGCGCGGTGCTGGGGGCGACATGGCTGGGTGGGTGTGGTGGTCCGGAAGGCCTGCCCGTGGACGCGGCGGGAGTGGGGGAGACAGCGCAAGAGATTGTCGGTGGCACCAACGCGGCCATCACGGACTTCCCGTGGCAGGCCTCCCTGCGGAACGCGGACGGCTCTCACTTCTGTGGCGGGGCCATCCTGGGCCCCTGGTACGTCCTCACCGCGCAGCACTGCGTTGTCGGCAAGAACCCCGGGACCATGAGCCTCGGCGCGGGCAGCACGACGCGCAGCACGATGGCGTCCACGGGACAGGTCGTGCAGGTGGCCGACTTCCTGCTGTACCCGGGTTACAACTCCAGCACGATAGACAAGGACGTGGCGCTCCTCCGGCTCGCCTCTCCGCTGACCCTGAACACCGCCACGGTGAAGGGCATCACGATGGCCACGGCGGCGGATGTCGCGGCCGGCCGCACCAACGTGGGCGTCATCGCCACCGCGACGGGTTGGGGCATCACGGTCCAGGGGGGCACCCCTCCCGATGGTCTGCGCAAGGTGGAGATGGCCATTGTCTCGGAAGGCCCTTCCGGGTTCGAGCCGCTCACCGAGTACCAGCTCGCGACGGGCGGCGTGGCGAACGAGGGGGCCTGCCATGGTGACAGCGGCGGTCCCGTGGTCGTCAACGGCGCGTCCGGGAGGATTCTCGCGGGACTCTCGAGCTGGGGCTCGGCGAGCTGTGCCCGGGCCGGCTTCCCCAGCGTCTCCGCCCGCGTCTCGGCCATCGAGCCGTGGGTGACGAACATCCGCAACCGTCCCGTCAATCATCGCCTGGCCGAAGTCCTGTCAGTCCCCGCGGGGACCGGGTGGGCCCACTACGCCATCACCGTCGCGGCGGGCACCCCGTCCCTCAACGCGCAGTTGGTGGGAGGGACGGGCGAAGCGGACCTCTACGTCCACAGCGCCACGCCCACGACGAGCACGTACACCTGCCGCTCGAACCGGAGCGGCAATGCGGAGTACTGCGCCATTCCCAGCCCCGCCGCCGGCACCTGGTACGCTTCCGTGCGGAGCGTCTCGGGCGTCTCCAACACGGCGCTGCGCGTGACGACCTACTGAACCTCTGACGACGGCAACCCGGGTCACATCCAGAGAGACAGCCGAGCCGAGGGCGCCCTGAGGCCGGCAGGGATGGGTTCAGGCAGGACGGCTACTTCACGCGCTTGAGCGGCACCTGGAGCTCCGACGGCATGTGCGTGGCGTCGGCGTTGCAACCGCCGGTGGCCGGACGGGCTCCGAAGAACAGCTCATCCCCCGTGACCTTCACGACGTCCTGCTCCCAGGGGCAGGCGTTGAAGGAGAAGATGATGGAGCACCCATTGGTGCCCGTGACATCCTGCTCCTTGCCCACCGCCCACTTCTGCGTGCCACACGTCCCAGGGGGCGCGCTGTTGAGGTACTGCGCGAAGCCCTCCGCCAGCGGCGTGATCTTCAGCGTGGAGAAGAGGAAGTGGGCGGGGGACGCGCCCTGTGTCGCGCCCGCCTTGTCGATGGCCGGGGAGCGCACGGCATAGGGGCCGGTGATGACCACGCGGGACATCTTCTTTGACTCGTCGCACGTGCCGTCCGCGTAGAAGGTGATGACCGCCTTGGAGTCTGTCTTGGAATAGGTGAAGTCGCGCTTCACGTAATACTTCTGCTCCCCTCCGCCCGGGCGGACCTCGCACTGCGTGGACTTCCAGTGCCCCACGATGCTGGGCGGTTCGGCGGCGAGCGCCTGGGTGGCGAGGCACAGCGTGGCGACGACAGCGAGGGAGAAGTTCTTCATGACGGCTCCTGGTGTGGGTGACACGAGGAAAAGTAGCCCCAGGATGTGATTGAATGGACTGAAACGTCGTCACCTCCCAAATGAACAACCTTCACATCGATGTTCGCGACCTCAACCTCTTCGTCTTCCTGGACGCCGTCCTCACCGAGGGCAGCAACCGGGCCGCCGCGGTCCGGCTGGGGGTGAGCCAGTCGGCGGTGAGCCACGCGCTGGCCCGGCTGCGCCACCGGCTGGATGACCCGCTGGTCGTCCCCAGTGGCGGGCGCATGGTGCCCACGCCGCTGGCGGAGTCGCTGGCGCCCGTGTTGCGCGCGGCGCTGGAGCAGCTTCGCGGGGCGCTGCACGGCGCGCGCAAGTTCGACCCGGCCACCGCGCGGCGGACCTTCTGGCTGTCCTCGGCGGACCTCGCCGGCATGGTGGTGCTCCCACCGTTGATGCAGGAACTCACCCGCGTGGCCTCGGGCGTGTCCGTGCGCGTGCGCGGGCCCGGAGAGGGCATGGAGGACGCGCTCGAGCGGGGCAGCCTGGACCTGGCGCTCGGAATCTTCGCGAACATGCCCTCCGCCTTCCGCGTCCAGGCGCTCTTCCAGGAGCGCTTCGTCTGCCTCGCCCGGGAGGGCCACCCCGTCACGAAGGGACGGTTGACGCTCGAGCGCTATCTGGAGCACGGGCACATCAGCGTTGCGCCCCTGGGGGGGACGGGAAGTCTGGCGGATGAGGCCCTGGCCCGCCTGGGCAAGTCCCGTCAGGTCATGGTGGCGGTGCCGCACTTCTTCCTGGCCGTCTTCATGGTCGCCCGGACGGACCTGCTGCTGCTCGCCCCGGAGCGCATGGCGCTCCTGCTGCGGCCCGCGTTCCGGCTGAAGCTGCTGCGCCCTCCCGTGGAACTCGCGGGCTTCACCGTGAGCCAGCTCTGGCACGAGCGCATGCAACACGACCCGGCGCATGTCTGGCTGCGCAAGGCCATCGCGGACGCGAGCCAGCGTTCAACCTCCACGGAAAGATGAAGCCCGCGCGGGACCCACCTCGCACGGCGGGTATGGAGGTTCAAATCCAAGACACTTCACGCATCCCTCGGTCGGAGTGACATTGCCCGACTTGCCCGCCTTGCGTGAAATGAGAGCCATCCGGTCGCAGGTCGCGCGGATGTCCCGCGTGGGCTCCTGAAGGCTGGCGGGAGGGGTGTCATGCGGCTGCCTTCGGGCGTCGTCACGGTGCTCGCCGTGGTGCTGAACACCGGTGTGGGGCTCGCAGCGTCCCCGCCTTCGCAGGCCCCCTCCACGAGTCCTCCGCAGCTTCCACCGGGCGTCTCCGCGACGCTGTGGCGGCTGGCGGTGCCTCCGGGTTCGGAGCCCACGCCGGAGAAGGTGGCGCTGGGGGAGAAGCTCTTCCGGGAGAAGCGCCTGTCGGCGGACAACACCGTGGCATGCATGACGTGCCATGAGCCGGAGTTGGGTTTCACCGACGGCAAACCGCTGTCGGAGGGCATCCGCCAGCAGAAGGTGACGCGCAACAGCCCCACGGTGCTCAACGCGCTCTTCAACGCCACGCAGTTCTGGGATGGCCGCGCGGGCACGCTGGAGGACCAGGCGAAGCTGCCCATCCTCAACCCGCGTGAGATGGGCATGCCCGACGAGGCGTCCGTGGTGAAGAAGGTGCGGGCCATCCCAGAGTACGCCGCGGAGTTCCAGAAGGTCTTCGGCCGCGAGGTGAACTACGACGACCTGGCGGCGGCCATCGCCGCGTTCGAACGGATGCAGTTCTCCGGCAGCGCGCGCTTCGACACGTTCATCACCGGGGACTCCAAGGCGCTCACCGCGTCGGAGAAGAACGGCTGGGCGCTCTTCAACGGCAAGGCGCGCTGCAACTCCTGTCACGCGGGCAACGCCGTGTCGCCGCTGTTCAGCGACCAGAAATTCCACAACATCGGCGTGGCCGCGCACAAGCAGGACTTCATCACCCTGGCGCGCAAGGGCGTGCAGGTGGTGCGCACCGGGGACGAGAAGCAGATTGACGAGCTGGCGCTCCAGACGGAGTTCTCCGAGCTGGGCCGCTTCCTGGTGACGAAGCAGGAGAACGACGTGGGCTCGTTCAAGACGCCCACCCTGCGCAACGTGGGCATCACCGGGCCGTACATGCACGACGGGTCGCTCGCCACGCTGTGGGACGTGATGGACCACTACAACAAGGGCGGCGTGGCCAATCCCTTCCTGGATGGTGGGATGCAGCGGCTGGGCCTCACCGAGCCGGAGATCGACGACCTGGTGGCGTTCCTCTTCGCGCTCACGGACACGAAGTTCGACAAGCTCAACAAGGAGCAGCTCGCGAAGCAGCGCGCCCGGAAGAACACCCGGCCGGAGCGGGACACCGCCGTGGCCCTGGGCAAGAAGGGCAACCTGGGCGACCTGGCTCCGAACCCGGACCTGAACGTGAAGAACCCGGCGGACCTGGGCATCTACGGCGACGTCACCCCGGTGACGACCACCAAGCAGCGATAGCGGAGGCGCGCCATGGGCAACAAGTTCCAGAGCATCGAGTCCAAGCATTACGCCGAACGCGAGGCCTTCTTCGAGGGCCTGAAGCGGTTGGATCGCCGCGCCTTCCTTCGCGTCGCGGGCATCTCCGCCGGCATCGTCGCGGGCATGGGCAAGCTCACCCCGCAGAGCTTCCAACTGGTCAACGTGGCGGAGGCGCAGGGGGAGAAGCCGAAGTTCTCCTTCGCGTACATCTCCGACACGCACCTGTATGAGAACAAGCTCAACGACCGCTTCGTGCGCGCCATCCTCAAGGCCGTGGACGACGTCAACGCGTTGGACCCGCAGCCGGACTTCGTGCTGTTCGGCGGGGACCTGGCGCAGTTGGGACAGGCGGGGGAGCTCAAGCTGGGCGCTCAAATCCTCAAGAGCGTGAAGGCCCCCATCAAGATGATGGTGGGCGAACACGACTGGTTCCTGGACATGGGCGAGCTGTGGCGCGACCTGTTCGGCGCGCCCAACTACTCCTTCGACCACAAGGGCGTGCACTTCGTGGTGCTCAACTCCATCCATGAGAAGGATTTCTGGACGGAGCGCAAGCTCACCCCCATGGAGCGGATGAAGATCGTCGCCGGCCTGGACAATGGCATCCAGTCCCGCTTCGAGGTCGGTGGCGAGCAGCGCCAGTGGCTCCAGAACGACCTGGCCAAGGTGGCGAAGACGACGCCCCTCATCGTGTTCAGCCACTCGCCGCTCTACAAGTATTACAAGCCCTGGAACTTCTGGACCGACGACGCGGACGAGGTGCAGGCCATCCTCAAGCCGTACGACAAGGTCACCGTCATCCACGGCCACACGCACCAGTTGCTCAGCAACCGCATTGGCAACATCCAGTTCCACGGGATGCTGTCCACCGCGTGGCCGTGGCCGTACGCGCCGGAGGGCCTGCCCGCGCTCACGGTGCCCATGAACCGCGCGGATCCGTTCAGCCAGTTCGACGGCTGTGGGACGGGGCGCATGGACGTGCTGGAGTCGGGGCTCGTGGACAAGGTCTACAACCTCTGGCAGCGCGACCCCATCACCGTGCGCTCCGGCTATCTGGCCTCCAATGGCAGGCAGTCCTCGCCCCCCAAGCCCAAGCTGCCCACCTACTGAAAGCCCCGACGAGGACCCCCTCTCATGACCTTGCGAATGAAGCTGCTCGTGGTCCCGTGCGCGGCCCTGTCCTTCGCTGGCGGCGTGGCCCTGGCCACGTCCCCCGCCACGAAGCCTGCGCCTCCGGTGTCGGAGCCCCTGCCGAAGCACGCTGTGCCCGCGTCGAAGGACGGCAACCTGGTGCTGGGCCTGTGCGACGGTGAGACGTCGCTGGAGGTGGAGGGCGTGAAGGAAGGCCAGAAGCTCACGCGCGAGCAGGCGATGCGTGCCTCCGCGAAGCTGATGAGCGACTGGCGCCAGAAGAACCCGGACGCGCTCTGGGACGATGTTCCGGGGCCCGCGTTGGCGCAGGCCCCGCCCCCGGGGGCGAAGAAGTCGCCTTCGCCCGCGCCGCAGCCCAACCCGGGCGCGAAGCCCGCCGGGAACGACGTGCGCCAGGGCGGCGTGGGGGCGGAGTCCGGCGCGAAGGCGGTGCCCCAGCAGCAGAAGGCGAACGTGCAGACGGGCCACACCTACGGCGCCTACTCCGAGCGCGATGAGCAGATCTGGGCGGACTCCACGCAGGCCTTCGTGAAGGAAGGACACCGCGTGTTCCACGACGCGGAGGCCGTGGGCGGTACGGTGGGCGTGTCGTGTGACATGTGCCATCCGGACGCGGCCAACACCCACCCGGAGACCTATCCCAAGTACCAGGTGCAGTTGGGCCGCGTGGCGCTGCTGCGCGACATGATCAACTGGTGCATCGAGAACCCGGCGCGCGGCAAGCCGCTGGCGGATGGGGACCCGAGAATGCGCGCGATGGAGGCGTACATCTACGCGCAGCGCAAGGGCACGAAGCTGGAGTACGGCAAGCACTGAGGGCCGGCCCGTCGGCCCGGGTGATGGCTACGCCCGGCCGACGAGGAAGCGGATCATCAGCAGCGCAGCCATGACGTAGGCGTAGCCCAGCAGCACCCGGGCGGTGATGCGCATGGGGGACAGCTTGCGGGGAGTCACCGCCTCCTCCTGCGAGGGTGCACGGCGCATGTCGCGCATCTGAAGGAAGCGCCCCAGCCCGAGCGCCAGAATCACGGAGAGGAGCCAGAAGTCCATCGCGTCCATGGCGCGGAGCATCGGGCACCCGCCGGAGGCGATCCACCCTCCCGATGACGGATGGGATTCAGGGCCCGGGGGCTTGCCCCCACCCTCCGGGTGACGGGTTGAATGCGCCCCCATGTCCCTCGCCCTTCCCACGGATCCCAGCGGCCTGCTGGAGCGCGCTCCGCGTCTGGCCGAACTGCTTCCGGACGCCGCGCTGTCGGAGGCGCTCGCGACCGGTGACGCGTGGAAGGTGCATGCGCTGCTGGTGCGAAGGCTGGAGAAGGAGCGCCCGGGGCCCACGCGCGACCTGCTCGCCGCGCTGTTGGAGGACCGAAGGGCGTTCGTCACCTCGGCCCCGACTCCCCGGACGCCGTCCTTCCTGGGCACGGGCCTGCGGTGGAAGGGCCAGCCCTCGTCCACCTCGCCTGACGCCCCCTTCGTCGCCGAGCGCACCGTGACGGTGTTCGGGCTGCCGGTGTGGCCGCTCAATGACTACCTGGTGCGCACTGTCGCCTCGGCGCCGCTCCAGGTCATCGGGCAGGTGCCGCCCCCGGCACGGCGGGCATGGCGCCGCGCGGGCGTCGTGGGCTGTGTGGTGTTGGGGCTCGGCGTGGGCGTGGGGCTGGGGGCCATGCTGCTCACCCTGGGCCACAAGCATGCCGTGTCGGTGGTCAACGGCCTGTCGCGGACGGTGGAGGTGCGCATCGGCGCGCAGCACTGGGAGGTGGCGCCCGGAGCGCGGGTCGACGGCGTCGTGACGCTGGAGAAGGACGAAGCGCCGCACGGCAGGGCGAACTGGCCCGGTTCGGAGTGGCCCTTCGAGGACGTGGTGCTGCCCACGGACGGCGACCACATCGTCTACAACGTGCGCGGCGCGGCGACGCTGGAAGGCCACGCGCCCCCGGCGTCGCCCACGACGGGCCTGCTGGGCCGCCGGCCCCTGTCGGACACCGGCTCGCTGCTCTTCCCGGACGAGGCGCTCGTCGTCACGAAGGCGGACTGGGAATCCACCGTGCTCGCCCACATGGAGGCGGGCCGCTGGCAGGCCGCGGGGCAGGTGGCCTCCGCCGTCGCGGAGGTGGAGGCGGGCAACGTCCGCGCGCGTGAGCTGGCGGCCCGAAGCGTCCTGCTCGCGGATGCGCAGACCCACGACCACCGGCCCGGCGACCCGCGCGCGAAGAACACCGCGACCTTCGCCCGGATGCTGATGCACCAGTGGCAGAACGACCTGGGCGCCCAATCCCTGGCGCAGGACCTGATGGCTTCCGCGGGCCTGGGAAGGGAAGCCCTGGAGCGCTACTACGAGCACGAGAACGCGTTCCGGGACCAGCCGCTGCCCGCCCTCTACCTGCGACGGGCCCGCACGATGGACGTGCTGTCCTCCCTGGCCCTGCCTGAATACGAGGGCCTGGCGAAGCGCTTCCCGGACTCGCCTGACGTCGGCCGCGCCCTGCTGGAGACTCGCTGGCGCAAGGAGTTGGAGGATCCGCTGGCGTCGCGGGAGCAGACGGCGGGCCCCACCCGGGACTTCGTGCGGGAGACCTCCCGCCAGGTGGAGGTGTTCGCGGCGAAGCACCCGCCCGAAACCGTGGAGCAACTGGAGCTGTTCGTCCGCATCCACCTGCGCGCGTGGCGCAAGGACGCGGCGACGGCGCTGGTGCACCGCTTCGGGCAGGACCCCCGTCACCGGAGCTGGGAGTTCCTGGTGCTGGCCGGGCGGCTGGCGGAGGTCGTCGGGCCCGCGCACACGCCCTACGTGCTGCGCGACTGGATTCCCCCGGCGATGACGCGTCAGCCGGAGCGGATGCTGCTGTTGGACCTGCTCACCGGTCGGCGGATGTTCAAGGAGGAGGAGCGGCTGGCGCTGAAGTCCCCCATCGACCAGACGGTGCTGGGCCTCACGAGGGACCTCCTGGAGCAGCCCGCGCGCGCGATGGCGCAGGCCGCGAAGGAGCCCGACGCGGTGCTGGCCCGCATGGAGCCGGAGGTCGTCGCGCTGCTGGCCCTGGAGCTCACGCGCACGGGGGATGCGCGGGGCAAGCGCCTCTTCACCACGTCCCTGCCGCTGCTCTTCGCCCGCGACCCGCTGCTCAAGTACCTGCACTCCGGTGAGGTCACCCCGGCGTTCTCCCGCCTGTCACCCGACCTGCGCGCCGCCGCCGTGCTGGTCCGCGCCCGCCGCGAGGCGAAGGAGGGCTACACGGTGTTCACGGGTCGGCTGGACGGACTGGCGGGGCTGGATGCGCTCCAGGGCTTCGCCGTCCGCGCCGCGCCTGGCTGGATGAAGCTCGCCTTCGACACGTGCATGGACACCAAGGTGCCCCACAAGTCCCCCGACGGCGTCATGGTCATGCTGACGGGCGACCTCATCCGGCGTTGGAACCAGGAGGAGAACAATCGCGAGGGCCGCCGGCCCAACTGCGAGGCGCGGGTGGTGGAGCCCACCGGGCTGCCTCCGCCGAAGGGCGCCCCCGCCGCAGGCACCCCCGCCGCAGGCACCCCGGTGTCCGGAAACGCGAACGGCGCCGACCCCTGAAGAAGCGGGTCCGGCGCCGTCACGGTGCAGCAAGGGGCGGAAGGCTCAGCCCGGCTGGCAGACCTGGCGGAGGATGTCGAGCGACTCCAGCGCCTTGCCCGCGCCAATCACCACGGCGGAGAGCGGGTCCTCGGCGAGGAACACCGGCAGGCCCGTCTCCTCGCGCAGGAGCGTGTCCAGGTTCTTGAGCAGCGCGCCGCCACCGGCCAGCACGATGCCCCTGTCGGCGATGTCACCGGCCAGCTCCGGGGGTGTGCGCTCCAGCGTCAGCTTCACCGCTTCGACGATGCCGTTGACGGGCTCCGCGAGCGCGTCGCGGACCTCGTCGCTGGACACCGTGAGGGTGCGCGGCACGCCGGCCACCAGGTCGCGACCCTTGATCTCCATGGTCATGACCTCGTCCGTCGGGTACGCCGTGCCGATGCCCATCTTGATGAGCTCCGCCGTGCGCTCACCGATGAGCAGGTTGTACTTGCGCTTGACGTACTGGATGATCGCCTCGTCCAGCTTGTCGCCGCCAATGCGCACCGACTTGGCGAACACGATGCCCGCGAGGCTGATGACCGCGACGTCGGAGGTGCCACCGCCGATGTCGACAATCATGTTGCCGCTGGGCTCCGTCACCGGCAGGCCCGCGCCAATCGCCGCGGCCATGGGCTGCTCGATGAGGTAGACCTCCCGGGCGCCCGCGTTGGCGGCCGCTTCGCGCACCGCGCGGCGCTCCACCTCCGTGATGCCGGACGGGATGCCGATGATGATGCGGGGGTTCACCAGCGTCTTGCGGTTGTGCGCACTCTGGATGAAGTAGCGCAGCATCGCGGCGGTGATTTCGAAGTCGGCGATGACGCCGTCCTTCATGGGCCGGATGGCCACGATGTTGCCCGGCGTCCTGCCGAGCATCTCCTTGGCCTCCTTGCCCACCGCGAGGACCTTCTTGCCCCCGCGCGAATCCTGCTGCACCGCCACGACCGAGGGCTCGTTGGAAACGATGCCCTGACCGCGGATGTAGATGAGCGTGTTCGCCGTACCCAGGTCGATGGCGAGGTCGCGCGAAAACAGGGTGTGGAGCCAGTCGAACATACGGGGGCGGAAACTTTCGGAAGGGCCCCGAAACTTCCCAGCCCTTCAGACGGAGTGCGTTGACGAAACTACTACGCGCCGCAATACGGAGGAAGAAAAGCCGGAAGCACCTTGGGGTTCCGCCTGCTGGATAACCAGCTATAGCGGCCGCTGTGTTCCATTCTCCGCACTCCCGCCGTGCCGCCTGGAGGATGGACCGCATCCTCCCCAGGACAGCAGCCAGGCGGGCGGAGTCCGGGAAACGCGGTCGCGTCCCGGCGGGCCGCCCGAGCGGCCTTCAGCGCTTCACGGAGTACTTCGCGATGGCGTAGAGGGCGCGAACGCCATCCTTCCATCCAATCTTCTTACCCTCCTCGTAGGTGCGCCCGTGGTAGCTGATGGGCACCTCGAACACGCGCCAGTTTCCGCGCGCCACCTTGGCGGTGATTTCGGGCTCGAAGCCGAAGCGGTCCTCCTCCACGTGCACGGACCGCAACACCTCCGCACGGAATGCTTTGTAGCAGGTTTCCATGTCGGTGACGTTGAGCCCGCTCGTCATGTTGGAGAGCATGGTCAGCAGGTTGTTCAGCACCGTATGCCAGTAATAGAGCACCCGGCGCGGCGAACCGATGAACCGGCTGCCAAAGACGACGTCCGCGTCCCCGTCCAGGATGGGCTGGATGACGCGCGGGATGTCCCGGGGGTCGTATTCCAGGTCCGCGTCCTGCACGAGGATGATGTCCCCGGTGGCCTCGGCGAATCCCCGGCGCAGCGCGGCCCCCTTGCCCTGGTTCTTGTCCTGGAAGAGCACGCGCACTTCGTTGCGGTTCGTCGGGTTTCCCCCCAGGAGCGCCAGGCCCTGTTCGGAAAGCTGCCGCAGGAATTCACGGCTGCCGTCCTTGGAGCAGTCATCCACCAGGACGAGCTCCTTCGGGAAGTCCACGGCGATGCAGCGGCGGAGGATTTCCGCCAGGGTGGGAATCTCGTTGTAGACGGGGATGACGAGCGAGACGAGCATGGCGACCCGCCCCTATCGCGTTTCGTGGCCCCGGGCGACTCCCTTGCACACAAAATTCAGGGTCCCGCCGCCCGACGGAGGGCCTCCAGGAGCGCCTCCAGGTCCCCATCCCCGGTGAGGGGGTGGATGAGGGTGGTGCGCAGGTACACCCCGTCCGGCAGCCGCGTCTGCACCAGGTAGAAATTTCCCCCGGTGACCAGCGCCTCCCGCAGGCGGGCCTGGAGGGCATCCCAGCCTTCCTTCGGCACGTGCGCGGGCGTGTGGCGGAAGCAGACGATGTTGCAGTCCGGGGGCAGCGCCACCTGGAAGTCCGGGGTGGCCGCGAGCATGGCCGCGAACCGCCGGGCCTGGTCGTAGGACGCGGTGACGGCCTCCTCGAAGACGCGGGTGCCCAGCACGGACAGGCACGCGTACACCTTGAGGGGCATCATCTCCTTGGTGCACTCCAGGGTGCGCAGGCCCACGTCGCTGTAGGGGCGCGGGTCGTCGCCGTGGAAGAGGTAGTGGGCCTCCTGGGAGAAGGCGTCGAAGGAGCGCGCCCCGTCGCGGAAGAGCACCGCCGTCACCAGCGCGGGCATGAGCAGGCCCTTGTGCGCGTCCCAGACCACGGAGTCCGCCCGTTCGATGCCCTTCACCTGCGCGCGGTACTTCGGGCTCAGGCTGGCGGCGGCCCCGTGTGCGCCGTCCACGTGGAACCACAGGCCATGCTCTTCGGCGAAGTCCGCCACCGGCTCCAGCGGGTCGAAGGCGCCGGTGGCGGTGGAGCCCGCGCTGGCCACCACCGCGATGGGCTTGCGCCCCTGCTTCAGGGCCTCCTGGAGCGCGCCCTCCAGCGCGTCCGGCCGCACGCGGAAGGACGCGTCCACGTCCACCGGTGTGAGGCCGCCTTCGCCCCAGCCCATGATGCGGACCGCCCGGGCCAGGCAGTAGTGGGCGGAGCGGGGAACGAGCACCGTCAGGGGCGGGCCCGCATGCGCGCCGCCGTTCCACGCATCGAAGCCGGCCTTCGCCTGGCGCGCGGCGAGCAGCGCGGTGAGGTTGCCCGCGCTGCCGCCGGAGGTGAGCACGCCCCGGGCGCCCTCCGGCAGGCCCAGCTTGGAGGCCATCCACGCGAGCACGTGGTGTTCCATCGCGGTGGCCACCGGGCCCATCTCGTACACGGCCATGCCGTTGTTGAGCAGCGACGACACGGCGTCGCACAGGGCCGCCAGCGGCAGCGGCGCCGTCACCTGGTGGCCCACGTAGCGGGGGTGGTGCAGGTGGTGGGAGCCCTCCAGCACGCGGGCCATGAGGTTCGCGAAGGCCGGGGCCAGTTCGGCGGGAGGCTCCTCCGGGAAGGGCGTGGCGAAGCGCTCCTGGTTCACGGAAGGCGGGGCCCAAGGCAGCACCGGCATCGCGCCCCCCTTCAGCGCGGCCTTCAGGTAGTCCGCGAGCTGGTCCATCAGGGTGTGGGCGGTGGTCCGGAAGGCCTCCGGGTCGTAGGCGGCTTCCAAGGGCGCAAAAACGGTCGTCATGGCGGGCGCAGGCTAGCGGGTGACGGTGGAACGCGAAACGCGCCTGCTGGGACTGGCGCCGGACCCCTGCGTGAATTACCCAAAGGGGGACCGGGCGTGCGCACTCCGCGCACCTTCCGAAACGCCAGGAGGCCTTCCATGTCCCAGACGACGGTGACCATCACCTACTGCACGGCTTGAGGCTACGCCCCCAGGGCCGCCCGTGCGGCGGCCGCGCTGAAGGAAGAGCTGGAGTTGGAAGCAGAGCTGAAGAAGGGCTCTTCGGGCATCTATGAAGTCGCCGTGAACGGCCGGGTCGTCATCCGCAAGGCGGGTCTGGCATTCCCCACCGACCAGGAGGTGGTGGACGCGGTGGCGAAGGCCGTGGGTCCGTAGCGTGGCGGACCCCTCCGCCCGTTCCTCCCAAAGGGGGGCGGGCGGGCAGGGGCCACTCGCGTCCGCTCCCGGTCGTCCCCACCTTTGCCTCCTCTGCCTCATCCACGGGAGGTGACGACCGATGGCTTTCGACGACACGCCGTTCGAACGACGCTCCATCATCAGCGGCATGCGCGTGCGCGCCGCGGATGGGACCCTGCTGGGTTACGTGGCGCTCATCGGTCAGGAGCACCTCTATGTCCGGCGCTCACCCTTCAACCGGCACTGGAAGGAAGTGCCCCTGTCCGCCGTGGGACGGGTGCTCCAGGGCGCCGTCCTCCTGCGCGAGGGCACCGGCCCGCTGACGAAGGCGGACCCCATGTTTCACGGGGAAATCCCGACCCAGACCCTGCCGCTGGCCCTGATTCCGGGGGCTTCGCACGTCTGAGGCCGGGCTTCCGGCGGGGGTGGACGAAAGCCACTCGGGTGCGGCGCGAAAAGCTGAAGTGTGATTCAACCCGGGCCCATGGCCACCTCCATCGAAGACCTCTCCCAGAGGGTGTCCGCGGCCTTCGCGGACCGCACGAAGCTGAAGGACGCGGACACCGTGGCGGCGGTGCGCGAAACGCTGGCGCTGCTGGATGCCGGCGAATTGCGCGTCGCGGAGAAGGGCCCTGAAGGCTGGCGGGTGAACGCCTGGGTGAAGGAGGCCATCCTCCTGTTCTTCGCGGTGTCGGAGATGCGGGTGATGGAGGTGGGCCCCTTCGAGTTCTACGACAAGGTGCCGCTGAAGAAGGGCCTGGAGGCCGCGGGCGTGCGCGTGGTGCCGCCGGGCACGGTGCGCTACGGCGCCTTCGTGGAGCGGGGCGCGGTGGTGATGCCGGGCTACGTGAACATCGGGGCCCGGGTCGGCGCGGGCACCATGGTGGACACCTGGGCCACGGTGGGCTCCTGCGCGCAGGTGGGCCGCCACGTCCACCTTTCGGGCGGCGTGGGGCTGGGCGGCGTGCTGGAGCCGCCTTCCGCGACGCCGGTCATCATCGAGGACGGGGCCTTCCTGGGCAGCCGCTCCATCGTGGTGGAGGGGGTGGTGGTGGAGGAGGAAGCGGTGCTGGGCGCCAACGTGGTGCTGACGGCCTCCACGCAGATCATCGACGTCACCGGTCCCGAGGAGCGCGTCTACAAGGGGCGCGTTCCGGCCCGGAGCGTGGTGATTCCCGGGATGCGGGAGAAGGAGTTCCCCGCCGGGAAGTACATGGTCCCGTGTGCGCTCATCATCGGGCAGCGCAAGGCGTCCACCGACCAGAAGACGAGCCTGAACGCGGCCCTGCGGGAGTTCGCCGTCCCCGTGTGAGGACGGAAAATCCGCTGTCGCCGGGGGCGCGTATAGAACCTCGGTGACCCTGCGCGGTCCCAAGAACCCAATGGAACACCTCGACGACATCCTTCCCGAGTGGCTGCTCGGGACCCTGGAACCGGCCCGCCGGGACGCCGCCTCCCTTCACCTGGACGGCTGTGCCCGGTGCCGGGCGGAGCTGGCGCGACTGACGCCGGCCGTGGATGCGCTCGGGACGCTGATCGCCCCGGTGCAGCCCCCGGCTGAAGCCCTTCCCCGCCTGATGCGGGAGATGGAAGGCCCTGGCCGCTTCGCCCGCTGGGGCGGGCAGGTGGCCGCGTTCCTGGACGTGACGAAGGAGCGGGCGCTGTCGCTGCTGGAGTCCATGGCGGATCCGAACAACTGGATGCCGGGCCCGGTGGAGGGCGTGGAGTTGATGCCGGTGGAGACGGGCCCCGCGCGCGAGGGGATGATGGCGGCCATCGTCCGGCTCTTGCCCGGGGCGCGCTACCCCCGCCACACCCACCAGGGCCGCGAGTGGAACCTGGTGCTGGAGGGCGGCTTCCGCGAGGACAACGGCCATGAGGTGTGGCCGGGCGAGGAGCTGGAGAAGACGGACGGCTCCATGCACGACTTCACGGCCCTGCAGGGGCCCGCGTGCATCGCCGTCACGGTGTTGGACGGCGTGACGGCCTTCGAGGACCTGTAGGCGCCCGGGCGGCGTGCTGGGAGTGGGCGGGGGCGGGGAGTATGGTGGGCCGCGCATGGCTTCCAACGACCTCGCCGCCCGTCTTGCCCATACGACGCTCGAGTTGTGCCGCATCGACAGCCCCATTGGCCACGAGGGTCCCATCGCGGACCACGTCGAGGGCTGGGCGCTGCGTCACTTCCGCCGTGAAGACGTCTTCCGCGTAGGCCACACGCTGCTGCTGGGGTCGCTGGACGACCCCCGGCCCACGGTGGCGCTCATCGGACATCTGGACACGGTGCCCATGCATCCGGGCGACGTGGGCCGCACGCCGCGCATCGAAGGTGAGCGCGTGCACGGCCTGGGCGCCTCCGACATGAAGGGCGGCCTGGCGGTGATGATGGCGCTGGCGGAGGACCTGCGCCGCGACACGCTGCCCGTCAACGTGGCCTTCCTCTTGTACGAGCGTGAGGAGGGGGCCTACGCGGAGAGTGGCCTCATCCCGCTGTACGAGAAGCGGCCGGACCTGTCGCGCGTGAGCTTCGGCATCGCGATGGAGCCCACGGACGGCGTGGTGCAGGTGGGCTGTGTCGGCAGCATGCAGGTGACGGTGCGCTTCAACGGGCGCAGCGCGCACTCGGCGCGGCCGTGGCAGGGGGAGAACGCCATCCACAAGGCGGGTCCGTTCCTGACGGAGCTGTTGGGGCGCGAGCGCGTGGAAGTGAACGTCGCGGGCTTCCCCTTCTACGAGGTGATGAGCGCGACGCTGGCCAAGGGAGGCCGGGCGCGCAACGTGGTGCCGGAGGCGTTCGAGCTGAACCTCAACTACCGCTTCGCCCCGGGCAAGAGCGTGGCGCAGGCGAAGCAGGACGTGTTGGCGCTGGTGGCGGGCCGCGCGGACGTTGAGTTCACGGATGCGTCGCCCAGTGGACCGGTGGCGGCGGGCAACCCGCTCTTCCAGCGGCTGATGGCGCTCACGGGACTGCCGGCCGCGTCGAAGCAGGCGTGGACGGACGTGGCGCGCTTCGGTGAGTGGGGCGTGGACGCGGTGAACTTCGGGCCCGGTGAGACGGCGCAGGCGCACCAGCTCCACGAGAGCGCGCCCATCCCTCCGCTCGCGGTGGCGTACGAGAAGCTGGCCGCGTTCCTGAAGGGCGCTGTGTAGCGAAGCGTTGACCCGTGCGCGCCGGGGCCGGATTTTCGGCCTCGCGCGATGGCTGTCACGCGAGCATTCGTTGGATGGCGTGCATCTGCATGGGGGCGCATGGGTTGACTTCATGCGGTTGCGCGTACCCTCCAGGTGTTTTCGAACCTGGAGGCTGTTGATGAACACCGAAACGAACGCGCAGGACCCGAACGAGTTCCCGTCGCTGTCCAACACCGTGATGCCGGTCGGTGAGTCCGCCACGCCGTCGCGCCGCCGTGCCTCTGGGAAGCGCAAGAGCGCGCGCAAGGCCGCGCCCCGCCGCAGCACGGGGGCCGCGAAGCGTGCGACCACGAAGCGCACGTCCGCGAAGAAGGCGGCCGGCAAGCGTCCCTCCGCGAAGAAGGCCGCGGGCAAGCGTGGGACCGCCAAGCGCGCCACCGCGAAGCGCGGAACGGCGAAGCGCGCCACCGCCAAGCGTGGGGCCCGCAAGTCGCCGGTCCGTCGCGCCGCCGCGGGTCGCACCGCGCGCAAGACGACCGCGAAGCGCGGCACGACGGCTCGGAAGAACACCCGCGCGGGTGCTCGCAAGAGCCCGTCGCGTCGCTCGCCGCGCCGTTAGGACTTTCGCTGGCGGGAGGTGGGGAGGGTGGCCGTCCCGTGAAGGGATGCGCGCTCCCCGCGCCGCAAGGGCGCGCGCAGTGGCTGCGACCGCCGCCTCTATACTCGGCGCCGATGGCCTCCTTCGGCTCCTTCAAGCTTGGCGTCCCGCTCTTGCTCTTCCTGGGGGGATGCGCTGCTTCCACTCCACCCACCATCCTCGCTCCCGATGCGGAGATGGCGCGAGGGCCGTGGTCGGAAGTGCCCTCCGTGGTGATGCCCGCGGGGGATGCTTCCATCCCGATAGGACTCCTGCGGGATGTGGCGGAGGCGATGCTGAAGCTTCCGGGGGCGAAGACATGTGATGCGGGAACGCGGCGTCCCATTGTGGGGTTGTCCACGGAGTACTGCTCGACCGTGTATGTGGCGGGCAGTCGTGACTCCCTGTCCTGGCGGGTGGCGGAGCCCATCCGGGGGAGCCATGAGGCCTGCAAGCCGTTCTTCGTGGTGAAGGACGATGACTTCCCGTCTTCGCAGGTGTGGGTCGTAGGCTATGTCCACAACCATCCGTGTGCTGGGGCCCCGTCTTCTCAGGACCTCGGCGTCTGGCCTACGGACGTGCTCAAACCCTTCGTTTCCATGGCGGAAGTGCGCCTGATCCCTGGGAACCCTGTTCCGGCGCTCTTCAAGAACTCCGCCATCGAGATGGCCTCGGCGCTGGTGGCGGAGCGCCAGGATGGGACTCGCCTCTTTCTGCGCTACTTCCCCACGGGCGAGGTCCAGCAGTGGAGCGATGTCCGGGCTCGGTGGGTCACGCTGGGAATCTGCGCCCCACGCAGCGCTCGCCCGCCCTTCCGGAGCGTGGCTCCCGAATGTCGCACCGGTGGGTTGCGGTTACTCCGTGATTAGGTGTGGAAAATGATCAAGGCATTGACGCTTGCTGGGTGGGCCGCGTTGCTTCACGGGTGTGCTGCGCCCGCTGTCGTCTGGAAGGGCGAGGTGACGTGGCCGGACGAGCATTCGGCGAGGACTGTCGCCGAGTCCATGGAAGCCGGTGCCGCGCTCGCAGCGGCGGGGGCCATCCGTGAGGTGGTGCGGACCAACCCGTTTCCGGACCTGTTCGCGGGGTGCTCAAGCCCGGAGCAGGGCTTGGATGTCTCCGTCTTCACGGGCCCAACGTCCGACTTGTACTTCGTGGTCGTGGACCAACGGTTTCATCGCTGCGGCGGACCCAGCGGACGCGTTCTCGACTGGTGGGAGGTGTATGCGGTGACGCCCCAGGGCGTCGTGGTTGCGAAAGCTCCGACTCCGGCTGGCGAGGACCTTTCGGATTCAGCGCCACCTGACGCCGGGTCCCCTCCGGACCAGGAGGTTGCTCCGCTCGCACCGATAGCTCCACCTGCCTCGCCTTCTCCGTCTGCGCCCGAGGCTCCGGCTTCCCCTGTGCCACCGTCACCTCCCCACCCGGCGCCAGTACCTCCGGCGCCAGTGCAACCCCGTCAGTAAGGCCCGAGAGGGCTTGCTCGTTTCTCGGGCTCGACGCCGTCAACGGAGTGGCGTGAAGGAAGAGGACACCACGACAGGGGCTCGGGGGGCCTGCGCGCGCAAGACGACCACGAAGCGCGGCCCGACGGTACCCGTGCGGGCGCTCGCAAAAGCCCGTCGCGTCGCTCGCCGCACCGTTAGGAATCGCCGTCGGCGCGCCACCCTTCGAAGGCGTCCCATCCTTCAGGAGGCGCTGGAAAACCGAGCGCTCCCAGGCATTCGCGGGCCTGGGTGTTCCATCCGGGTTCCATGAGGCTTCTGGGGGGAGCGCCCGCCAGGGACTCGGCAAGCGTTCGCACCTTGGAGGCTGCTGAGCGGAAGCGCTCCGCATCCGGGCTCCCCCACGCCTTCGCGCAGAACGCCGCGAGCGCAGCCGTGCGGGACTGGAGCACTGTACGCAGCTCCTCCGCCGGGGCTTGCGTGCACCACCGCGCGTAGAGCCGCGGTGCGGCCAGCACGGTCAGGAGATTGAGCGCCTCCGCCACGAAGGCCGCTTCCTGTTCCCACGCGGCCTCAGCCACAGAAGGGCCCCAGGCGAGCGTTGAAGGGCAGCGTGTTGAACAGCAGTGCCTTGCCCGTCACGGAGTCACCGCTCGCGCACGTGTAGACCGCCCATCCCTTGATGGCGAGATCGTCCATGCCTTTGATGAAGCAGTAGGGGCACTTGCCTTCGCCACAGCTCGAAACGAAGCACGGTGTGCTTCCGCAGGTGACGGTCGCGGGCCAACCCCGCTTGATGCAACTGGGGGCCTTGGTCATGGGAGGCTCCGCATGGGCTGTCGGCGGGTTCAAGGTTCCGAGGATGCTGATTCCCATCAGCATCCCCATCCGCACCTTTCTCTCCTGCCGATACACGGAAGCCTCCTACTCTCGGGCAAGCCGCAGGAGGCTATCCCATCGGTGATGCTGCGGCCCGCTCCCCGCTTCCGCTCAAGCCGCGATGGCGCTCCAGGCATCGTCGGAGAGCCGCTGCAGGTGCTGCTGGGATTCATCAAGGAACTGGAGCACCCGCTGCGTCAGCTCAGGGCCCGCAGCATCCGGCGTGCCCGCGTTGAAGGGAGGGGCCGGGTTCGAGCGCCGCCCAGTGCGACGTGGAGCGGTAGCCCCGCAGCAGGCCCGCAGCGGCCAGCAGCAGTGACCCCGAACACACGGACGTCATGTTCGTGAGGTCGTTCATGGGTGCGCTTCTCGGTTGAGTCGAAGAGAGGAAGGACTTCACCAGGCCAGGGCTTCATGCCCCTGCGCGCGCCACACCGTGCCGCGCCGCTCGAACTGGAAGAGCGCTTCCACGCCGTGCGCGACGCGAGGCCCCACCGTCCGCTCCAGCAGGTACACGCCCAGGTCCAACCCGGACGTGACGCCCGCGGCCGTCACCAGATTGCCGTCGTCCACGATGCGCGCGGCGATGACGTCCGCCCCCGTGGCCTTCAGCGCCTCCAGGGCCGAGTGGTTCGTGGTGGCGCGGCGCCCCTTCAACAGCCCCGCCATGCCCAGCAGCAGCGAGCCTCCGCACACCGTGCCCACCGTGAGCCCCGGCTTCCCCAACGCCTGATGGAGCACGTCCGCCAGCCCCGTCCCCACGGCGCTGGCGAGCAGCGCCGGAATGGAGCCCGGTCCACCTCCACCCAGCGAACCCGCGGCGCCCGGGATGATGAGCAGGTCCGCGCGCTCCAGGTCGATGCGGCCCGTGGCCTTCACCGACATACCTGTGGGAGTGCTCGGCACCTCGCGAGCGCCTTCGAAGGAAACGAGCTCCACCTTCAACGCGCCCCCCGCGATGTCGCCACCCGCCCACAGCACTTCATAGGGGGCCAGCGCATCCAACAGGTCGAAGCCGTCGAAGAGGACGATTTGGGCAAGCATGTGGATCCTTTCGCGACGGGTCGGAACGACCCGCCGGTGGATGCCTTTTGCCTGCCGTTCCGCACCGGCCGTGAGTGGCGGAAATGCCAATCTGCAACGGGTTCCCGCCAACACGGAAACAAACCCATGACGGACGGTGGGTGAAGGTCAACCCAGTCCGCTATTCCTAATTCCCGAGATAATTCAAAATCTTCGGAGCACCACGTTTACCGTGGAGTCGGCTTCCCAACACCACTACAAGGGGCGCGAGTTCAACGAGGGGTCACCATGTCCAAGGCGCGTCACAAGCAGCCGTTCGAGCTGCCCGATTTCTACGTTCCCTGGCCCGCGCGCCTGAACCCCCACCTCGAAGCGGCCCGCGTCCACACCAAGGCGTGGTCGTACGAGATGGGCATCCTGGGCCCCGCGAACGACGGGACGCAGCGGGAAGTCTGGAGCGAGCGTCGCTTCGACGGCATGGATTACGCGCTGCTCTGCGCGTACACGCACCCGGAAGCGCCGAGCATCGAACTGGACCTGATCACCGACTGGTACGTCTGGGTCTTCTACTTCGACGACCACTTCCTGGAGGTCTACAAGTACTCGCGCGACATCCAGGGCGGTCAGGCGTACCTGGACCGGCTGCCGCTGTTCATGCCGCTGGACCTGGCGCAAACGCCGCCGGAGCCCACCAACGCGGTGGAGCGTGGCCTGTGGAACCTGTGGCAGCGCACCGTGCCCTCCATGTCCATGGAGTGGCGCCGCCGCTTCTACGAGAACACCAAGCACCTGCTCGATGAATCGATGTGGGAAATCGAGAACATCAGCGAGGCGCGCGTCTCCAATCCCATCGAATACATCGAGATGCGCCGCAAGGTCGGTGGCGCTCCGTGGTCGTCGGACCTGGTGGAGCATGCCGTCGCGGAGATCCCGGCCCGCGTCGTCCAGAGCCGCCCGATGCGCGTCTTCAAGGACACGTTCTCCGACGCCGTCCACCTGCGCAACGACCTGTTCTCCTACGAGCGCGAAATCCTGGAGGAGGGCGAACTCTCCAACGGCGTGCTCGTGGTGGAGAAGTTCCTCGAGTGCGACACGCAGCGCGCCGCGGACCTGGTCAACGACCTGCTGACGTCCCGGCTCCAGCAGTTCGAGAACACCGCCGCGACGGAGCTGCCCTGGCTCTTCGCGGAGTACGGCCTGAACCCGGCGGAGCAGGCGCAGGTCATGCTGTACCTGCGCGGCCTCCAGGACTGGCAGTCCGGCGGCCACGAGTGGCACATGCGCTCCAACCGCTACATGAACCAGACCGCCGGCCGGGAGAACCGGGAGCTGTCCATCCCGCTGCCCAGCGGCCTGGGCATGTCCGCCATCAAGCTGCCGCTGACGGCCGGCGCGCTGGGCCTGGGGCCTCGCGCCCGCAGCTTCAGCCACGTCCCCCGCCAGCACGTGGGCCCGGTGAAGCTGCCGAAGTTCTACATGCCCTACAGCACGTACCTGAGCCCCCACCTGGAGCGCGCGCGGCGCAACTCCAAGGACTGGGCGCGCCGGATGGGCATGCTGGACGAACTGCCCGGCGTGGGGCTCTACATCTGGGACGACCACAAGTTCGACGTCGCGGACGTGGCCCTCTGCGGCGCGCTCATCCACCCGGACGCGCTCCCCGAACAACTGGACCTGACGGCGTGCTGGCTGGTGTGGGGCACCTACGCGGACGACTACTTCCCCGCGCTCTACAGCTACACGCGCGACATGCCGGGCGCGAAGCTGTTCAACGCACGCCTCACGCAGTTCATGCCGGATGACGTGGAGGCCGTGAACGCCGCGGTGCCCACCAACCCCGTGGAAATCGGTCTGGCGGACCTGTGGAAGCGCACGGCCGGCCCGCTCTCCGCCTACGGCCGCAAGCTGTTCCGCAAGGCCATCCAGGACATGACGGAGAGCTGGGTTTGGGAGTTGAACAACCAGATCCTGAACCGCGTGCCGGACCCGGTGGACTACGTGGAGATGCGTCGCAAGACGTTCGGCTCCGACCTCACCATGAGCCTGTCGCGCCTGTCCAAGGGCGACGCCATCCCGGAGGCTGTCTTCAAGACGCGCACGATGCGCGCGCTGGAGAACTCGGCCGCCGACTACGCCTGCTTCGTCAACGACATCTTCTCCTACCAGAAGGAGATTGAGTTCGAGGGTGAGCTCAACAACGGCGTGCTCGTGGTCCAGAAGTTCCTGGGCGTGGACAAGGACGAGGCCGTCCTCGTCCTGAACCACCTGATGACCGCCCGGATGAAGCAGTTCGAGCACCTGGTCGCCAAGGAGATCCCGGTCGTCATCCGCTCCTTCGACCTGGACACGGACGGGCAGGAGAAGCTGCACAAGTACGTGGAGCAGCTCCAGCAGTGGATGGCGGGCATCCCGATGTGGCACGCGGCGGTGGACCGCTACAAGGAATTCGAATTGCGAGACGCCGCGATTCCCAAGTTCAAGACCGGCAACCTCGGCAGTCTTGGCGCGCTGGGCACGTCCGCGATGAAGGTCGCGGAGTTGTTCAAGCGCGAGCGCCCCTGATTCTGTCTTCGCAGTGAACAGGCTTTGATTTCTTCAACTTCTGTCTTTTCAACCTAGGGAAAGGTGACCCATGTCGAACTCCAAGACGCACGATGAGAACTCGCTGAGCCTCGGGACCGCGGCGGCACGTCAGCTTGCGACGACCACCAAGTCCGAGCCGCAGATGCAGGGCATCTCCTCGCGGTGGCTGCTCAAGCTGCTGCCGTGGGTGCAGGTGTCCGGCGGTACGTACCGCGTCAACCGCCGCATGAGCTACGCCGTGGGCGACGGCCGCGTCACCTTCACCAGCACCGGCGCCAAGGTGCAGGTCATCCCGGCGGAGCTGGGCGAACTGCCCCTGCTGCGCGGCTACGAGGACGCGGAAGTGCTCGCGGCCCTGGCCAACCGCTTCACGCAGAAGGAGTACAAGGCCGGTGAGGTCATCACCGAGGCCGGCAAGGAAGCCGACTCCATCGTCCTCATCGCGCACGGCAAGGTGAACCGCATCGGCGCCGGCAAGTACGGCGAGCCCACCGTGCTGGAGACGCTGGCCGACGGCGACCACTACAGCTACCAGGCGCTGCTGGAGTCGCAGGACTACTGGCAGTTCACGGTGAAGGCCGTGACGCCCGTCACGGTGCTCATCCTCCAGCAGTCCGCCTTCGAGGCGGTGGTGGCCCAGGCCCCGTCGCTCAGCAAGCACATCGACGAGTTCAAGGCGCGCTCCAAGAAGAAGCAGGACACGTCGGGCCAGGCCGCCATCGAGCTGGCCGCCGGCCACAAGGGCGAGCCCGTGCTGCCCGGCACCTACGTGGACTACGAGACGTCGCCCCGCGAGTTCGAGCTCAGCGTCGCGCAGACCGTGCTGCAGATCCACACGCGCGTCGCGGACCTCTTCAACGACCCCATGAACCAGACCCAGCAGCAGTTGCGTCTGACCGTGGAGGCCCTGAAGGAGCGCAAGGAGCACGAGCTCATCAACAACCGCGAGTTCGGCCTGCTGCACAACGCGGACTTGAAGCAGCGCATCCACACCCGCCGCGGCCCGCCGACGCCGGACGACATGGACGAGCTGCTGTCCACCGTGTGGAAGGAGCCGTCGTTCTTCCTGGCCCACCCGCGCGCCATCGCCGCGTTCGGCCAGGAGTGCAACCGCCAGGGCATCTACCCCACCAGCGTGGACTTCAACGGGAACATGATCCCCGCCTGGCGCGGCATCCCCATCGTCTCCTGCAACAAGATCCCCGTCACCGAGTCCCGCACCAGCTCCATCATGCTGATGCGCGTGGGTGAGAAGAACCAGGGCGTCGTCGGTCTGCACCAGGCCGGCATCCCGGACGAGATCGAGCCCAGCCTCAACGTCCGCTTCATGGGCATCAACGAGAAGGCCATCATGAACTACCTGGTCACCGCGTACTTCTCCGCGGCCGTCCTCACGCCGGACGCGCTGGGCATCCTGGAGAGCGTCGAAATCGGTCGCTCGTAGTCCCAGGCCCCCACGCACTTCCGGAGCTCTCTTCATGGCGAATCCCATCAACAACGGCGGCACCGAGCACTCCAGCCTCAGTACGGCCGGTGCACGCCAGCTGGCGACGACGACCAAGTCCCAGCCGCAGATGCAGGGCATCTCCCCGCGGTGGCTGCTGCGCATGCTGCCCTGGGTGGCGACGAACGGCGTGTTCCGCGTCAACCGGCGCCTCACGTACTCCGTGGGCGACGACCGGCTGAACTTCACCAACGTCGGTACCAAGGTGGAGGTCATCCCCCAGGAGCTGCTCAAGCTGCCGCTGCTGCGCGGGTTCGACGCGGACGAGGAAGGCCTGACGGTCCGGGCGCTCGCGAGCCGTTTCGTGCAGAAGCAGTACAAGGCCGGTGATTCCATCGTGGAGGCGGGCCAGCCCGCCGAGCACGTGTTCCTCATCGCGCACGGCAAGGCGACGAAGCTGGGCACGGGCAAGTTCGGCGACCCCGTCGTCCTGGACACGCTCGCGGACGGCGACCACTTCGGCGATTCGGCCGTGGTGGAGTCCAACGACGTCTGGCCCTTCACGGTGAAGGCGAACACCGCCTGCACCGTGATGGCGCTGCCGCAGCAGGTGTTCGAGGACCTCATCAAGAACGCCCCCGCGCTGAGCGCCCACGTGGCCCAGTACAAGGCGAACCTGAAGAAGCCCCAGGACAAGTCAGGGCAGGCCGCCATCCCGCTCAACGCCGGCCACCACGGCGAGCCCACGCTGGCGGGCGGGTTCGTGGACTACGAGCTCAAGCCCCGCGAGTACGAGCTGAGCCTGGCGCAGACCATCCTCCGCGTGCACACCCGCGTGGCGGACCTCTACAACGACCCGATGAACCAGACGGCCGAGCAGCTTCGGCTGACCCTGGAGGCGTTGAAGGAGCGCAAGGAGCACGAGCTCATCAACAACCCTGAGTTCGGCCTGCTGCACAACGCGGACCTGAAGCAGCGCATCAACACCCGGAGCGGGCCGCCGACGCCGGATGACATGGACGAGCTGCTGTCGCGCCGTCGCAAGTCACGCTTCTTCCTGGCCCACCCGCGCACCATCGCGGCCTTCGGCCGGGAGTGCAATCGCCGGGGCATCTACCCGACGGTGGTGGATGTGGCTGGCAGCAAGATGATGGGGTGGCGCGGCGTGCCCATCCTGCCGTGCGACAAGATCCCCATCTCCAACACGCTCACGAGCTCCATCCTCGTGCTGCGCACCGGAGCGGATGATCAGGGCGTCATCGGCCTGCACCCCGGAAAGCTCCCGGACGAAGTGGAGCCGGGCATCTCCGTGCGCCGCATGGACATCAACGAGAAGGCCATCAGCGAGTACCTGGTGAGCACGTACTACTCCGCCGCCCTCCTGGTCCCCGACGCGCTGGGTGTCCTGGAGAACGTCGAAATCGGAAGCTGATGTCTTGAGTTGATGTCTTGAATTGAAGACATGCGAACGGGCCCGGCGCGGATGCACCGGGCCCGTTTTCATTTCTCCACCGTGTGGCTTCAGTACTTCACGCGCAAGAGGAAGATGTCGCCTCGCAGGGGCTTCATCTTGTCCACGCCGAAGTCGGTGACGCGGTCGGTATGGCCATACAGCACCGCGTCCCCGTCCGGCATCAGCACCACCGCGGGCACCGCCTCCACGCCATACAGCTCACCCCGGGGCTCCGGCGTGACGCCCAGGAAGAGGCGGGAGGCCAGGGCCTTCCCCGTCGCATCGAAGCGCTGGGTGAAGAGCTGCGCGGAGCCCAGGCCGTCCTGGCCGGTGGTGCCGTTCTCCAGCCACGAGTATGTGTAGCCCACCGCCAGCACCTCGCCGGAGGCCTGCACCGCGACGCCCTGCATCTGGGCGTCCGGACCCATCTCCCTCGCCCAGCGTTCGGTGCCGTCCGCGGCGGTGACGACGACGAAGGGGCTGGGATTGGCCGCGCCCTTCAGCGACGCGTTCGCCCAGGAGAAGCCGCCCTGGAAGTCACCGCCGGCCACCACGTCGCCCGTGGGGCCGCGGCTCACGTCCCGCGCGGCGCCCTTCACGCCCGGCCGGACCTTGGCCCACCCGAGCGTCCCGTCCGCGCGGTACAGCGCCACGAACGGACTGCCCGACCCCGCGGCCTGCGTGGCGTGGGGGCCGAAGCGCACGGTGCCTTCGTACCGCCCCGCCACCGCGACGCTGCCGTCCTCCGCCAGCGCCAGTGCCAGCGGCTGCGCGCCCGCGCCGTCGGACTCCGCCTGTCCCACGGCGAAGGCCCGCTCCGGGGTGCCGTCCGGCGCGAACACCGCCACGCCCGCGCTGGGGCCCTTCACGCCCGCGCCCAGGTCCACCGTGCCCGGGGCGGTATAGGCGACGTACAGCCGGCCCTGCGCATCCGCCGCCACGTCCGCCACCGTCAGGGCCGGCAATGCGTGGGCCCAGAGCGTGGCGCCGTCTCCGGACAGCCTCGCGACGAAGGTGCCGTCGCCCAGCTTTCCCGTGCCCAGGTCGATGAGGCCCTGGTGGTTGCCGGCCACCAGCAGGCCGCCCGCGCCGTCCGTCGCGATGCGGACCCGGACGTCGGCGCGCAACGCCAGGGGCGCCGTGGCCACGCGGACGTCATAGGCCTGCGTCCACAGCGTCTGGCCCGCGCCCGAACGTCGGGTGAGCACCAGTTGGACGGAGTCGTCCGTGGGGGCCCGGGCGTCCAGGTCGTCGTAGTCGTGCACCGCCGCGCTGAAGAAGTCCCCGGAGGCGTCCACCGCCAGGTCCAGCGCCAGGTCGTCCTGGGCGGAGCCTTCCCTGGCCAGCCACAGCGTGGCGCCCGACGCGGGCGGCACCTGCTCCGGCTCCTTGTCGGGAGGCGGTGTTTCGTTGGAGCCGGTGTCTGGCTCCGTTGGCGGTGTCTCCGGTTCGGTGGGGGGCGGTGGAACGTCGTTCGGCACCGCGGGCTGCCCCGCCGGGCACCCCGCCGCCGTGTCCTGGCAGTCCATCGGGTCGGACGGCTTCGTCCCGCCCCCGCAACCCCAGGC